>JBBRVC010000006.1:0-48811 GCA_038247205.1 Bacteroidales bacterium
CGAGTAAGGTAGTAAATCGAAGCTGCAGGCCACCCCCAGGGATCACGCCCGAACGAAGAGAGGGCGTAATCCCCCTCTCCGCAAAGCAAATAAGTACGTTCATTTTAACCATTCCCCCAGCCCCTTCCCTTATAGTTTAACTACCCTTTATACGCATCTTTATAATATCGAGTACAGCAGGCTCTGAAAGAGCCTAATATGATTTACCCCTGGCGCAGCCGCAGCCAGGGGTAAATGACCACCAAACACTTTCCAGCTCTGAAGGAGCTGAATATGTCCGAAGAGCAAAGTAATTAAACCCCTTTCGGGGTTTGCAATCAAGTAGTTAGCTCTTCCCCCGGTTTCACCGGGGGTTATTCATTTTTTGCCACATTCGTGGCAAAAACTTGTGTATAAAGGGTAGTTATAGTTTAAGGGGAGGGTTGGAAGGTGTTTTGGTGAACATGGGAAATGCTAACCTGGACTTTTGAAACACCTTCGTTTATTAAATTTATTTTATAAAGGTCCTGACTTGCCTGAAATTCCCTGAGATAAAATGTATAAAGTATATCCCGTGATCCAGGGATTCTACATCAATTTGTGTTTCATCAATACATTTAGTATTCAGAACTCTTTGAACATTTCCTGATATATTAATTATTTCTATCTTCGTAACACCTAGTATATTAGATAAATGTAATATGTTATCTGCGGGGACAGGATAAATTTTAATATTTGTCCTGGTTTCCGGCATTCCCGGGATGTATGTCGGAATACCTTCTGTTGTAACTAAGAAATTGTCGAGAAAGAATCTTTTTGTGACAGCGAGAATTTTAATCTTACTGTTTATCGTTCCTCCTTCTCCGGAAATGAGAAAGGTTTCAAAATTGTCGGTAGGATTGATATTGGTGCCTAGAACTTCCCCGTTAACCATTAACTGTACAGTTGTTGCATCTCCCGGCCATCTGCAGATATCCATTATCACCTTAAACCGGCCTCCGTTTCCGGAGAGATCAATGGGTGGTACCATAAAAGAAAAAACGCAGCAAGTTTTTCATATGGGTCAATTTTTAGAACATTACCTTTTAGCACCATCTAATTTCAATAAATTATTGCAAAAAGTCAAGTAAGTTCAAGAAAAAGAGACACAAAAAAATTAACTTCGCAATAATTATTATAGTTCATTAATCCAAAATCTGCTTCTGTGAAAAATTTAATTCAGGTTTCTGTTATTTCAGCACTTATGTTATTTGCGGTTTCAGCTTGTAAAAATGCTGCTAAGGTGGATACTAATAATCCATTCTTCAGTGAATATAATACACCGTTTGATGTTCCTCCTTTTGATAAAATTTCATCAAAACACTATATTCCTGCATTTGAAAAAGGGATGGCTGATGCCAGACTGGAACTTGAAGATCTTCTAGATAATAAAGAAACTCCCACTTTCGAGAATACCGTTGTTGCACTGGATGCAATGGGTGAACTTCTAAAAAAAGCAGCATCTGTTTTTTTTGCACAAAGCGCTGCAGTGACAAATGATTCCATACAGCAAATTGAAATGGAGATTTCCCCAAAAATGGCTGCATTTAACGATGAAATACAGCTTAACCCTGAACTTTTTAAACGTATTAAATATGTTTACGATAATCAGGCAGATTTCGATCTGAATGCTGAAAAGAAGTTCTTGCTCGAAAACCTGTACAAGGGTTTTGTGCGAAACGGGGCTAATCTCAATCAACAGGATCAGGATACTCTGAAATCGATTAACCAGAGGCTTTCAGTGCTGGCAGTACATTTTGGACAGAATGTTCTTTCTGAAACCAATGATTTTAAACTGGTTTTATCAGAAGATGATCTTGAAGGGCTGCCCGGTTCGGTTATAAATACAGCTGCTGAAGTTGCAAAGCAATCTGAAAATGAAGGTAAATGGGTTTTTACAACACAACGTCCGAGCATGTATCCTTTTCTGCAATATTCAACCAGAAGAGACTTAAGAAAAAAACTGTATGATGCCTATATTAACCGAGGTAATAACGGCAATGATTTTGATAATAATGCTATTCTTGCTGAAATGGTAAGCTTAAGAGCTAAAAGAGCTAAACTTCTTGGATACAACACTCATTCACATATTGTACTTGAACCCAGGATGGCTAAAGTGCCTGAGAATGTATTTAACCTGCTTAACAGTTTGTGGGAAAAAGCTTTGCCGGTAGCTAAAAATGAAGTTAAGGAGATGCAGTCAATCATCAATCGGGAAGGTGGTAAATTTAAACTCGAACCATCCGACTGGTGGCACTACGCTGAAAAACTCAGAAAAGAAAAATATGATCTGAATGACAGCGAATTACGGCCCTACTTTAAACTGGAAAACGTCAGGGATGGTGTATTTGCTTGTGCAACAAATCTTTTCGGCATAACTTTTTCCCCAGTCGCTGACATCCCACTACCTCATCCTGAAGCACAGGCTTTTGAGGTTAAAGAGGCCGACGGTTCTCACCTTGGAGTATTGTACATGGATTTCCATCCCAGGGAAAGTAAGCAGCAGGGTGCATGGTGTGGCACATACAGGAGCCATCATATTCTAAATGGTAAAGACGTTACTCCGGTTGTTACTCTGGTGGGTAATTTTACACGTCCGGGTGGCGATTTACCCTCACTTCTTAGTATGGAAGAAGTAAGTACCCTTTTTCATGAGTTTGGACATGCACTTGATGCACTTTTTAATAAAAATACCTATAACCAGACATATGTTGCATGGGATTTTGTTGAACTGCCTTCCCAGCTTATGGAACATTGGGCCACAGAACCTGTTGTTCTCAGTACATATGCCAGAAACTATGAAACAGGGGAAACAATTCCTGCCACTCTTGTAGAGAAAATTAAAAACAGCGAGTACTTCAATCAGGGTTTTGATAATGTTGAAACACTTGCAGCATCATTACTTGATATTAGGTATCACACACTTGAAGCACCTGTAAGTATTAATGTACAGGATTTTGAGAAACAGTATTTTGCACAAATAGGATTGATTCCTGAAATTATTTCGCGCTACAGAAGTACATATTTTACTCACATTACAGGTGGATACGATTCAGGTTATTATAGTTATACTTGGGCTGCTGTGCTTGATAACGATGCTTTTGAGGCATTCAGGGAAAAAGGTGTTTTCGATAGCGAAACAGCAAATTCATATCGCAAAAATATCCTTGAAAAAAACGGAACGATGGATGCTATGACGATGTATGTTAACTTTCGTGGAAGGGAACCAATTATTGAGCCTTTATTAAAAAATAGGGGGTTGTTGCCTGAAAATCAGACCGGTAAGTAATTAATGGTCTGTTTGATGTAGTGTTGGTATTTCCTGCAATTGTATAATTTCCATGAATTAGTTTTATGCGAAAAATAGATTTGTGTGGAATGACTCCTGATGAAATTTACGAATTCATTAGAGTAGAGGAATATACTCTTGCACACGCAGTTGCAGTTGCCAATGGGATCTATCGGAGACATTTAAAAAGCATAAACGAGATTAATCTGATTCCCAAAAAGCTACAATCTCTTCTTAATAATAATTTCAACTGTGGTGTGATTAGTCCCGAAAAATGGCAGGTTTCGGACGATAAAAGTATCAAATATCTGTTCAGAACAAGCCAGGGCAAGATATTTGAGACTGTATTTATACCTGATGGAAAAAGGAATACTGTATGTGTTTCAACCCAGTCAGGTTGCCGTATGGGCTGCCCTTTCTGTGTCACGGCAGAATATGGATTTCATGGTAATCTTACAGCGGGTGAAATAGTAAACCAGATAATAAGTCTGCCTGATTCCAAAAAAATAACTCATGTGGTCTTTATGGGAATGGGGGAGCCCATGGATAACCTTTATGAGGTTATCAAGGCCTGCGAAATCATTACCTCTCCCTGGGGCCTTGCTGTCAGTCCGGCGAACATTACTGTTTCAACAGTTGGTATCACTCCGGCAGTTGTTTCATTTCTTGAAAAGTCGAACTGTAACTTAACACTAAGCCTGTATTCGCCTTTTGAAGAAGAAAGAAAAAAAGTTATTCCTGCAGAAAAAATGTATCCTGCTCATGAGATTCTACAGTTAATGAGAGATTATCCTGTTAAGAGGAAACGAAGATTAAGTGTTGCGTATGTGATGATGCATAACGTCAATGATTCTGAGAATCATTTGTTTGAACTGAAGAATTTACTTATCGGCTCAAAAATCAGAGTCAATCTGCTTCCCTACCATTCCGGGGTTGCCGACGCAAACACTTCATCAACAGTTGAAAAGATGCAATATTTTAAACATAATCTTGTAATCAGCGGTGTATCAGCTTCAATCAGAAAATCACGAGGAGCTGATATCTCGGCGGCTTGCGGTCTTCTTGCATCAGGTATAAAAGTCTATAAAAACAAAATATTATGAAAAAATTGGTTTTTCTTTTAGTTTCTGCCGCATTTATTCTGGCTGGTTGTAAACAGACCTCTAATGCCGGAGAAAATGTATATGCAATCATACCAGCTCCTTCTTCCCTGGTGGAAATGAACGGCAGGTTTGTTTTTAGCAGCAGAACCCAGATCATTTTAGCCGATCAGACTGATGAAACCAGACTTGCTGCTCAGTTTCTTGCTCTTCTAATAAAAAATCCAACAGGAATCAGCATCCCGGTTACAGAGGGGAATAAATCAAAATCCGGTGATGTATTTATGACACTGGATACTTCTGTGAATAACAATGAAGGATATACATTGTCAGTAACCAGGAGGAAGATAATTATTAAAGCAAAAACACCGGTTGGCCAATTTTATGCTGTACAGACATTAAGGCAGCTAATGCCCGCAGAAGTAGAGAAGAACGGGATTGTTGAAGGATTGGAAGTGTCAGTTCCATCATGTGAGATAAAAGATGAACCCGAATATGTATACAGGGGAATGCATCTTGATGTCGGGCGTCATATGTTTCCAATAGAGTTTATTAAAAAATATATCGACATGATATCGATGCACAAGATGAATACATTTCATTGGCATCTGACAGAGGATCAGGGATGGAGAATTGAAATAAAAAAATATCCCCGGCTTACTGAAACAGGCGGCTTCAGAAAGGAAACCCTTGTCGGGCATGGACGAACGAAACCCTACCAATATGATGGGACTCCTTATGGAGGCTTTTATACACAGGATGAGGTCAAAGATGTTGTTGCATATGCTAAAACCAAATTTATCACCATAATCCCCGAAATTGAAATGCCAGGACATGCACAAGCTGCCTTGGCGGCGTATCCTGAGCTCTCATGCACCGGAGGACCTTTTGAGGTATACACCAGATGGGGCGTTGTTGACAATGTGTTTTGTGCAGGAAAGGAAGAGACATTTAAATTTTTACAGGATGTTTTAACAGAGGTTGTTGACTTGTTTCCAGGCTCTTACATACATGTAGGAGGTGATGAGTGTCCAAAAACAAAATGGGAAGAATGTCGGGATTGTCAAAATAGGATTAAGGTCGAAGGTTTAAAAAATGAGGAAGAGCTTCAGAGTTATTTCATCAGAAGAATGGAGAGATTTCTGGCATCAAAAAACCGGAAGCTCATCGGCTGGGATGAAATTCTTGAAGGTGGTATCGCTCCGGAAGCCACAGTAATGTCATGGCGTGGAACTGAAGGTGGTATTGCTGCTGCTAAACAGAAGCATGATGTTATAATGACTCCCGGCAAATTTGTATATCTCGATTATTATCAGACTGATTCTGAAGGGCAGCCCCTGGCAATAGGTGGCTATCTTCCACTTGAGCTTGTATATTCTTATAATCCGATGCCTGAGGAACTTTCTGCAGAGGAACAGAAACACATTCTCGGAGTACAGGGAAATGTATGGACAGAATATATGAGGACATCTGATCATGTTGAGTATATGGTTTACCCGCGCATGTTTGCGCTTGCTGAGACCGGATGGACATCAGATAAACTGAAGGATTTTGAAGATTTCCTTTCCAGACTTGAAATTTTGAAAAGGAGATACGACAAAATCGGACTGAATTATTTCAAAGGGGAATACAGAGATACTAAAGGTGTCATTCAGCGCTGATTAAGCGGGATTAATCAGCTGGAAAAGATATTCATCAATATATCCATCTGAAGATTTTATCCAGTCTCTTTTGATGCCGCATTCCACAAATCCTTGTTTTTTAAAAAGGTCCATGCTTTCACAGTTGTTCGAAAGGATATTGCAGTAAAGCTGATGCAGTTGAAGGGTTTTGAAGCAATAATCAGTGAGGCATTTAAGGGCCATTGAGCCATAACCTTTTCTTCTGTATGCCTCGCTTTCTATAAGTATTCCGATACCTGCCCTTTTATGAAAAGGATCAAACTCGAAAATGTCGATAGTCCCGATTGCTGTTTTGTCTTCAATATGGTCAATCATGAGCCTCAGCTGCCCGGTCTCGTATATATTCTTATGAGAATTCTTCAGATATCTTTTCAGTGTATATTTTGAGAACGGGGTTATAGTATTGCTAATCACCCAGTAAGACTCATTATTCTCCCATTTGTAAAGTAATTCGAGGTCTTCCGGTTCAAGAGCTCGAAGACTGATCTGTTGGTATTTCATATTACGGTTATTGATTAATCAATAAATTCTTATCTCGTATAAATGCGTCTTTAAAACCTGATTCATGTATAATAACCAGCTCCTCTTTAGCTTTTGAATAGAGAGAGTATTCACCATATAAATAGCGGAAATAGCGATCATTCGATCTGACCTCTTCAACCCCCTCAATCCCAATAAAAGTTTTCATGTTTAATGGTGACCGTGATGCTCTTAACTGTATGGTGTAAAGTTTCTTATTGTCAAGTCTGACAGGATTTAGAATTGTACGCGATTCATTGTTCAAATCATATAAGTTGACAATATAGGCATCCTCAAATCCATTTTCTCTTACAGATGAAAGATATTTAATTGCATCAGTTTTATTATTAAATACGCCGAGTGAATATAAATTCAGATCATCTATCCTCGTTGATTTAATGAAAAGTATATCATTCATTTTAAGCTTATTGAAATAGCTATGATCGAGGGTTACAGAACTTACTGCCAGAATAATGCAATATCTCATCGAATAAGGTTGCTTAAGATAGGCCGGGGTGTAGGCTTCCTGAGAAATTATCACTCTGGTATGTGTATCGACGATACCAAATGTTACTCTCCGGTTATATTTTCTCCCTTCAGGATTATCTGATCCGTTACTTAGTGTATTTGATGCATAAAAATTCGATGCCCCATAAGCTTTTTTAACAAGTCGCGATGATGAAATTCCGGCAGAGATCAGATAATCAATTACTCTCTGGGCTCGTTTATCTGAAAGTTTCCTGTTATAAGTACTGCTCCCTTTTGAGTCAGTATATCCGGCTACTTCAATTTTTAATTCTGTATTATCAACAAGAATTGATTTTAATTGTTCCAGATTTGCTGTTGCTCTTTTATCGAGAAAATCGCTATCAAACTCAAATAGGATATTATTTATTGACATAAATGATCCACTGACTACTTCCTGAGGTATTAAAGTAGAATTTACTGAAATATAGTGAGATTGGAAGTTAGCGTGGTTGCTAAGAAAAATAGTGTCAGATTGATAATTTGGATAGTTCACAATAACATGATATTCAACTGATTTACTCTCAAATTGGAATTTTCCATCCTCGGATACATGGATAGTTTTTAGGAGAGTATTTTTTTTTGATTCGAAAAGCTCAGCAATTATCACTTCAGGATCGATATCCATTCCATCCTGTAATTTGATATTTCCCTCAACTGTAATGATTCCATTTTCTGAATCAGCATTTTTGATTTCATAAATATTCCTTACACCTGATTCATTGAGTAAACTTGTAATATATCCCTGAGTATTATTGCTCATTATGAAAAAGGTATTATCTGATGTTGTATTGAATTCATATGGAATTCCGATCGGACTTGACCAGCTGCCATTTGCCAGAACGGATCTGAAAACATCATACCCTCCCATACCTGTATGCCCTACTGAGCTGAATAAAAGAGTACCGGACTCAGGGTCATAATAAGGTGTATTTTCATTGTATGGGGTATTTATAATTTTGCCGCAGTTTGTCGATTTCCCCCATGTCCCGTCAATTGTTTTTTCCGACTTCCAGATATCCAATTCACCTTCACCTCCTGGTCTGTTACTTGAAAAATAAATTGTTTTGCCATCCAGACTTATGAAACCGTGTGATTCCCAATAAATTGTATTTATGTTTTTTGGAAATGGTTTTAATTTACTCCATTCGTTTTCATTTCTCTGACTATAAAATAGGTTACCGTTACCTCCATCATCATAAAATATTATCAATAGGCGCCCATCACCGGTAATTGAGTTGGTGTATAACTGATCAAACTTTCCAAGTTGTGATGTGATATCCAGAGGTTGTCGCCAGTTAATATTTTTATAAGAGCAAAAAATATGGGTCTTTCCGTTTATCTTTTGAGTGAAAACAAATACTGAATCGTTTTTAGAAATGACAGGATTTGAAGCCCCGGGAAATTGATCAAGCCATGGGGCAAAGAGTTCCGGTGTTGAACTTGACGGGTTTTTTTGCATTTCGATAGCATATTTGCAATTCCTTATCTGCATGTCGAGATATTTTTCTCGAAAAATCTCTGAACTATTCTGTTTTTTTTTCAAATCAGAATACAAAGTCAGTGCTTTGTTGAGGCTATCGTTCATGTGGTAAGCAACTGCGAGATAGAGGTAAGTATCCAGCGGAGCTTTTTCTCCAAATTCAACATAGTCTTTATCATTTTCAGCAATATTTTTTGAAGCGATTAAAAGGAGTTCAATAGCTTCGTCCTTCTTCCCATCTAAATTTAGATAGCATATGCCAAGTTTGGCAGAAATATTGCAATTGTCAGGGTAAATGTTATGTAAGGATTCATAAAGAAGTGAAGCTCTCTCATAATCCTCGTCAAAATAGAAATAGTTATCTGCATCCTTTATTACACTGATAAATTCTTTTTTAGAATTTGTCTGTGAATGAGCCGGGATGAGGATTCTAAAAAAAACTATTAGAAAAATTATCTTTTTTAGGAGATAAACCATTATTTAGATACCTTTTTGATGAAGATCTGATTAGGATATCCCTTTCTCATTAATTCCAGTCTTAATGCAGAAGCTTCCTCTCTGGTGGAAAAATTGCCTGTAATATACCTGTAGAATTTATCTACATCATTAAAGATAACTCTCATATCAGTAATCCTTTTGAAATAACTTACGTCGACAGGCTTGTACAAAGCCATCACCTGTACCGTGTAAAAAAGAATATCGGAATCTTTAATAGCTGTATCATTTACATCATTTACATTTAAATTTCTGTCAAGAATACTTGAGTCGATCGCCATAACAACCGGAATATTTTCCAGATCAATTTTATCATAAATTAACGGTTCAGAAATTATCACTGCTGCAGGATCCTTTTCAAGAGTCATATCTAAAACAATTGACGTAACCGGATTGTCCATAACGACAACAGTATCAATTGTTTGAGGCAAGAAGCCTAATCCTGTATAGATAATTTCGAATGATCCGGGGCTTACGCTGAAGTTATAATGACCCGTATATTTATTTGGAAAACCGACATCGACTGTATCGCCTGTGGCTTTGTTTATCAGATGTATAGGAAATTTTTCATTGAAAGCAATTAGTGTATCTTCAACACTAATTTTTCCCCTGATTTCAAATGTCTGATTAACATCAATCTTTCCAAAACCAACATAGAAAATTTCTTTTTTCTTGTAACCTGTTGTCATTGAGTAATATCCATTACGACCATTATTATATGGCTGGAAGAATTTGTCATCATCAGTTGTGTTAAGCGGGTAGCCTATATTTTGTGGAGTCTTCCATGAAGTAGTAAGCCTGAGGCTCATGAAGTTATCAAAACCGCCCATTCCGTTATGCCCTTCAGAGCAGAAAAATAACAATGAATCGTTGGCTGTCACAAACGGGTTGTCTTCATTATAACCCGAATTTATTGTAGCACCCAGGTTTATGCCGGGTCCCCAGTCGCCGGAAGCATCCAGTTCTGAAACATAGATATCCAACCCCCCCTGGCCACCTTCCCTGTTACTGGTAAAATATAGTTTTTTCCCATCCGCTGTTACTGCTGCATGAGATTCATAAAATTTTGTATTTATGTTTTTATTTAATTTTTTTATAGGAGTCCAATCTCCGTTGACGAGTTCTGATGTATAGATATTTCCATCATAATTATCATTCTTGTAAAGGAATAATAACGTACCGTCTTGGTTAAGAGCACTTGACGAGCAATCTTCTCCTGCATTTATTCTGGCTGTTATTTCAATTGGTGTCTGCCACTTGTCTCTTTCCTTTCGGGAATAGAGAATAACGTTTGATATACCCCTTCTCTCAGTATAAACTATGGAATTACCATCAAAACTAACAGCCGGGTTATCGTTTATTGAACCCTGACTGAACTCATTTCCAAGAATCTTTTTGCTCAACTCTATTGGGTTTTCCTGAAATTGTAGCGCATTTTTACAGGCTTGCCTCAGCTGATCAACAAACTCCAGGTTTTCCATGCCACCTTTTGATTTTGTCTCTCCGGCAAGCTTGTTAAATGTTTCAAGGGTAGCCAGGGCTTTTTCAAGTTCATTATTAATCATATATGCTTTTGCCAGAAAGAAATATGCATCGAGGGGAGCCCTCATTTCTTTATAGGAAGCGACTTTAGCATCATAACTAGCATTTCTGACAGCTTCTTCAAGGTATGAAATAGCCTTTTCTTTTTCACCCGGGATATTGAGGTAACAAGTACCTATTTTATACTTTATATTAAAATTTGCAGGATCCTCAAGTAGTATATAAAGCTGATTTGCAAGATCATACTCCTCAAACAGGTAGTAAGATTCAGCCTGAGTGAAGATGCTTCTCATTTCGCTGGGTGTCTGGGCTGAAATTTTTACTGAAATAATAATCAGCGCCATCAGCTGAAATCTGAGACGAAATATTTTAAATCTGTAACTGTTCATCGAACAAATATAATATTTTTTAAATCCAACTGGCTGAAATTTTTATTTCAGAGTAATCTTATAAATATCTTCTTTTCCAAACCCCCCCGACTCTTTAAATAAAGAGTAATAGCCGGTTTTTCCATTACTTGTGGGCATAAAAAACATATTGTCATCAGGGGTATTAAGCGGATATCCGATATTCTCAGGTTTACTCCATAGACCATTTGACTGTAGCTCAGACCTGAAAATGTCATATCCGCCTATTGTCATATGTCCCTGTGAGCTGAAAAACAGTGTTTTATTATTGTTAATAGAGAAGGCACGATCTTCATTAAATTGTGTATTTATCTCAGGTCCGAGATTAACTGCCGGTCCCCATTCTCCATTTATCTTTCGGGAAACATAAAGATCAAGACCTCCGAATCCCCCCGGCCGGTCTGAAGAAAAAATCAACTGATCGCCACTATCTGAAATATATCCATGTGACTCCCAATATTTTGTATTTATATTTTTCCCTATTTTGACTGCGGGAGCCCAGATTGTTCCGTTAAACGAGCTTGAATAAATATCACTGTTAAAATTATCATTTTTTGACAGGAAAAGAGTTTTACCGTCTGAAGAGAGGCATGAAATAAAAATATTACCATCAAGCTGGATCTCAGGTGATATATTAACAGGTGGGGTCCATTTTCCGTTTACAAGCTTTGAGAACATTATCGCATTATAGAATTTAAGAGATACCATGTATGCAAATGATTTGCCGTCAGCTGAAATTACAGGATTATAGTTTGATTTATCATCGTTGAAAATTTCACCTGCGTTTTCCTCGGTATATGAAACCGGTCTGGAAATGAGATCTTTGGCATTATCGCAGACATTTATCAAATGATTCAGAAAATCACGATTCTCCCTGTCGTCAGGCAGTAGTGATTCAGAATATCTTTTAAAGGCATCTTTGGCCAAATCAAATTTATAATTAACAAGATAGGCGTTAGCAAGATCATATAGTGCATCATAAGGTGCAGATATCTGGTTTATACTTCCTTCTTTATGCTTTGCAGACATATTCTTCGATGCAGTCTCAAGATAATCAATTGACAGATTCTTTTTCCCCGGGATGTTAAGATAACAAGCTCCGATCCTGTAGGCAAGATTTGCATTTTCCGGCATCTTTTCATACAGTTGAAGGTAGTACGGCAGCGCGTCTGAATAATCGGCATTCAAAAAGAAATACTCTGTCTCCAGAAATAAATCCTGCATGTTTTTAATCTCCTGGGCTGAAGTCGAGAGATAAAACATCAGCAATACCATAAATATCTGGCCCTTTTTTCTCATTTCTAAAGCTTTAAAAAATCAAAAATAACCATAAATAATTTACTTTCATCTTATTAATGTAATGAAATGACCGGAAGATACCGGTCATTTCATTAAGAAACTATTTTTTCTCCTTCTTTTTTCTCCTTCGTCCAAAGATAATGAAAAAGAATAATGCAAGTCCGGCAACGATCCATAGTATCCATAGCTTTCCTTTTCCTTCAGTCAAACGTGACTCGATGATATCCGAAGGAATATTCCTGGACACGATAAGTTCTGCCTCACTGTTAAAGAATTGGTCTTCGGGATAGATGTCTTTTCTGCTGCTGGCAATAATCATTTTTATAAGGTCGCGTGGCATTTTGATCTTTTTCAGATCGATTGATTTAAGCCACTGCCTGAATGGATCCTGTGTAAATGGTATCAGAGCTTCCTTATATTGTTCTGTAGTTTCAGAGGTAAGTGAACTTATAACTGCAATAATATCAGCAAACTGATCCTCAGATAATCCCTGTCGGACAATTTCATCATAGAATGATTTCAGCCATTGTCCCGGTGTCTTGTTTATGTTGGGATCAATGGATGTTACAGCATCCCTGATTTGAATTCCATCAGGTGAATTGTTGCTGTAAACCATTATTTTATCCCGCAGTACAGAAATAGCGGGATCGACATCTTTAAGGATATCAGCCGCAATTTTATTCAGATCTTCAGGGCTTATATCACCGTTAGTCTTGTTTAAAATATATTGCTGTAGGTCGGTCCATGTTTTTAATTTGTCCTGATAAATATCGATATGTTCGAGTATGTCCTTCAACGAACCCTCTGTGTATTTTGCCATTAGATCTACTGCTGCCTGAGTAAGTACATTATCAAGAACTGCTACTTTCAGGGCTAGTTTATCAACCTCCTCAGGACTTATGCTACTACGGGCAGCTTCCTCCTTAATAAGGGAGATGACATCATCAATTTTGCCAAATTCTTTATCCTTAATATCTGCATCGGTGATTATCTTTTTGAGTTTCCCATCGTCTCTCATTTTAAGCATCTCAATAAAGGCATCGATTTGTTTTTTGGCAATGATTCTGATGTATTCAGGACGAACAAGAGGCTGTGTTGAAACACCTTTTTCCATCTTAATGAACACATCTGTTGTTGTTGTATTGCTGAATTTATCAGTTAGCTTAAAGACAACCTTATTATCCCCGGGTAAAGGAACCATTTTATAGTTGAACGCAGATTCTTTAATGTTGAAAGTTTCTGTTGAGAGTAGTGAATCACCAAGCCATCTTTGAATGACAAGTAATGAGTTTGGCTCAACATCGAGGGGAAACATAATTGTGTCACCTTTTGAAACTGAGATTGTTTTATTGCTTTCAACATTGAAATCGGCAATAAAGTCAGTTCTGGGTAAAATTGTACCGGGAAGAACAAAACTGTCAGATGGAAAGTCTATCGGGATATCAATCCTACGCTTTACAATCTCACCTCCATCTGCCTGATATGTTACCTCATAGTTCCCTTGAGGTAGTTGAAATTCATATTCGCCGGTTTTCGGATTTGAATATACAATGATTGTCTGATTTGGATTTTTAATGTTCATTGCACTGATCTTCACACTATCTTCCAGGTTACCAATAAGATCAGCCACTTTTACCATTCCTCTGACCAGGAATTTCCTGGGGTGATCATCAGAAAATATCTCAAGTTTGTAAATATCTTGTTTCCCATATCCACCAGGATTATATTTTGCTATGTATCCTTCATAACCTTCTTTAATTGGTTTAAAGAAAACATCATCATCGGTTGAATTAAGCGGATAACCAACGTTCAGCGGCACTGACCATTCACCATTGTCAAGAAGTGTGGAATAAAAAATATCGTAACCTCCCATATTAAAATGTCCCCTTGAGCTGAAGAAAAGAGTCTTGTCATCATTGCTCATAAAAGGTGTTTCCTCATTATAAGGAGTATTTATTACCGGCCCCAGATTAGTTGCCGGCCCCCAGTTTCCGATACTGTCTCTGTTTGACACATAAATATCGAGGCCGCCGTATGTACCCTTCCTGTTACTTGTAAAATAGAGTTTTTTATTGTCGTGTGATATTGTTGCATGTGATTCCCAGAACTTTGTATTGATGTTATCATTCAATTTTACCAGTGGAGACCATTTCCCGTTTTCGAATCGGGTAGTATAAATAATACCATCGTAATCTACAGAACTATAGAGGTATAGGTCTTTACCGTCTTTGGATAAGGAAGTGGGGTAGACGTAATTATCGACCTGGAGTAATTCGTTCATATTTACAGGCCCTGTCCATTTTCCATTTTCCTTTACGGAATAAAGAATGGCATCGTAAAAGGCTTCACTTCTTGTAAAAACTAACAAGTTCTCCTGATCGGAAACAACGGGATTAAATTCTGAGTTATTCTCATTAATGAAATTTCCCATATTTTTTTCCTTGATATAAAGAGGCATTGAAATCAGCTCTTTTGCATTAAGGCAGGATTGTATTTGTAATTTTACGATTGTTGTGTCATAAACTTTTGGATCAAGGTTTTTTCTGAACTGACCATAGGTTTCAAGTGCATTGTCAAGCCTGTTATTAATGCGATAAGCGTTAGCCAGATAATACAGTGCATCATATGGTGCGCCGTTTTCCCTGAAATTACCCTCCTTGTAATTCGGATTGATATTTTTAACTGCGTCCTCAAGGAATCTTATTGCTTTTTCCTTTTCACCCGGTGTGTTAATGTAACATTGTCCGATACGATATTTAATATTGGAGTTGTTCGGATAGAATTTAAGAAGGTTCAGATATAATGGCAGGGCTTCTTTGTAATCTTCAAATAAAATCCAGCTTTCTGCATCATAAAAAGTATTTTTAATCTCCGATCTGGATTGGGACTGCAAATTGCTGAAAAGAACACCCAGGAATAAAGACAGGAGAAACATTTTTTTAATCATAGAGCAATCGATCTAAAGTAAGTAGAAATGGATTTTATTAAATGCGAAATGTAGCTTCGGTTAAGTTTAACTTCTCAAAGCTACTAATATAGCAGAAAATTCAGATAAAAGAATATTTATTGACAATCCTTTTTATCAATAAATATTTAAATTTGAGTAATTGCCTGATCCAGAGGTTGAATTGGCGATTATAAAGAATATATTTTATTACATCAGGGAGTGTCGGGAGTGTAATTTTCGAGTATTTCCTTTACTTTATGAAGGAATTTTCCGGCAAGTGCACCATCAATGACCCTGTGATCGTAGCTTAAAGAAAGTATCATTATATGCCTGATAGCAATAACATCACCATCAGGGGTTTCGAGAACAGCGGGCATTTTTCTTACAGCACCCGTTCCGAGAATTGCCACCTGAGGCTGGTTGATTATTGGTGTCCCTGAAAGATTATCATAGCTTCCGAAATTTGTAAGAGTGAATGTTCCACCGGAAATCTCATCAGGCTTTAATTTATTTTTTCTGGCTCTGTCGGCCAGATCATTAACAGCCCTTGCAATTCCGGTAAGGTTCTTTTCGTTCACCTTCTTGAGAACAGGAACAATAAGATTGCCATTGGGCAAGGCAGTTGCCATACCTATGTTTATGTTCTTCTTAAATATGATGTTGTTTCCATCCACTGAAACATTTATCTGCGGAAAATCGTTTAATGCCCGAGCGGTTGCATCTATAAATATAGGAGTAAGAGTGAGTTTTATACCCTCCTTTTCGAGGAATTTATCTTTGAAACCATTTCTCCATATCATTAGACGCGTAACATCAGCATCAATAAAGGATGTAACATGGGCAGATGTACGTTTCGACATAACCATATGATCTGCAATGATCCTCCGTACGCGGTCCATTTCAACCACTTCATCTTCCTGAGAAACAGTAACTCCTGCCTGTTCTTTAACTGTTCTTACTTCAGCAACAGGTTCCTTGGATTCTTCAGGTTCTTCTGCTTTTGCTTGTTCAGGTCGCTCTGTTTCTTTAACTTCTTCCGGCTTTGTACTTTCCCTTGGTTTTGCTGTTTCTTCAGGTTTCTTTCTTGATTCAAGCAGATTGGTTATATCATCTTTGGTAATCCTCCCATCCATTCCTGTACCCGTAATCTTGTCAAGTTCAGAATAGCTTATTCCTTCACGCGATGCAATGCTTCTTACCAGGGGGGAAACAAATTTACCGGAGGGAGTACGGCTTTTGAGATTATGATCGGCTTCCTCAACTTCCTGCTTTTCCTGTTTGATTATACCAATTGTTTCACGTATTCTGGATACTTCTTTATCGACTTTTTTAGGATCTTCAGTCTGCCTGGCCATTTCATTCTCAATAACGGCAATGACTTCACCCACTTTCACTACTGTCCCTTCCTTCGCAATTACTGAGGAAACGGTTCCGGTTGCCGGTGCCGGAATTTCTGAGTCTACTTTGTCTGTGGATACTTCAACAAGAGGATCATCCTCACTAACCGACGCCCCTTCCTGAACGAGCCATTTATTTATTGTTGCTTCTATTACTCCTTCTCCCATAGCGGGAAGTATAATATTAATCCTGGCCATATTCTGAATGTTAAAAAGTTATTCTGATAAAATTATTTTATATCATCTCTTTAACAATCACAAAGAAGAATTGTTTTAGTTTTATGAATCAGGATGTGTAATTACTTAATTCATCGGCTATTACCAGAGCAAGCCGTTTTACTCCCATTTCGATTTCTTCATTATTTGAAAATGAAAAATTAATTCGCATGGTATTGTGACCCGATCCATCACAAAAAAAAGTTGTCCCTGAAACAAATGCAACATTCTTTTCAATTGCTTTGAGAAAGATTATATCTGCATCAAGATTTTCAGGAAGTGTTACGAAAAGAAATAAACCACCCTGCGGCTCAGTCCAGCTTACACTTTCAGGCATGTATTTCTTAAAGCACTCAATCATTTTATGACGTCGCTCTTTGTAAAGGGCGATAGTTTTCTGAAGGTTTTTATCAATCAGTCCCTTCTGAAGGTAACGGGCAATTATTTTCTGAGCGAATGCCGAGGTGCAAAGATCAGATGTTTGTTTAGCGGTCACAATCTTTTCAAGGATAAGCGGACTTCCAATAACCCAGCCTACCCGGAATCCGGGAGCAAAAATTTTGGAAAATGTAGATAATGTTATGACCCGGCCCGTACTATCAAGTTGATACATAAGCTTCTGATGCTCACCTTCAAATCTTATTTCTCTGTAGGGGCTGTCCTCAATTATGAGCAGATCGTGTCTTTCAGCAATATCTATTATTTTAATTCTACCTGATTCGGGAATAGTTATACCTGCAGGATTTTGAAAATCGGGAATTACATATATGAATTTTATTGTAAAGTTTTGCTGTTTAAGGCTGATGATTGTCTCTTCAAGTTCTTCGGGTCTCATTCCATTCTCGTCAAGAGTAATCCCTTTCAGTGCAGCTCCATATGAAGTGAATGTATTCAGTCCTCCGAGGTAGGAGGGGAGGCCGCACAGGATGACATCTCCCGGATTGATTAATATTCTGGCTATAAGGTCTATAGCCTGTTGCGAACCTGTTGTTATTATAAGGTTTTCAATATCAATATTCAAACCTTGTTTATTGTGTCTGTCGACCAGCATGCGGCGTAAGAGGGGATCTCCTTCGGTGGTACTATACTGCAGGGCTTCCGGTCCGTTTTTCTCAAGAATTTCAAGTACAATTTCCTTTAGATCTTCAACCGGGAATGTCTCGGGAGCGGGAAGACCGCCGGCAAATGATATCATTCCGGGTTTACTCAGATGCTTGAGAATTTCCCTTATCACAGATGGTTTCATCCTCTTTCCTGAATCGGAAAGAAACCGGTCGATTGATGTTATCATATATTATAAGGATTTCTGTTGTTGATTGCCCTGCCAAGAGTTACTTCATCGGTATACTCAAGCTCATCCCCTACAGCGACGCCTCTTGCAAGTGTAGTAATGATAATTTCATGTTTGCCAAGCCTTTTAAAGAGATAATAGTTTGTGGTATCACCTTCCATTGTTGTGCTTAATGCGAGTATTACCTCTTTTATTCCACCTGCTTTTACCTTTTCTTCCAGAGAATCAATCTTCAGATCTGAGGGACCTATTCCATCAATAGGGGAGATTATTCCTCCAAGAACATGGTATAAACCTTTGAATTGTCGTGTATTTTCAATTGCCATTACATCCTGTATGTTTTCAACAACGCAAATTACCGTCCTATTGCGGTTTTCGTCATTGCAGATATTACAGATCTCAGTGTCGGAAATGCTGTTGCAGATCTTGCAGTAATGTATTTCCTCGTGTAGTCTCAGAATGCTCTCTCCAAATCTTTTCACTTCGTCCGCATCTCTCCTAAGCAGATTCATCACCAGTCTGAAAGCTGTCTTTCTTCCAATACCCGGAAGAGAGGCGAACTCATTTACAGCTTTTTCCAGGAGCCTGGAGGGAAACTCGGTAAAACTCATTTTTTAGCTTTTATACAAAATTAAGTCAAATATTGCGTTATTTTAAATCTCTTTAGAATTTTTTGTACTGCATTCTTTTTGTTATTCTTGTAAAAAATATCCCTTTATATGTCACCAGCCATCATTCTCATTATATTCCTGATATACACCTTATTGCTTTTTTTCATTACCTGGATAACATCAAGAAAAGCCGATAGCCAGTCGTTTTTTATTGGTAATAAATTATCACCATGGTTTGTGGTTGCATATGGAATGATTGGAGCATCTCTGTCAGGGGTAACTTTTATGTCAGTTCCGGGCTGGGTTAAGGATACTCAGTTCAGCTATATGGTTGTAGTTTTTGGATACCTGGTTGGATATGTTGTTATTGCTCTTGTTCTGCTGCCATTATACTACAGGTTGAAACTTACATCGATATACACATATCTCGATCAGCGATTTGGATTCTGGTCATATAAGACAGGTGCCGGGTTTTTTATTATTTCCCGTACTTTAGGGGCATCTCTCCGTATGTTTCTGGTTATAAATGTATTACAGGTATTTGTATTTAATGCGTGGAATATACCATTCTGGGTAAATGTTCTGGTTTTTATCCTTCTAATAATACTCTATACCTACAAAGGAGGAATCAGGACTATTGTCTGGACTGACACACTTCAAACCACATTTATGTTACTGGCTGTGGTGCTTTCTATTGTTTATATCAGCAGAGGACTGGGGATGCCACTCAGAGAGCTTTTTGGCACCATTTCTGACAGCTCCATTACAAAAATGTTCAATACTGACTGGCACCATGAAAGGTTCTTCGTAAAACAGTTCTTCAGCGGGATGTTCATTACAATTGTTATGACAGGCCTTGACCAGGAAATGATGCAGAAGAATCTCAGTTGCAAGAACTTAAGAGAGGCTCAGAAGAATATGTTTACATTCAGCGGAATACTGCTGTTTGTCAACTTATTATTTCTTTTCCTTGGAGCATTTTTACTTCTTTATGCCCAGACAAAAGGTGTAACTGTAGCTTCAACTGATGATCTTTTTCCGACGATTGCACTGGAATATCTGGGGCCGTTAGCAGGTGTGGTTTTTTTGATTGGACTGATCTCGGCAGCTTTCCCGAGCGCTGACGGGGCACTAACTTCGCTTACTACATCTATCAGCATCGATTTTTTAAGTCTCGACAAAAGAAAGATCACTGAAAAAAAGAGAACTTTTATCAGATACGTTGTGCATTTTTCAATAGCCACGATTTTCTTTATTAGTATAATGATGTTTAGTGCATTGAATGATAAAGCAGTGATTGATAAACTATTTACTATTGCAGGATATACCTACGGACCTCTTCTTGGTCTGTATTCATTCGGTCTCTTTACCCGGCGATCGGTCAATGACCGTGTTACTCCTTTTATTGCTGTTATCTCTCCCGTAGCATGCTATTTCCTGAGTAAATATTCCGTGGAATTGCTTAACGGATATAAATTTGGATTTGAATTGCTGTTACTCAATGGTTTACTGACCTATATCGGGTTGTGGATTTTTAGCAGGAAACATGACTGACTCTCGGGTCATATTGAATCAGATAGTCAATACTGACTTTTGGAACTTCATGGATATGGCAAAAGAAATTTTGCGCCTGGCAGCTTAATAATTATTGCCTTATTCCCGGTGGAGACTGGTTTGGATTACTGATGGTTGGCTCCATTTCCTCATCATCAGGTATTGTTTCAGGTTTAATAAAATGCCTGACTTTTTTATAAGGTATGCTCCATACTATGAAATAATTGATACCAGTACTTATAGTTTTTGCACCATTGCCAAACCCCGGAATATAAATTGGTCTGACATCTTTATCTGTTCCGCTGTAGAGCAGCAAACGAAGACTGAGCGACCATCCTATACTGAAATTTCTGAATACTTCTGATTTTATTCCGGGAGAGACTTCCAGAAAGTGTGCCATTGATCTGACAGATGGTATCGATGATATGGCTGTTCCCCAGTAATTTGTCTCCTGAAAGAGTGGAGTCTCCGAATTAAAAATACTTAGTCCGTATCTGAGACCTATGCCTGCGTAATACCTGTCAGATGATAATTCTGGTCTCCTTAGATTAAAATCCGATCCTGCACGAAAAAAAATACCTTTGTTGTGGTACTCATAATTGTATTGGGAAAACGTATAGTCGAGATAGCCTGCGGCAAGTACCATTGCTGTTTTTGGATTTATATCAATTGATAAATATCCTTCGGCGCTAAGATTATTTTTATTTGTGAAATAAATAACAGGACCGGCGATATCCAGGCCAGCCTTGATTTTCAGGGGAAAATCGATAGTATCCTGTGACAGAATAACAGAAGACCAGGAGATAAGGAAGAGGCTAATAATTAATGCGTATATTCTCTTCATTTATGGTAGTAATGTTACTTTTCATTAATGTCACTGATTTGATCAGATTATTTGTCACCACCGGCGTATCAATCTTGTGATAGAAGGCATAGCCACATTCTTTTGATATCAGATGCGGGTAACTGCTATAAGTAAATGTCAGTGTGTCGGATATCCCATTGATGTTGATAATAAAAATGCTTATTCCATTAGCTGCATTCAAAGGAAAAAGCGCAGGTTGTATTTTGGATCCTTTGTTGTACAATCTGCTTGATTGCATTCCAATGCCATATAATGTAAGGCTGTCGGGTGGTGTGAGTAAACCAGTGTCGTCTTTAAAAAAAGAAGCCTTCACATATGCATCTGTCTCCTCAAAGCACGACTGTGGAGTGCATGCCTGGAACAGGAGGATCAGAGTTATTGCAGGAAATAAATAGTAAAGAGACTTCATCTTTTATTATATGAAGCCTCAAAAATACAAAAAATACGCGTTTAAAAGCAATAGCTCAAAACTTGGGAAGGTTCTTCATTACACCGCTTATGCCATTTTTAATTCTTGTAAGAACAGTGGTATCCCTTTCGCCTCCGAAATAGATTTCAGCTATAAGATCTTTATAACGATCTGTCAGATAGTTTCTTTTGAGTTTCAGGGTAGGGGATAACTCACCTGTTTGAGGTGTCCATTCATCGGTAACAAGCCTGAAGCGCTTTATTTGCTCATGTTCTCCCAGATTTTTGTTCACCTCTTTTACTTCCCTGCTGAATCTGTCAATAACTTCAGATGCTTCTATCAGGTCGGAATTATCCCTGAATTGTATTTTGTGAATTGAACACCAGTCGTGGAGGAATGTAAAATTTGGTGAGAGGATTGCACTGGCAAATTTCTCATTTTCACCGATTGTCAGTGCCTGTTCAATAAAGAATGATTCTTTAAGTTTATTTTCAATTACCTGTGGAGCTATATATTTACCGGCCGATAGTTTGAAGATCTCTTTCTTCCTATCGGTTATCTTCAGAAATTTTCCTCCCTCTATAACCCCAATATCACCTGTATGGAACCATCCCTCATCATCGATAACCTCGGCTGTCAGATCAGGAGCCTTATAATAGCCCATCATCAAATTAACACCACGTGTTAGAATTTCTCCATCCTCTGCAATTTTTACCTCTACATTTTCAAGTACCGGACCGACAGTGCCGAAACCAATTTCGTCCACTCTGAAAGGATTAACAGCAACCACCGGAGAAGTCTCTGTTAGCCCATATCCCTGGATAACTGGCAGTCCGGCTGCCCAGAATATTTTTTCAAGACGTGACTGCAGTGCCGCACCACCTGAAACCATAACCTGCAATTCTCCGCCAAGAGCTTCTTTCCATTTAATAAAAATTAGTTTTCTGGCTATTTTCAACCGGAAATTATAAAACGACGAGTTTTCGTTTAATTTGAATTTTAGTCCAAGGTTTACCGCCCAGTTGAAAATTATCTTCTTTATCCACGGCAGGTTCTTTCCTTTTCCAAGGATATTGTCATAAATTTTTTCAAGGAGGCGGGGTACAGTATTAAAAATATGAGGTTTGATTTCTTTCACGACTTCAGAAACAGTTCCCATGTTTTCCACATAGTAAATACTTATTCCTTTATACTGGAAATGATAATTTACCATTCTTTCATAAACATGACAGAGAGGCAGAAAGCTTACAGCCCTGTGTCCGTATCCAA
Organism: Bacteroidales bacterium; assembly: GCA_038247205.1. Taxonomy (GTDB): domain Bacteria; phylum Bacteroidota; class Bacteroidia; order Bacteroidales; family VadinHA17; genus LD21. The sequence goes on from JBBRVC010000006.1 coordinate 22,919, forward strand.
GATGATGCGCCTTTGATGTGGATACGGCATTGGAAACCAGGTTTCTGTGGGAGAGCATTACACCTTTTGAATTTCCTGTGGTTCCGGAGGTATAAATAATGGTAACAAGATCTTCCGGTTTAATGCTCTCTTTAATCTTATCCAGTTCATCACGGTAAATCTCTGCATCACGTTTTCCTGCTTCAATTACTTCATCGAATGATCTTACGCCCTCAACAGGATCGAATGAAAAAATGTCCATCAGGCTTTTAAGCCTTTTCACAATAGGGCTTACCTTAGAATATATAGTGCTGTTTCCTATAAAAATTACCTTTACATCTGAGTGCTCGAGTATATAATCATACTCATCGGTGCTTATTGTAGGGTATATTGGAACATGTATCATACCAGCCTGCGCGACACCCATGTCAACAAAGTTCCATTCGGGTTTATTCCCGCTTATTGTGGCAATTTTGTCACCTTTTTTATAGCCCATTGATAGCAGTCCATAGCTGACAAGATTTACATACATACTTACTTCATCAGTGGAGTAGGTAGTCCATTCTTTATTCTTTTTGCCACCATACATGTCTTTACGTGGGTATTTTTCTTTATTCCACTCAATTATGTCAAAAGTCCTGCTGATATCGATCATCAAAATTAAATTTAGTTAACTGCACAATACTACTTAATTTTCGAACAAGTATTATCGGAAAATAAAATATAAAATTATGAGATAGTTAACAGTCTAAAAATAAGATTGATGCAAGATTTGAGAAAAATTGTGTTTTTCGAATCTTTCGCAAATTCAGTCGAAGATTCCTTTCACAAACACACTGTCATGCAGGGTTTTTAGACATTCTTTGTATTTCAGGTGTATGACGATATACTCACAGCCAAAATCAATTTATTTACCCCAGCCCCAAGGGGAGTAAATTGATTTTGGCTGCGCCGGGCTCGCCAGCAAGCTGGACTCGGTTCTTCGCACCCTTAGGGTCGGGGTGAACGAAGAACCGGCGAAACCTATAAGAATAGATAAGGCGAATAATCCTAAGTTTACACTGACTTCAAATATTCTTCAGCTTTCTTTATCGCTTTTTCAATTCCCTGAGGATTTTTACCGCCTGCTGTAGCAAGAAAAGGCTGACCACCCCCTCCTCCGTTTATCTCAACTGAGATATCCTTTATTATATTAACTGCATTGATTTTTCTTTCATTGATGAGATCATCAGAAACCATTACAAGGATGGAAGCTTTACCGCTGATTGCTGAACCAATTACCATAACTGAACTGTCTGATTTTTTCCTTGCTTCTGTAGCAATTGTCTTCAGTAGATCGGCTGAATCAGTTTCAATAACTCCTGAAAGAAATCTTATTCCGTTTATAACAAGTGCCTTATCTTCAATACTATGTAACATGGAATCAGCATATTGTGCCTGATATTTTACATTGCTGCTTTTTAAAGCAGAATTATCTGCAATAAGTTTTTCAACGCTATCCTTAATGTTACCCGTACTTTTTAGAAGAATGGCAATCTCATCAATTGTGGTTAGTTTTTCGGTTACGTATTCTTCTGCTTTTACTGCTGTTACCGCTTCAAGACGCCTTATTCCTGCTGCAATAGCTCCTTCTGATACAATTTTTATTATACCAATGTTTCCCGTATTTTCAACATGCGTTCCTCCGCATAATTCAACCGATTCTCCAAAGGAAACAACACGGACTTTATCTCCGTATTTTTCACCAAATAATGCCATTGCGCCCATCGCACCTGCTTCACTCATGGGAATACCGTCTTTCACACTGCTTTTATAATTCTCGCGGACCATCCTGTTTGCAAGAGCTTCAATAGCGATAATTTCCTCTTTTGTAAGTTTTGCCGAATGGCTGAAATCAAAACGCAGTTTTTCAGGAGTTACAAGTGAGCCCTTTTGTTCTACATGGGTCCCAAGTACTGACCTTAATGCATAATGTAACAGGTGTGTCGCAGTATGATTATTTGCAGTCATTTGACGTTTTTCCATATCCACAGAAGCTTTAAACACCACTCCCGGTTCGGAGGGAATGGCTTTAGCAATGTGAATTATAAGGTTGTTTTCCTTTATAGTATCAGTAATTGCAATTGTCTCTTTTTCTGACATGATGAAGCCGGTGTCTCCGGTTTGTCCACCCGATTCTGCATAAAACGGGGTCTTATTAAAAACAAGCTGATAGCTGTCATTTCCTTTATACTTTACAGCTCTGAACTTTGTTATTATAATCAGATCTTCAGTCTTATTATAACCTGTAAATTCAGTTCCTTCAGTTTCTTTTAGTGTGGTCCAATCGCCTGCTACCACTGAGGCATCGTCACGTGATCTCTGCTTCTGATTTTTCATCTCGTTTTCAAATCCCGTGACATCGAGCAGCATACCTTGCTCTTTTAGAATAAGTTGTGTAAGATCCAGAGGAAAACCGAATGTATCATATAATTCAAATGCAACCTTTCCGGGGAGGATGTTTTTATTATCCTTTCTTAAATCGGTCACCATCTTATCGATCATTTTTAATCCTTTTCCGAGAGTTTTCAGGAAAGCAGTTTCCTCATCATGAATAATTTTGGCAATATGCTCCTCTGACGATCTCAATTCCGGGTAGTGATCTCCCATGGTCCTCGCAAGCACAGGAACAAGCTTAAATATAAATGGCTCTTCAGTCTGGAGGTTGTTATACCCATATCTTACAGCTCTTCGCAATATTCTTCTGATAACATAACCTGCTTTATTGTTTGACGGAAGCTGGCCGTCGGCAATGGAGAATGCCACAGCTCTTATATGATCAGCGATTACCCTTAAAGCAATATCTGACGATTCTTTGGCACCGTATTCAGTGCCGGTTATACGCGAAAGCTCTTTTATTACTGACTGGAAGATATCAGTATCATAATTTGATTTCTTTCCCTGAATAACCATGCACAACCTCTCAAAGCCCATTCCTGTATCAACATGTTTATCAGGTAGTTGCTCCAGTACTTTATCAGACCTCCGGTTGTATTGAATGAAAACAAGATTCCATATCTCAATTACATGGGGATGTCCCTTATTCACCAGTTCATGTCCGGGTATTTTCTTTCTCTCCTCATCATCACGAATATCAACATGGATCTCAGAGCAAGGACCACATGGTCCAGTTTCTCCCATCTCCCAGAAATTATCATTCTTTGATCCTTCAATGATCCTGTTTTCAGGGTTTGAAAAGCATTTTAACCAGTAGTTGTGAGCTTCATCATCTCGCGAAACTTTATCTTCCTTGCTGCCTTCAAAAATTGTTGCATAAATCCGGTCTTCAGGTATCTTAAGCTTCTTTACCAGAAGCTCCCAAGCCCATTCAATGGCCTCTTTTTTGAAATAATCACCAAACGACCAGTTACCAAGCATCTCAAACATAGTGTGATGGTAAGTATCATGACCAACTTCTTCAAGATCATTATGTTTTCCGGATACCCTTAGACATTTTTGTGAGTTTGCAACCCTCTTGCTCACAGGTTGTTGATTACCAAGAAAGATATCCTTGAACTGATTCATTCCCGCATTAGTGAACATAAGGGTTGGGTCACTCTTCACCACCATTGGTGCAGAAGGAATAATATTATGTCCTTTTGACCTGAAGAATTCAAAGAATAACTGCCTCAGTTCCTGCGCTTTCATGTTAATTATCATACTGTTATATAAATATACCGCGAATTTGGTTTGTAAAATTAGTTTTTTTGATTTAGATTTGTCAATTCCGGTATAAAAAATTCAAAAAAACAATAACCCGGCTAAATGGGCAATAAAAAGTACCTTCTTGATTTGAACGATCTGCAATACAAGCAGATAAGGTTACCTTTGAAGAAAAAACTCATAAAGCTTCTTATATTATTCGCAGGCACACTTGTCGTTTCCTTTTTTTATGGTGCATTGATTGAAAAGATCTTCGGATCACCGGAAGAAAAGGTTCTGCGTCAGGAACTTGAAAATATGAAACTTCAGTATTCCCTCTTGGGATTGCAGATGGATAAATCTATGAATCTTTTAAAAAGCCTTCGACTTTCTGATGATATAAGATACAGACCTGTCCTTAGTATGGATAGCATTCCGGAGTCGTACCGAAGCCCCGGGGTAGGAGGTGTTGACAGAAATGAAGACCTTTATGGTTATGAGAATACCCGCCTTATGATAAGTTTAAGAAATAAAACTGAAGAAATAAAGCAGAAGGCGCTCATTCAGTCTGAATCATTTAAAGTAGTTTCGGAAAGGAGTGAAGAGTACAAGCGTGAAATGGAGCACATCCCATGGATCTGTCCTGTGAAAGTTACTATCAGGCGTGGTGACGGTGTTAAGTTCCGGGAAGTGCATCCAGTGCTTGGAACTCCCCAATGGCATCACGGACAGGATTTTAGTGCACCATACGGAACAGAAGTTTTTGCAACGGGTGCTGGAAGAGTTATTGAAGCAGGATGGAATTCCGGTGGCTTTGGAAATCACGTTGTTATTGATCACGGGTATGGCTATCAAACTACGTATGGACATTTAAGCAGCATAAAGGTAAGTGAAGGCAAAAATGTTAACAGGGGTGAAATTATCGGACTTAGTGGCAGCAGCGGAACTTCATCCGGCCCTCATCTGCATTACCAGATCGATCTCTACGGCAAACACAAGAATCCGCTTGCCTTCTTTAATGATGACCTTAGTGAAGAGGAGTATCTTGAAATGATACACATTCTCCGTTCCGGAAACAAATTCAACTAATTTTACATCATTACTGTTTTATCCCCGATCATTCCGGTTTTTCTTTTTATTTTCTTTTTTAATTACCTTTGCCGTGATATGGTAAAAACAAAATATAAGTTTAATCCTGATTCACTGAGCTTTGATAAGATCCGTCTCGGTTTCAGGGCAGTATTAATGCGGTTTTTGGCATATTTCACAGGATCGGTCATAATTGCAGTCGTTTATGGGGTGATCTTTGCAATATTTTTTGATTCTCCAAAAGAAAAAGCTCTGAAAAGAGAAATAGAACAGATGACTATCCAGTATGACCTTATCCACCGTGATATGAACAACCTGGAAAGCGTGCTGGTACAGCTTCAGGAAACTGATGATAATCTTTACAGAACAATTTTCGAAGCGGAACCATTACCTGCTACTCTTCGTGAGGGCGGATCGGGAGGAGTTAACAAATATACAGAACTTGAAGGATACGATAATTCCCGGATAGTTATAGAAACAACTAAACGCCTTGATCATATCAGGAAAAAGATATATCTTCAGTCAAAATCGTTTGATGAGCTCATTGCTCTGGCATTAAGGAAGGAAGATATGCTTCGGTCTATACCGGCAATTCTGCCTATTTCCAACAAAGACCTTACACGAACTGCTTCCGGTTATGGATTGAGGATTCATCCGATATATAAAATTATTAAATTTCATACAGGTATGGACTTTACCGCACCCACAGGAACGGATGTCTATGCAACAGGTAATGGTGTTATTGCTTCAGTTCTCTCATCTCAGAGAGGGCTGGGAAACAATATCATTGTAGACCATGGTTTCGGTTATTCTTCAGTTTATGCGCATCTCGATAGATTCAATGTGAAAAAAGGACAGAAAGTACAGAGAGGCGATGTTATCGGATATGTTGGAAATACAGGCACTTCCGTTGCACCACATTTACATTATGAGATAAAACTGAATGACTTAAATGTTGATCCGGTTAACTTTTATTTTAATGACCTTTCGGCAGAGATGTACGAAAGAATTATAGAAATTGCCTCGAAAACGGGACAATCTTTTGACTGATCCTAATCATCAAATCATTCCAGATGCCATATAAAGAAGTGAAAGTCGAAAAAGTATACTATTCAATTGGTGAAGTTGCTCAAATGCTTGATTCCCCGGTTTCAACAATCCGCTTCTGGGAAAATGAATTTGATATTCTCAAACCAATGAAGAACAAAAAGGGTAACCGTCTTTTTACACAAGCCGATGTTAAAAATCTGAAGATCATTCATCATCTTCTTAAAGATGAAGGAATGACCCTTTCGGGCGTAAAGAAAAAACTATCAGGCAATTGGGACGAGACGGACTATAAATATGAAGTGGGTGAATCTCTTCAAAAGATAAAAAGTATTTTACTTGATTTAAGAGACAGTATATAACATTCAGTTCAACTAATTCAGGAGTCCGAATAATTATCAGAAGTATAAGAGCATAAAATGAAATTATCAGATATCAGTTCTTTCCTTGATTCTGCTGTGCCATTGTCTTTTCAGGAGGCATATGACAATTCAGGTCTGCAGGTAGGTTCGTCAGACACTGAGATTACATCTGCACTGCTTGCTCTTGATGTCACAGAGGAGGTTCTTATAGAAGCAGAACAGAAGGATTGTAACTTAATTATTTCCCATCATCCTCTGATTTTCCAAGGAATAAAATCCATTACGGGAAAAAGTGTAACTGAGCGGGTTATTAAAACAGCTATTAAAAAAGATATTGCAATATATTCCGCTCATACGAATTTAGATGCCATAAGCAATGGAGTGAGCAGGAAGATGGCAGAAAAACTTGATCTGAGGAATATTTCGGTTCTTGTGCCACTGAAGAACAGGCTGTTGAAGCTTGTTACATTTATCCCTGATTCACACTTGGAAAAAGTGAGCGATGCAATATTTAATGCAGGAGCAGGAAAAATTGGAAATTACGACATGTGCAGTTTCAAGATCCAGGGTACTGGAAGTTTCAGAGGAAATGAAGGATCAAATCCATTTGCAGGTAGAAAGGGGACGATCCATTACGAAAATGAAACGCGGTTTGAAACTGTAATGTTTTCTCATCAGAAAACTGAAGTCATCAGGGCTCTCCTTACTACACATCCCTATGAGGAAGTTGCCTATGATATTTACTCCCTGGAGAATGATAATATTCAGGAAGGGTTCGGTTGTGTTGGTGAATTAGTTGAATCGGTCGATGAAAAACACTTCCTTGAAAAGTTGTCTTTAATATTTTCTTCAGAAGGTATAAAGTACTCAAAGTCGGCAGGGAAAAAAATAAATAAGGTAGCTCTATGTGGTGGATCAGGCTCTGGTTTCCTTAAAGAAGCGATTGCCTCAGGTGCCGATACCTTTGTTACAGCTGACATCAAATACCATACTTATTTTGATGCTGAGGATAAATTATTGCTGGTCGATGCAGGTCATTATGAAAGTGAAAAATTTGCCATTGAAGTATTAAACGATTTTATTACCAAAAAATTCCCTAAATTTGCAGTCCGGTTTTCAGAAGTAAACACGAATCCGATAAATTATTTGTAACATGGAAAAAACAAAAGCACACGAATCTGAGATATCTGTAGAAGAAAGGCTGAGAGCACTGTTTAGTCTTCAATTGGTTGATTCTGAGATTGATAAAATCAAAACTCTCAGAGGAGAATTACCATTGGAAGTACAGGATCTGGAAGACGAGATTGCTGGTCTTGAAACAAGGCTTGGTAACCTGAAAGAGGAGGTTGTAGTTCTCGAAAAATCTGTTTCAAAGAAGAATATTGAGATCACAGAAGCAGAAACTCTGATAAAAAAATATGAAGAACAGCAGAAAAATGTGAGAAATAACAGGGAATTTGATTCGTTATCAAAAGAAATAGAGTATCAGAACCTTGAAATAGAACTATATAATAAAAAGATAAGGGAATTTAATTTCCAGATCGAAGAAAAAAAGATTGTAATTGCGGAATCAGAAGCTACTCTGGCCGACAGGCAGAATGATCTTGACAACAAAAAATCAGAGCTTGACGAGATAATCTCCGACACCCAGAAAGAGGAAGAGGGTTTATATAAAAAACTTGAAAAAGTTCAGACAATAATTGAAGACCGGTTGCTTACCGCTTACAAAAGGATTCGTTCAAATGCTAGAAATGGCCTTGCCGTAGTGCCGGTACAACGTGATGCATGTGGAGGATGCTTTAACCAGATACCTCCTCAGAGGCAGCTCGATATTAAATCAAGGAAGAAAATTATTGTTTGTGAATATTGTGGTCGCATTCTGGTTGATGACGAGATAATAAAAGAAGGACATTTGTAAAAAAACATATGGACATGCAACTGCAGTCCATTAAGACCTTTCAGAAAAGCAGGGACATGTCATTTCATGTCCCTGCTTTTTTATTTAACTTTATGACTATCGGTAATTATGCATAAAGCCTCATTGATTTTCTTCGTTAGCCCCTACCCTAAAGGGTGCGAAGAAAATCAATTACTCCCTTTAGGGCGAGGCAAATAATTGAATTTCAAGCAATAATATATTTAAGTGTATGATTCCCGATAGTCATTTTTAACGTTATACCAATCAACGCAAAAACACAGCATATGCCAACAAATGATTTCAAAAAGCAGGTTGCCGAAGGAATTCCTGACGAGTTGCCTGAATTGAAGCCCTATGACAATAGCCTGAATCATGCCCCTAAACGCAAAGACATCCTTAGCGTCAAGGACAAGAAGCTGGCATTAAAGAATGCTTTAAGATATTTCCCTGTAAAATTTCATGAGGTACTTTCTGCCGAATTTGCCCGTGAATTAAGAGATTTCGGTCGGATATATATGTATAGGTTCCGTCCCGGTTATGAAATTAAAGCCAGGCATATTGATGATTATCCTTACCAATCGCGCGATGCTGCTGCTATCATGCTGATGATATCCAATAATCTTGATATCAGAGTAGCCCAGCATCCGTATGAGCTTATAACCTATGGAGGAAATGGTGCAGTTTTTCAGAATTGGGCTCAATACCGCCTTACAATGAAATATTTGTCGGAGATGTCAGATAGTCAGACTCTTACAGTTTATTCCGGTCATCCGATGGGTTTGTTCCCTTCGCACAGGAATGCTCCAAGAGTTGTAGTAACAAATGGTATGGTAATTCCAAACTATTCATCCCAGGATCACTGGGAGAAGTTCAATGCACTTGGTGTTTCACAATACGGACAAATGACAGCCGGATCATATATGTACATTGGTCCGCAGGGTATTGTGCATGGTACTACAATTACTCTGCTAAATGCCATAAGAAAGGTAAATTGCGAGGGCACCGGAGGGAAGCTTTTTGTCTCATCCGGATTGGGCGGAATGTCGGGAGCTCAACCTAAAGCAGCAAGAATTGCCGGCCTCATCTCTGTTGTTGCCGAGGTCAATCTGAAAGCCATACAGACCCGTCACAAACAGGGCTGGGTAGATGAGGTAATTGTTGATATCCATGCACTTATGGAGCGGGTCAGGAATGCCAGGCAAAATCGTGAAGTTGTTTCGATTGCATTTCATGGAAATATAGTTGATGTATGGGAACACTTTGCTGATGAAAGTATCATGATTGAAATAGGTTCTGACCAAACTTCATTACATAATCCATGGGCTGGCGGTTACTATCCAGCAGGATTAAGCTTCGAGCAGTCGAATGGGATGATAGTGACAGATCCTGAGGGATTTAAGGAAAGAGTTAAAGAATCTCTCCGAAGGCAGGTTGAAGCAATAAACAGGCATACTGCCAGGGGGACTTATTTTTTTGATTATGGAAATGCTTTTATGCTGGAAGCTTCACGTGCCGGTGCAAATATTTTGAAACCCGATGGCGGATTTGTTTATCCATCTTATGTTCAGGATATTATGGGTCCTCTGTGTTTTGATTACGGATTCGGTCCTTTCAGATGGGTCTGCTGCTCAAATGATCCTGCCGATCTTGAAATTACTGACAGAATTGCAACTGATACCCTGGAAAAGTTAATGACCGATTCACCTGCCCAGATAAAACTGCAGTTGTCTGATAATATAAAGTGGATACGGGAGGCCGGTAAAAACAGACTGGTAGTTGGTTCCCAGGCAAGAATTCTCTACGCTGATTCAGAGGGGCGTACAGCGATTGCTTTGGCTTTTAATAATGCAATCTCAAAGGGAATTATTTCTGCTCCGGTAGTTATCGGAAGAGATCATCATGATGTTTCAGGGACTGACTCACCATTCCGGGAGACTTCGGACATTACAGATGGTTCACAATTTACAGCCGATATGGCTGTGCAGAATGTAATAGGGGACGCCTGCCGTGGAGCAACATGGGTTTCAATACATAATGGAGGCGGAGTAGGCTGGGGGGAAGTTATCAATGGAGGGTTTGGAATGGTTCTTGACGGAACAGCAGATATAGCAGAAAAGCTAAAGATCATGCTTTTGTGGGATGTAAATAATGGTATTGCCAGAAGAAGCTGGGCGCGTAATGAAGGCGCTTTATTTGCCATTGAACGAGAAATGGAAAGAACCCCGGGGCTGATGGTCACCATACCATATATCGCTGATGATAAGATCATTGAGGATGCCTTAGGAATGACTGAGACGAAGAGAGGACGAGTCAAAGAGACAAAGAAACATAGAAACAGAGGACTTTAGAGTATAAGTTCCCCTCCTCGGAGGGGCTAGGGGTGGGTTTTCTTTTGTTAAAAAATTAACAATCAAGTCCTAATACTCTAAAGCACCGCGGATTAGCCCCCCTTTAGGGCCCTTTAGGGGGGTTGGGGGACGGAAGCTAGAAAGTTTCTACTTAGTTAGTAACGCAACAGAGATAGCAATAACACCTTCCTCTCGTCCTGTAAAACCCAGTTTTTCCGTTGTAGTTGCCTTAATAGATATATCATCAGGTTCTGTTCCTAAAATATTAGATATAACTGTTTGCATTTCAGGTATAAAGGATGATATTTTAGGTTTTTCAAGACATAATGTACTATCCAGATTAACAATTCTGAAACCTTTATTTTCAATCAGATCCAGGGTTCTTTTCAAAAGGATCTTGCTATCGATGTTTATAAATTCAGAACTTGTATCCGGAAAGTGAAAGCCTATATCTCTTAATCCTGCAGCCCCAAGCATTGCATCGCAAATTGCATGTAGCAATACATCCCCGTCAGAATGAGCAACACATCCTTTTTCAGAGGGAATTTTAATTCCCCCAAGCCACAGATCGAGTCCTTTTTCAAGTCGGTGAAAATCAATACCCTGGCCTATCCTTATGTTCATTGTCTGCTGGCGTTTCTCAGGGCTTTAAGATCAAACCCAAGTGAAAACCGGAGCGTTCTTGCAAGAGGATGGTTCTGCGCCAGAGGCATCAGATATGAGAAGTCGAGAGTAAAAATTTTAAGTCTGAAACCTGCACCGGTTGTGAAATATTTGCGATTACCCTTGGTTTCGTTCTCGTGGAAGTATCCGGCTCTGATTGCAAATTGGCTGTTATACCAGTATTCAGTACCCAGAGAATATGTTAATTCATGGAGCTCTTCTTTAAATCCACCTGGGGCATCGAAGAATGATTGGAAAAAAGCAACAGGAACAGCTACATTCGGATCCTTTCCTGCAATTATACCTGATGTGTCATAAATAGGGGGCGTTGGAACAAGCAGTTTATTTATATCGAAAGTGAAAGCAATACTATTGTAAGAGTCGAGCTCAAAAGTTATTGCAGAACCAAGTCTCATGTTCATTGGAATGAAATCAGAGGTTTGTGAGTCAGAGTAGCTCATCTTGGAACCAATATTTGAAAAATTTAATCCAAGTCCAAGAAGAGCATCCTTGCTGAAGAGGTCAATATCTTTCTGATAATAACCTGAAATATCGGCGGCGAAAGAGGTTCCTGCTTTGGTAGCAGCGCCACCGGCATAAAAGCCCCCTGTAAGATTCGAATAGATAAATCTGAAGGCAATGCCTCCCGAAAGATTGTCGGTGAATAATCTTGAATAGCCTGCATCGAGAGAAAATTCATTTGGACTGAAAGTGCGCTCCAGATTCCCGAAATCATCGGTAAAGGGCACATCGCCAAGGGAAGAATAAACTAGGCTTCCACTGAGAACCTGTCTGCTGTCAATCCTTTTATAACCTGTCAGATAGGCGATATTGATGTCGGGGACCAGGTTTCTTAGCCATGGTGCATATGAAATTCCAATACCTCCATCACCGTCGATAAATGCAAATTTTGCAGGATTCCAGTGCATACTGTAAAGATCCGGTGTTGTTGCTACACCGGCATCACCCATGGCGCCAGCCCTTGAATCTGGAGCAATCGTAAGAAAGGGAACTACTGTCTGTATGGCATTAAGCTCCCCGGTGTTCTGTTGTGAAAAAAGTGTGGAAGACATAGCTACCACAAGTAAAACGACAGAAATTACTCGTTTATTCATTCTTATCCTTTATATATTAGCATTTTTACAAAGATATAACACTTTTCCGTGTTGTTTATTGCTTTATTATCATAAAATGATCATACGTCCTGTTACACCTGCTGTTTCACTCTTTACGGTTCTTACCATAACCTTATAGGGATAAATTCCCCTGCCGACCCTTTTCCCTCCGTCATCGTTACCATCCCATAGAATGGGAGGGATGACATATCCATAAGAAATGACCCTGTTTTTAATTATTTTTATCACCTGGCCCCTTATATTATAGATATAAATGGTAATATCAAGTTCTTCATCCGGCCGGTTATGTTCTGCAGTTATCCTTGTATCTCCGGAAAATGGATTGGGATAGTTAATCAGTTTATTAAGAATAAAATTCTGTCCGCTTTTAACCAGAAAAGCAACTGATTTTTCCGACGAGTTGTTGTAGTTGTCCCATGCCTTTACAGAAATTGAGTGATTCCCCTTAGTTAAATCATTAAGATTGTAGATTATCCTGCCACTCTTATAGGTATTGAAATCATTCTCATAATAATTATTAAGAACAAATGACTCATTATCAAGCTTCCCGGTCAGATCATGTCCAATCCCTGACCCGGTTGTATTGATTCCGGCCTCATCCTTAATTATCGCAATTAAAACCGGCCTTGCATCTGTCAGCCCCCCATTTCTGAAGAGCGTATCGTTCAGGTAAAGTAAAATCTCAGGTCCGGTTGTATCCTGCAGTTGAGTATTTGCAAATCCTCCGACAATGACTTTATTGAAACTGCCATTCATATCTGACTCATTATCACTGGCATAATAGCTTATCTTTCCTGTCCCGAATGAGTAATTGATATCACGGGGGACGATGAAAGTGAAATTAAATCTTCCTTTATCAGCCAGTGTATTCCCGCTGTACAGTATGTTATTTATCAGTTTGAATTCCATAGTTGGGCCGCCATCGTTGGCGAGGGTCCTGATTTTATTCTCCTTGTCATAAATTAATGGTGAAATCTCTCCCGAGAAAGATTCAGCAAGGTTCCCGTGAATATCTTCAACATGGCCTGACACGTTAACCAGCGAAAGAGCCTTAAGAGTATCAATGCTGTTATTTATAAAAATATGATTTATTGAATCTGTTACCACATTTCCATGCCATGGGTATGCAAGTCGTAATGCAGGGTCTCCGAGCAATGAAAAATTTCTTTTATTTGATCCGTTGCCGGAACTGTTTTTTGCGAGCCTTATAATATCGCCAAGTCTTAAAGCATTCCCATTTTCATCGCGGTCAAAAGCATAGTCATAAATATTTTTATTTAGGAAGTAGTTTGGTGCCGAGTAAACCAACCTTGTAGTTGACATTAAGGCAATTGCTCCACCCTTATTGCTTAACAGGACCATTTCCCCTGCCGAAGTTCTTGATGTAAAATAACGTGTGGCCACATTCAGATCAACATCATCGAAACGGCTGAATTCACAGGTAGCCGTGATAAATAACGGGAGCTTATCAATATTGATCCATGAGTTGATATCCTCTGTTTTTATTACTCTCTCCTGAGCCAGCCCTGTTTCACTTCCATGTCCGATATAATTGAAAATCAAACAACCTGAGTTTATTCTGTTATTAATTGCTTTATTAACATCAGGGTATGATTGCCCATTCGAAGAAGTGACCTGTTTGTATGCGTCAAGATAGATTTTATTGACATTAAATGACGGTACACTATCCCTTAGTATTGATGAAAGTCCTTCAGCATCAGATATATGCGAGTTGCCATCCTCGTCATCGGCTACCATTGTTATTACATTTTTCCAGTCGCCTCTGTTTAAAGGTGAAATGTACCTGGCAATTTTTGATACTATTATTCCAGCTTGCAGTGTATCAGAAACCGGTAACCTTCCTATTCCAATGTCTTCGGTCCCTTCTGATTCTCCTTCACCATCTTCAAGCAAACCATAAAAATCATCAGAAGTAAAAGATGAGACAAGGATGTTAGAGTTTTGCGATTGCCATGTTGGTATGAAGTTGGGATTATCAGGTGGAAGAGTCTTGTTTTCGTATGAACCGTCGCCAAACAGGAGAAGGTACTTCAGTGGATGATTTGTACCTTTTTGTTTCAGGTATTTCATCCTGATAAAATTTCGGATTGCAACAATATCCCTAATTCCTCCCGAGAATTCATTGTATATCTCTTCAGGGGTCACAATCTGTGAGATAAGCCCACTGTTTTTATTATGTATATCAGCCAGCTTAACAGAATGCGCCCTGAAGAGCGGATGTGTAACAATCAGCATATCTGATGGCACAGAACTGTGGAGGTTCTGATTTGGAATAGCATGAGTATTAATTAAAGGTGTTAAAGCGTTTCCCGGGATGAACGCCAGGTATGTTCGTAGCGAATCAGTTTTTGCTTTAAATTTTATCCGATCACCCGTTCTTGAATAGTTAATTCTTTTCGTCTTATTAGGATCTGTAACATCCCAGATGATAGTTCTGGTATCAGGGCCAGTGAAAGTAAATTCGGTTATTCCTGCTGAGGCAATGGATTTATAATCAGATATATGCAGAGTCTTATCTGAAATTATACTCTGTCGTCTCGCCTGAAGCATTACATAATCAAGCCATCCATGTTCTCCTGCCTCGCCGTTATTGTAATACCTGATTTCAAAAACAGGAGAGTTTGATGAAGAAAAGAGAGATCCTGACAAATATCCGATCTGTGCATAGGTTCCGGTACTGTTATACAGATTGACTGCCTGAACCGGGATTGAACCATGCAACGTTTGTCCTTCATAGAATCTGAATAGTGTCGGCACTGAAGACCGGTCAAGAACTCTTATCCGGTACTTAATTTCATCTGATGTAATAATATTACTAAACCCGGGATTAAGGGCTATACCTGTTGTAGCAGAAACCTGCTGAAACCATTCTCTCCCCGACTTAATAAGATTAACCACTTCTTTTTCATGTATATAGAGAGCATCAGAGACAGAGGAAAAATAGTTTGGCTGGACTGAGGGTTCGATTGCAGGTAAAATCCGTTTGCCTTGACTTACCCGCGAGGAAAGAAAATAGACAGCGGTATCGGAATAATTATGTCTTAGAAAATTATATTGTGAAGTTGTAAGATCAAAAACCCATTTATTTGTTCCTTTCCCATAAAACAAGAGGTAGTCTCCTTCATTAAAAATACCATCAGTACCGGTTTCAATATGTATAGGAATTTCATTCAGATCATCTGGGTGAGGATCACTATTATAATATGAGAGTTGGCCCTGATTATTTCCATAAATAACCGGATTGTCAGGGTTAGTCAGTCCGATTTGTTTAAGCCGGGAATAATCAATACGGTAGATTCCATCCTCAGTAACTGCCATCCTGAACCATTTTCCTGATGCCAGAATCGATGCCGGAGCATAAGAGCTAGTTGAGGTTTGTGCATGCATAAATGCACAGGGAGAAAGAATTAAGAGCAGTATTTTTAAAAATCTTGGCATAATACCTGACAAAGATAAAAATGTCTTTGTGTTTATGTCTAATTTTGTTGTTTAATAGAGCAGTTCTGAAATACTAATAACGCATTCAATACGTTCATATTGCAGTATCTTTATACATGATCAGATATTTTCCGATACTTTTTTTAATTCTTTTTCTGCCAGACCTGTTAGCAGGGCAGGAAACAAGTTATGGCCCGGGTTATCAGCAGATGATCCTTAATAATCCTGCTCTGTCAGGTATTGAAGGAGATGCAAAGTTGAGGCTATCTTATATGAATCATTATCCAGGTAAAAATTATAATCTTCATTCTGTTTATGCCTCTGCTGATTCTTATTTTTCAGGCATTCACGGAGGAGCAGGTATTTGGTTTTCAGATGATTATCTTGGAGGCATAATTAATGATACGAGAGGAGGGATATCTTATGCATACTTTATGCAGGCAGGTGAGGATTTATACATCAATGCCGGGTTATCGGCATCATTTTACTATCGGGGTTATTCGTTTGGTAAAGCAGTTTTGCCCGATCAGATTGATCCACTTGGCGGAGTCATTTTTCCCTCAGGCCAGGCTCTGGGTATAACAGGCAAAACAGTATTTGATATTGGGGCAGGATTTGTTTTTATTGCCGGGAAAATGTCAGGTGGAATTGCAGTGAACCATTTAGCAGAGCCGGATTTTTCAGAGTCAGGTTTTGTGAGTAAAAGACTCAGACGAAAAGTACTTCTCCACATTGCCGGAGATTATGATCTGAATACTGAGTCAGGACTAAAAATCCGTCCGGTGGCGTTGATGGAATTACAGGGCAGCTTTCTGTCAGGTGGAACAGGTGCTGTAATTGAAAGCCGTACATTATCGGCAAATATTGTGATTCTGGCAAATAGTGAAGAGGCTGTTGATATGCAGACCGGATTTTCCTTGCAAACCGGGAAAATAGTGATTTTTTACAATTATCGTTTTAACATTGCATCAGGTAGTAGTCTTATGCCTTTTTCACTGTTACACCAGACAGGTTTGGCGCTTAGTTTAAATAATGTTGATAAAAGAAAAAGTATCAAAACAATAAATTTTCCTAAAATGTAGTTATATTTGGTGATTGGATTATATTATTTTGAATAATTATTATATTTGATATTCTTAAAGAGCCATAAAACTAAAGGTGTTATGTACAAATTCAGAGCTTTATCAGTGGTCGTTTTTTCCGCTTTACTTTTATCATCCTGCCTTTTCAAAAAGAAAGGAAATGAAAATGTTTCTTCTGCAACAGGATGGGAGTACAATAATCCTGACAATGGCGGATTTGAAGTCTCACTAGGTGCTGAACAGCAAACAGGACCGGGTCTGGTACTGATTGAAGGAGGACGCTTTACAATGGGACAGGTTCAGCAAGATGTCTTGTTTGACTGGAACAATAAGCCAAGAACTGTTACAGTCTCATCATTTTATATGGACGAAACAGAAGTAAAAAATATTGATTACCGTGAGTATCTTTTCTGGCTGAGAAGAGTATATAAGGATTATCCTGAAGTATACAGAAGAGCACTGCCTGATACTCTTGTCTGGAGAAGTCCCATGGGTTTCAATGATCCTTATGTTCAATATTATTTCCGTCATCCATCTTATAATAATTATCCTGTAGTGGGTGTAAGCTGGATAAAAGCTAACGACTTTTGTTTATGGAGAACTGACAGGGTTAATGAGCAGTTGCTTATCAACGAAGGAGAACTTAATCCGGATCCAAACCAGACAAACGAAAAGAATTTCAATACTGAAGCATATCTGGTTGGTCAATATGAAGGTGTTGTAAACCAGCTACGTGAAAGTCTTAACCCGAATCAGACTGAAAGAAGAACCAATTTTGAAGATGGTTTACTCCTCCCTTCATACAGGTTGCCAACTGAAGCTGAATGGGAATTTGCTGCCTACGCACTCAGAGGCAACACTTTTGAAGAGAGAATTTATGAAAGAAGAATATATCCATGGGATGGGCATAATGTGAGAAATGCAGATCAGAAGAACAGAGGTGAAATGATGGCGAACTTTGTACGTCAACGTGGTGATCTCATGGGTGTTGCAGGGAGTTTGAATGACAATGCAAGTATTACTGCAGATGTGAAATCATACTGGCCTAATGATTATGGGCTTTATTGCATGGGAGGTAACGTAAGTGAGTGGGTACAGGATGTTTATCGTCCCCTGACAGCTGATGATGTTGATGGTTTTAACCCATTCAGAGGTAACGTTTATACAGATTTACGTAGAGATGCCAATGGTGCAGTTGTCGGGAAAGACAGGCTTGGCCGTTTGTATGTTGATACAGTAAAAGAGTCAGACGTAGCAAACAGATATAATTACCAGAAAGGTGACTACAGAAATTTTAAGGACGGTGACCTTCAGTCAGCTATGCCGCAAGGTGGCAGCTGGACTACGCCCGATGACAAGGAAGCTTCGCTCAGGATGTATGCTCAGGATCAGGCAGTCGGAAGTACTGATTTTGTCACTCTTATAAATGATAACGCACGTGTTTATAAAGGTGGTTCATGGAAAGACAAAGCTTACTGGCTTAACCCATCCACAAGAAGATTCCTCGATCAGCAGGAGTCACGTGATGATATTGGTTTCAGATGCGCAATGATAAGAGTTGGCAGCCCGGCCGGATTCTAATTTTTTATAGATAGTTTACTAAAATTAACCTACCGCAAAAGACCGCGAGACAATCGCAAGACCGCAAAGACGTTAAAGGTTTTTAGCTCTTTGCGAACTTGTAATTGGTATGCGAATTTTGCGGTATTTTTTTTAATAGTTTTCTGATATGAAGACAGAATTATTGTACAGTCTGTTTAAAGGAACGGGCGTTTCAACCGATACAAGGACATTAAAAAAAGGAGAACTGTTTTTTGCTTTATGGGGAGAGACCTATAACGGTAACAAATATGCAGCCCAGGCAATTGAAAAAGGTGCTTCATATGCAGTTATAGATGACCCTGATTTTGAAACTGAAAAGACCATCCTTGTTGATGACTGTCTCCTTGAGTTACAGGCACTTGCCTCACATTACCGGAAAGAACTCAAGGCATCCGTTCTGGCTATAACCGGAACTAACGGAAAAACCACAACAAAAGAACTTATTGCTGCAATCCTGGCAAAAAAATTCCGGATACATTATACTAAAGGCAACCTGAATAATCATATCGGAGTTCCCCTTACCATATTACGGGCACCTGAAGAGACCGAAATATTGATAATTGAGATGGGAGCCAATCATCCGGGTGAAATTAAATTATTAAGCAATATAGCCCGGCCAGATTATGGTATAATTACAAATGTCGGGACAGCACATCTGGCAGGGTTCGGATCTTTCGAAGGAGTACTGAAATCAAAATCAGAACTTTATGAATATCTGAGGTCAGTAAACGGTGTCGCACTTTATAATGACAAAAATCCCATACTGTCTGACAAAATTTTTAAATTAGTGAACAGGGCGGTTCCATACTCTGATCCAACCGGCATTGAGCTGGTAGTGGAGGCCGTTCCATCAGCAATGAACCTGAAAGTTATTGCTATATATCAAAAGTCGGTTTATAATATTCAAACAAATCTTTTTGGAGATTTTAATCTTGAGAATGTAAAGGCTGCAATTGCTACGGGATTATTTCTGGGTGTTGAGATGAACGATATCGCAGATGCCATTGGAAATTATTTACCGGGAAATAACAGATCAGAGTTAAGAAACACCAAATCTAATACAATGATCTGCGACTCATACAATGCCAATCCTACCAGCATGGCACTTGCTATTCAGTCGTTTACAACGATAGAGGCAGAAAAGAAAGTATTAATCCTTGGAGATATGCTCGAACTTGGAGAAAATGGAGATGAGGAGCATTCTAAAATACTGAAAATGCTTTACGGACTTTACCAGGATGTACTTCTGGTTGGTCCTCAATTTCAACATGCTTGCCGTAATTTTGAATTCAAGACTTTCCCCGATGTTAATAAACTTGCAGAATATCTGAAGGTCTCAAAAATTAAAGATAGTACTGTGCTTATTAAGGGATCACGTGGAATGTCGCTTGAGAAAATATATGACCTGCTTTAGATTTTGCAGCTATTCTGCTCCATTAAAATTCACTGTAATATGAAGTACTTCCGATCTGCTTCCTAAGCGAACCCTTGGACCCCACAGACCATATCCGGAAGAAACAATAAATTGTGATTTTCCTTTTCTAAGATAACCGTAACTAACTTCAAAAATCTTATTTGTTAAATAATTCAATGGCCACATCTGACCGTTATGAGTATGTCCTGATAGCTGAAGATCAACATTGTTTTTTTCAGCCTCCACGAGCTTTACCGGCTGATGATCCAATACAATTACAGGTTTGGTGGTGTCAACCTGTTTCATTAGTTCTTCAAGGGGTTTCCGGTCTTTTCCATAAAACCTTCTGGAGTCCCGGTCAATTCTTCCGATTATCTGAATTCCCCCCTCAAGAGTAATGATTTCATCTTTAAGAATCCTGATTCCCTTGCTTTCAATATATGGGATTGTATGTTCGGCACCACCAATGAATTCATGGTTACCTGTGATTGCAAAAAGATCCGCCCCATTGATTGAGGAATTAAAATACTGTAGCAGGTCTCCCCTCAGAACCGGGCCGATTTCTCCGTCTACAATATCTCCTAAAAGCAATACTACATCAGGTTTAATGTTCCTGATCAGTCCTGACAATTTCTTTATGCTTCTTTTCCGTATAATGCTGCCAAGATGAATGTCGGAAACGGCAGCTATGCTTAATTGTTTTACATTACCTGCTGATTTATTGATAGTTACATTATACTCCCTTACCGTTGGTATCAGAGCATTGATGAAGCCTGCTGCAATCAGGATGGTTGAAACTGAAGCAATTATCAAAAATGACCATTTACGATAAACGAAGATATCCGTACCTGTTACAAGATGGGTTATCCTTAGGATAATCAATAAAATATCAGACAGGAAAAAGAATATAAATCCATACAGAAGAAATGCCATCCAGAAGCCCCCTATTATATTCAGTGTATCGGTAATTACTGAAGAGTGTCTTGATTCAATGATCTTGGCGGCCACAAAAGTGAAAGCCAGCAGAAAAAAAATTATTGAATATAAAACCCTGTTATCCTTTAAGGTGGCTATCGCATTATAACCCTTGTAAAATATATAAATGTTTGCCAGTGAGTATACTACCAGAACAATTGTAAAAAATATAATCATAAAAATTCTGTTCATTTTACCAAATTTCCAAATTTAAGGTTACTAAAAGTTTTTCGCCCTAATATATAAAACTCAAAAACTATACTCTTGTTCAATATCCGCTTGCTTGATTCCTGTGTGGTGTTCAACGATTTGACCATTTTCCTTTTTTCCTTTAACACTGTCATACTTTTATAGTAATCAATGTGAGCATTCCAGATGGATCTAACCGCACCAAGGTCACCTTTAGATATAAACAGGATAGCTGCGGCTCCATCAAGAATCTTTCTGAAAAAAATAATTTTACGTAAATTATTGTCAGGAAGATTTTTATAAAGTAAAAAGAGACAATTCCTGAAATTAAGATATGTTTTAAAGGGCGAGTTATACGGAAGTGAGCCTCCTCCAACATGATATACTACTGATTCAGGAATACTTGTAACTCTATAACCCGCATTATTGAATCTCCAGCACAGATCGATCTCCTCCATGTGGGCAAAAAAATTATCATCCAGGCCTCTGCACTTTTTCCAGGCCTCTGCCCGAACAATCATGCATGCACCCGAGGACCAGAAAATATCTGTTTCGGTGTTGTATTGTCCTGTATCTTTCTCAATTATATTAAATATTCTACCCCGGCAAAAGGGATACCCATATTTGTCAATGAACCCACCGGAAGCACCGGCATACTCAAAATAATCTCTTTTTGTGTACGACAAAATTTTAGGCTGGCATGATGCCACATCAGGGTTTGACTCCATATGCCTGATTAGAGGTCTGAGCCATCCATCCGTAGTCTCAATATCTGAATTTAGAAGTACATAATATTCTGAATCCAACTGTTCAAGTACACGGTTATATCCTCCGGCAAATCCATAGTTCTTATCGAGCCTGATAAGTCTGACATTTCTGAAATTTTCAGACACCCATTCAGAGGATCCATCAGTCGACCCGTTATCTGCAACATAGATTATAGCATCATTACCAGTATGTTTACAAACGGTTCCCAGAAATTGCTTAAGATAACCGAGTCCATTCCAGTTTAATATGACTACTGCTGTATTAATCATCCTTCGGTTGTTTTTTGTGCTTCCATCTGCGATGGCTCCATATCCAGTATTCAGGCTTATCTATAATAATCTCTTCAAGTCTTCTTACGTGGGCGTTCGTGACGGTGTATTCAGTCAGGTCTTTTGTATGCTCGAACAGCAGTTCAATATCAAGGTTGTAATAGCCTCTTTTAATTTTATGAATGTTAAAGAATACAACTGCCATATTGTACTTGAGGGCTATCTTTTCAGCACCCAGAAATACAGGTGTATCCTGCTTTAAAAATGTAGTCCAGTATTTAATATCCCCTCCGGCAGGTGTCTGATCCGACAGGAAAGCATATATTGATCTTTTATTATTTTTCTTATTATTTATAATTTCCCGTACAATGCTTGACATTGGCGTAAGAACCATTCCATTCCGGGTTCTTATTTTATTCAATAGCCTGTCAAAAAAATTATTATGCAGTGGTTTGTAAATTGAAACCGTGTTATATTTTACCAATAAGGGAAGACAGAGAAGCCATTCCCAGTTATTATAATGACCGAGTATAGCTGTAATATCACGACCTTCATTATATAATCGCTCAGTAAGCTCCAGGTTGGTGAAATTGAAGTGTTTCATTATCTGTTTATTACTCATGTGAGTAGCCTTGAAGGTTTCGATAAACAGATCAGGAAGATGCCTGTAAAATTTCTTTTCGATCAGTCTCAGTTCCTTATCGGTTTTATCAGGAAATGAGTTTTTGAGGTTGTCGTATACAACTTTTCTCCTGTAAGAAGGAAAGTAATATACAAGGATGAATAAAAAATCGGAAAAGATGTATAAAACCCGAAGGGGAAGAAGTGTTATTGTCCAGATTATTGCATAAAAAAAGTAATATCCGATAGCTCCCATTTTAAGGATGTGTCTTGGTTATCATAAAGTTACTGATAAGCTTTTGAATTTCAGGGTGGACAAGATTATTAGATGCAATAATCTCCTCACCGTCATATTGATTTTCAGAACCTGAAAAGTCTGTAACAGTACCACCTGCTTCCCTGACCAGAAGAATTCCCGCCGCCACATCCCATTTGCTAAGACCATATTCGTAAAATATTTCGAACCGGCCGCAAGCAACATAAGCAAGATCTATGGCGGCTGATCCGAGTCTTCTGACTCCATGTGTGTTCTTTAGTAACCAGGTAAGACAATCAATATATGGTGAAAGTCGTGAAAAATCATTGTAGGGAAATCCGGTTGCGACAAGACTGGCAGAGAGTTTTGATTCCTTTGAAACCCGTATGGGTTTATTATTCAGCCATGCGCCACCTCCCTTCCAGGCAACAAAGGTCTCCCTGCCTCCTGCCTCATAAATAACACCTGCAATCGCTTCATTATATTCCATTAAAGCAATACTGATAGCGAACGGGTGAATTCCATGGAGAAAATTTGTAGTTCCGTCAAGCGGATCCACCACCCAGCAGTATTTTTCACCTTTTTTTGTTGAAGTTCCTTCTTCAACAATGAAGCCGGCTTCCGGTAAAATCCTGCTCAATTTTTCAACAAGCCTTTTCTCCGATTCTTTATCAACATAGCTTACAAAGTCGTGTAATCCTTTTGTTTCAGCTTTGCCTATATCAAACCCTGCCGATTCATTAAGAATAAACTCTCCTGTTTCCATTGCAGCCTTTTCAATTTCGGCGCATATTCCTCTAAGATCCATAGTAATACCAGGTATTTTTATTTTTTTGTTAATTCAAATCAACTCGACTGACATTTTACCGTTTTGTGAGATGCCGGTCATTCTGACCTTTTTAATCTGTCCGGCAAGTTTTGACTGCCATGGATATTCTACTCGTATATAATTTGAAGTAAATCCGGTGATAACTCCTTCATCTCTGTTTTTTTCGAAAAGCACGGTGGATTCCTTTCCAATATTCATTTTGTAAAAATGTAGATTTTTCTCATCTGACAAAGCACTTAACCTTTTGCTTCGCATTTCCTTTTCACTAAAAGATACTTTTCCTGGAAGATTTTCAGCTATAGTGCCGGGTCTTTCGGAGAAGGTAAAAACATGAAGGTAGGAGAGAGGCATCTTTTCCAGAAATGACATTGTGTCCTCAAAATCTTGGTCTGATTCACCGGGGAAACCAACTATTACATCAGCTCCGATACCGGCATACGGCAATTTTTCTCTTATCGCCGATATTGTGGAAGCAAAAACCTCTCTTGTGTATCTTCTTCTCATCAGTCCGAGTATTTTATTGCAACCACTTTGAAGAGGGATATGAAAATGAGCCAGAATTTTTTCATCACTTACTGCCATTTCAATGATCTCATCGGTGAGCAGGTTTGGTTCAATGGATGATATCCTGTATCTCTCAACTCCTTGTATTTTAGTCAATTCCCTCAGGAGGGAAGCAAAAGAATCACCTGTGGATTTTCCAAAATCGCCGATATTTACACCGGTGATCACAATTTCCTTCACACTTTTCTCTGCAATTCTGACAGCTTCACCGGTTATAGATTGTATGTCAGGATTTCTGCTTTTGCCCCGTGCCATTGGAATAGTGCAATAGGAACATCCGTAATCGCATCCATCCTGAACTTTGAGAAAAGACCTTGTTCGGTCACCTATTGAATGCGATTGATTAAAACTATCGGAACCTGACAAGTCGCAGGAATGTACTTCCGGAATCTTTTTCTTTTTAAAATTGGTTAAATAGCCGGCAATATCAAATTTCTCATTCGTTCCGAGAACAAGGTCAACCCCGTGTATTGCGGAGAGTTCCTGAGGTTTTAGCTGGGCATAACAACCAACTACCGCAATAAAAGCATCAGGAGAAAGATGTATGAATTTTTTTATTGCCTGCCTGCATTTCCTGTCAGCAATATCCGTTACCGAACAAGTATTAATAATGTATATATCAGCCTTTGAGCTAGCAGAAACTTTTTCAAACAGGTCCTCCGGGAAGGATCGGGACATAGTGGAAGTTTCTGCAAAATTCAATTTACACCCAAGAGTATGGAATGCTACCTTTTTCTTAACTATTCCCATGATATTTTACCACCGGAATTCTATTGCAGGTGGTATTGTCCAACTTATCTTTTGAGTTGTGTAACGAAGACATTTCTAAACTCTATATCTTTCCCTTCGCTCTGAAGGCAGATACTACCACTGCTAACACTGATATTTGTAGCCTTGTTTTGTAAAACGCCATTAACAGATACTTCTATTGTATTGCCGAGGCAAACTACTTCCATGGTATTCCATTCACCTGTAGGGTTTTCTGATGAGTCAGCCAGTTTAGGTACTGCAATTTTTGTTTTGTCAGTTCTTTCATCCATATCTGAACCGTTCATGCAAATGAAATCACCCGCGCTTCCTGCTTTCAACTGACATTCAAAACATTTAAGCCAAATCGCATCAGGCTGCTGTCCATGAACAAATACACCGCTATTTGTTGCTTCGTCGGGCCAGCGCCACTCAACATGTAATTTGTAATCGGAATATAACTCCTTTGTCCTCATATAACCGAAAGGTTCCCCTTTAATATGAATAACGCCATTCGCTACAGTGAAAACTCCTGCAGGATCAACAGCAGGGTCTTTTAACTGGAAAGCCCAGTTTTTAAGATTTTTTCCATTGAATAGCTGGATGTTCTTAGTATTGGACTGCTCATTTTTTTTATTAGAGTTAGCCTTGCCGACCTGAGCAACAGAAAGAACTGGAATTGCTAACAATAATATTATAAGCATAGTAATAACCTGAATGGTTTTTCTTTTCATCATAATATAATTTTTATTCTTCTTATAATAATTTGCTGGCCAGTTCTGCAAGAAAACTTCTTTCACCCTTAACCAGGTTTACATGTGCAAAGATATCCTGATTTTTCATTTTGTCAGAAAGATAGCTCAATCCATTTGAAGCAATATCGAGATATGGAGAG
>JBBRVC010000007.1:0-47697 GCA_038247205.1 Bacteroidales bacterium
GCCAGATTATTTGTTTCAGCAGGATCAATTCTGATATTATAAAGTTCAAACAGAGGCTTTCGACCTTCCGGAAAATCAGTGTAAAGATCGGGTATTACTGTTCCAACGTATCTCAACAGGTAATCATCCTTAATCAATGCCCATGCAAACGGGGCGAGGGCAGGATCGTTCCTAAAGGTTTTATTGAGTGTAAAGCCCCAGTACCGTGAATGCAACCCTGCCCAGAACAGATAATCATGAACAGTTTCATCATTTTGCCCGGTAAGAAAAGGAAGAAGGCTTTTACCGTCAATTGACTCAGGAACTTTTCCCCCTGCTGCGTCAATCAATGTTGGAAGAATATCAAGATTTGAAACCATCTGATCTGATCTGACTGCCTTTATCCTGTCGGGCCAGAAGAAAAAAAACGGGATTCGGACACCACCCTGGAAATATGTTGCCTTGTGACCTGAGAATGGTGCATTTCCCGGCAATACCGAAGGTCCCCCACTCTGTGCACCGTTATCAGATGTGAAGACTATGATTGTATTATTCAATTCATTCTGAGATTCAAGATAATCTACAATTCTTTTAATATTTTCATCCACTCCATAAACATGGGCATAAAAATTATTCAAATCGTATGAGTCAGAATCAAAATAGCTGAAATACTTGTCCGGGGCTTTTGGTTTAAGCGAATCGTGCACTGCCTGAACAAAGAGTTGAACATAAAATGGTTTATCTATACTTACCTGTTTCCTGATGAAAGAGAGAGCTGTATCAGTAAAGACATCTGTATTATAATTTTTTTGCTTTCCGGCATGTTTATAATTCTCCCATACAATGGTTGAATTGTAAAACTGACTTGCCCAATAGTTATAACCGAAATAATAATCAAACCCGTTCTGAAGCGGATTATGTTCATCAGCAACAGATCCCAGGTAACCACTGTCAGATAATTCCTTAATGATCTCAGGATATTTATTTACTATCTGATTATATTTCAGGGTGTCATTGATCCCATTTCTTTTGAGAGCATTAAGCAACATCTGGTCATTCTTCCTTCCAATATGCCATTTACCTATATGAGCTGTGGCATATCCCATATCTTGCAATTTTTCTGCCAGTAATGATCCGGGTTCCAGACCTTTATTTTCAATATCTCCGTTATCATAAACTCCATAATGACTTGGATGATAACCTGTTGCCAGGCCAATCCGCGAAGGAGCAGACAGACTGTTGCATGCAAAAGCCGAAGTGAAAAGAACACCTCTGTTTGCCAGCATTGATAAAGTAGGGGTTGCTCTTTTAGAAAATTCAATCGCCTCTTCAGGAGAATATTTTTCAATTATATCGAGAGGATGGTGTCTTGGCTTTACACCCGGTTCAGACTTATTTTCCTTAACAAGACTCACAAAGTAGGGATCCAGGTTACTGTTTTTCAGGGTATCATTATTGGCTGCAAAATGACCGTATCCAAAATCATCCATCATTACGAAGATAATGTTAGGTTGCTCATTTTTTGAAGAACTACAACCATTGGCTAATAGAGCAACTGCAGCAGGAAGAAATAGATTTTTCATAAAAGAAAGATACCTTATAAGTTAAACCCGATAATCAGGTACTAATATTAACCTAATTATCGGGATTTCTTACAAGATAGTTTACATTTTTCCGGTAAATGAAATTATGCTGATGGTGCCGGGTAAATCTTATTTTTTTTTTGTACTAAACCGAAATGGATAATAAAGTGGACAGAAACCCACGAAACTGGTAACCAGCATAATTCCGGCGAATATAAATAGCACTATAGCAAGAGTTCCGGAAATTACCCCGGCAAAGAATAGTACAGCAATTGCAACAGCAACCAGTATCCTGATCAACTTGTCCGCAGTTCCCATGTTTTTTTTCATCTGAATGTAGTTTTAGTTATTATTTTTCGAGAGCTAGCTTAATTCTTTGGCTATTGCCATAGCTGCTATAGTACCATCAGCGACAGCGGTGGTTATTTGCCTGTATTTCTTACTGATCACATCTCCAACAGCATATATGTCCGGCATACTTGTAGCCATGTTTTCATCAGTAATAATATACCCCCACTGGTCAAGCTTAAGTTTATCTCCAAACAAGCTCACATTAGGCTTCATCCCTATAAAAATGAAGACTCCATCACTGATAAGCTTATGACGCTCCCTGGTCCTGAGATTCTCAACTTCTGTAATTGTCTTATCTCCATCTCTGCTAAAAGAACGGGGCTCGTATTCAAAAAGCGTACTGATTTTTTCATTGCTCAAAACCTTATCCTGGGCTTTTTTATTAGCAGTAAATTTATCGAATTGATGTACCATGGTTATTTTACTTGCAAAACGGCTTATGTAGTCAGACTCTTCAACTGCTGAATTTCCGCCTCCAATGACCACCACTTCCTTATTGTCATAATACTTTGCATCACATGTAGCGCAGTATGAAATTCCTTTGCCTTTCAGTTCCCTTTCGCCGATGGCTCCGGTAAGATTTGGTTTTGTCCCTGTTGCAATCACAATTTTCTTAGCCCTTATTGTTTCATATTCATCAATAACAACTTCTTTTTTTACAAGGTCAACCTTGGTGATATCAACAGCAACCTTATAAACTGTACCACAAAGCTTGGTTTGCTCACTCATATTATGTGATAGCATATATCCGGCCTGAGGCTGAATAAATCCGGGATAATTTGAGACCTCATGTGTTGTTGATACCTGCCCGCCCGGTAAAGCAATGTCAATAAGTACTGTATTTAACTTAGATTGACACAGATATAGGCCGGCTGTTAGTCCACCCGGACCTGCTCCAAGTATAATTACATCAAATTCTGAAACAGATGGTTTTATCTTTTCTTTTATTTCGCTTATCCTATCAGCAGACAGAAGAGTATCAAGGTTTTTAATAATATCGCTTCTTTTGATTCCACCCGTCAGCCTCTCTCCTACTTCAACCCCATTGTCAAAAAACAATAAGGTCGGTGATGATTTAACGCCAAGCTTGTCAGCCAGATCTCTGTTTTCCTGACGAAATATTTTTAAAAATTTAATGTCCGCTCCATATATGTGCGATAGGTCTTCAAACTTAGATGCGAGAGCCTCGCATGGAGGACATTCTGATGAGAAAAAATCAAGCACAACTTTACTTCCGTTTAAAACTTCACTTTCGTACTCTGATGAGTTAATTTGTTTCATTTTTAAGAATTACTTTTAATTAATTACTAATATTTTGATAACCAATTAGTACGCAAAGATACAATAATAATATTAAATCGCAATAATATCACTAATAAATCGTAATAATATCACTATTTTATTTTTCGAAGTAGGAAGCAAAACCAATCTCGAGAAGCTCTTTTACCGGACGACAATCCGTTGAGCAGATCTTACCGGTTCTGTTTTTGGCCACCGATGCACAACCGCCCCCGCATGCCAGCTGAACACTG
This sequence comes from Bacteroidales bacterium, assembly GCA_038247205.1. Lineage (GTDB taxonomy): Bacteria > Bacteroidota > Bacteroidia > Bacteroidales > VadinHA17 > LD21. Next base: position 3,446 of record JBBRVC010000007.1, read on the forward strand.
CAATCCCTGCATTCAGGAATTACTGTCACGTCCCTTGATTCCCATAGATCAATCTGATCAGAATTGCGTATAATTTCAGGAAAAAATGCCCCGATGGATTCATTTGATTTGCCCACCGTTGCTGTACATGGATATATTTGTCCTGTATAATCAAAAGCCCACTCGGTTTTGCATGCAGGGCATGAATCGAAAAGAGGATCGGGCAGATCGCCGTTTTCAGAAAGGAACTTACTTATTGAATAAGCAGGTTTGTAAAATTGAAGTATGTGTGGATGATCAACAGTAAGTTCAAATATTCTTTCAAATAATGAAACTCTGCTGAAGAGTTTGTCAGAAGTTGCCTGACAATGGTGTAATTCGTAGTTTCTTCCGACTTGCGACTTAAAGAAGGGACTGCTTGTCCACCCCCTGTCAATTGCAAACTGTGCAAGCTCAGGAAGGTTTTCAATGTTCTCCCGGTCAATTACCATCCTGAGATTCACATTTATACTGTGTTTAAGACAGTCATCAATACCATTGACAATCCTGTCGAATGTTTCATTGCCTCCCTTGAGAAACCGTCGTTTGTTATGTATATCTGCTGTTCCGTCCAATGTCACCTGAACCTCCCTGATCCTGCCTTTCTTAAGCATAGGAACATATTCTGAGAGTGTATAGCCGTTGGTTACAAAACAGACATCAAGGTTCCTTACATTAGCACCTTCGATCAGAGCTGCAATATTTTGCTTCTGCTTCTGACCAGGCAAAAGGGGTTCACCCCCAAAAACAGTTATATATTTTTTCCGGCCTGCGAATTCTGTATCGATGTAACTGAAAAATGAATTGATAATATCTTCATTAAGTTCAGCAGCGGGGTTGCTGTATTGATCCTGATAACAATATGTACAGGCAAAATTGCAGCTATAATTTGTTATGAAGAAAAGTTGAATTTCATCTTTTTCACGCGAATCAATAAAGTCAAGATACTTTTTGTGAAACAGCTTTGTCTCCTCATCCTGATCTATAAGGTAACCCTTGTCCAACAATTCCTGAAAAAAATTACTGTCAGCAACAGGCTTCCCATTCTGAATCATTTTAACCTTATCTGCCTCAGCAGGTGAAAGAATATCTGCACTTCCTGTCAGGAGATTAACTATAAAAGAGTTCTCTGAATCCCTGATAGAAGAGAATACATTATACTTTGAATATTTGATCATTCGGCTGAATAAGATAAGGTTAAAAATAATTCAAGTCCATTATGCCGGATTAATCATGGCAACCAACAACAGTTTTTGATGTTTTTGCACAGCACTGGGCAACTTTTGCCTGAACCTTGTTTTCTTTCTTTTTAATTAAACTTTTCATCATAATATAATTTTAATTTTTAAAGGTATAATGGAACCGCATATGTTTATTTTTGTTTGAAATTATTTCTGTTATAAAGTTTTCTCGCCGTAAATAGTCCAGCTGGCTACCATTGCTTTTCCTTTTTCATATGGTTTTGATTCTTCTATGATCTTTACAGATTTAAATCCTGAGGAATTTAACTGATCAAGGTACTCTCCCCGGGTTACTGAACCCGCCCAGCATTCCGAAATTGCCACGGGGTCATTTCTGTACTCATCCGGTATAGGGTTAATTGAATAAATATCGCTTACCACAAATCTGCCTCCTGCTTTCAGGATTCTGAATATTTCATTCCAGACGGCTTGTTTATCAACTGCATGGTTTATTGTGCAGTTAGAAATTACCAGGTCAGCAACATCTGTGTCGAGTCCCGTATTTTCAAGGGTACCTGTTATGAAATCAACATTTGAGACTCCCAGCCGGGTTGCGGTTTCTTTTGATTTTTTTATCATTCCTTCAGAAATGTCAATTCCAAATACAAATCCGTTTGGTCCAACAGTATCTGCAAGTCTTATAACATCTGATCCCCTACCACTACCAAGGTCGACACATATCTCACCGGTTTTTGCTTCAGCATAATTAATAGCGCCTCCACAGGAAAGACAACATGCCGATTCGGCAAGAACACTATACCTTTTGCTTATTTCACTAATATTCATATGGAATGAATTAATCAAAGTTAAATAATTTATTTAGTTTCAGCATCTTGCGCAAGGGCTGTTTGTAACAAAAAATCCTAACAAACTTCCGGTTATTACAGAACTGAAGGGATTACTTGTTATTGAGCAGGAACCGGTTGTACAACCTATAAAATAATAGAATAAAAACCCACCCAAACCGCCAATCAAAATTGCCAGAAAAGGCTTCCAGAAATACCATGACCGAAAAAACTCTTTTACGCCAGCAGGTCTCGGTGTTACTTTACATTTATTATCAGTCTCCATAGATGTATATATTTATATATGTCGATGCAAATATAAATACAAAATTTGTAAATCACCATAATATCACCTGAATCTTTTTGATATCACTATGTTTTATTATACCTTTGCATCATAAACATTCTGAAAATGAGCGCAATCTTCAAAAATGAATTAAGCAAAGAACAGCTGGATGAACTATTTCAAAGTGATGAAAAGTGCCTGAAATTCCTTGCAGACTTAAAATGGAGTGATGGATTTACCTGCAGAAAATGCGGAAATACCAATCATTGTCCGGGCAAAAGTCCGCATTCACGTAGATGTACTAAATGTAAAACTGAAGAGTCCGCTACCACCGGTACAATATTTCATAATTGCAAATTCTCAGTCAGCAAAGCTTTCTATATTGCTTATAATGTATGCAAAGGCAAGGAAGACTTATCCACATATGAATACGCAAGGAGATTATCTTTAAGGCAAATGACCTGCTGGACCTTTAAAACCAAAATCCAGCATGCCCTGCACGAAATGGGATCCCTGACCTCCGTTGAAAAATCATCCATAAATAAAATTCTTGTCAGCTAGCTTATTATTATGTTCAGACTACAGTACCGACAATTTCTATTGTTTCTTCAGATGCTGCCTTCATTACACCTGCAATCTTTTCAGGTAAACCCGAAGAGAGATGACCGACATTTATCAGGGCAACATATGTTTTCCCATCCTCCTTCTCGTAAACTGATATCCTGCAAGGCATCATAACCGATATAATCCTTTCGTCATTTAATTCCAGCATACTTCCCGAATAAATGGGCTTGCAAATTTCAATAACCTTTACCGGCTTCACTGTTTTCCCTGATTTTGCCAATGATTGCTGAAGATCATGTACCGCAGGCACCTGCCAGTCTCTCCTCCCGGCTTCTGCCACCAGCATGTCTACTGTTTCTGCAAATTTAAATTTGCCTGGTCTTTCAATAATCAGATCATTTTCTTTCATGATTTTAAAGATTAGTTATTTAAGTACGTATTTAAAAAAAACTCCGGGTAGAATTAAGGTGGGTCAGGTCTTATAAAATTAAGTAAAAATCATCAAACAAAAAAATTACCCGAAAAATCAAATAATTACTTTCATCCACATAACAATCAATTCATAGCCAATTTTTAACCATTTGCCATGCATTGAATCCTGTAATCTTTTTCATGAATCATGTAACTCATCAGTGGTTTATTGAGGCTAATTTTGCTTTTGAAAGTTTTAGTAACAATTTAAATTTGGAATTATGGACAAAAGAGAAATTAAAGGAAGCTGGGATGTAATCAAAGGAAAGCTTAAGCAGAAATATGCGGACCTCACGGACAATGACTTGTTGTATGTAGAGGGCAAAGAGGATGAATTATACGGAAGATTACAAAAAAGATTAGGTAAATCGAAGAGAGAAGTTGAAGATCTAATCTCAGACCTGTAACCCTGAAATCCTCACAGAGTAAATCATGTAATCTATTTAAAAAGTTATGTAACACATTTGGAAGTAAGGATGTACAACTTTGTATCAAATTAATTAACTAAAAATTTATAATTATGAAAAAGGTAATGATCATTTTACTAACAGTTGCTGGAAGTTATGGGTTAGCATTCGGACAACAGTCAACAAATCCGACACAGTCAACAAATCCAACACAATCAACCCAGGAGCAGCAGAATCCTACAAAACAGCAGTCAACTCAGCCGCAGAGGGAGCAGTCAGGCATGCAGCAGACTGATCCAACAAAAAGGACACAGTCAACTCAGTCAGGGCAGCAGTCAATGACAAGTGATGCAAATTGGGAAAAAATCGGAGAAAGCACCATTGACCCAAAGAAAACCCGCGAAGAAGTCGCAATAAATGGTAAGTATAAAGCTATCAAAATCAAGTCAATGGAATCTCCTGTTACCCTGTCGGATGTGGAAGTAGAATTCGAAAGTGGTGCCAATCAGGAAGTAAATATGGAAACTACACCAATTAAGGCAAGAGGTGAAAGCCAGGTAATTAATTTGACAAGTGGCGAAAGAAGCCTTAAGAAACTTCATTTTGGAGTTAAAAATTCAGCAGAACTTCAGGGTGAAAAAGGTAAAATTGAAATATGGGGCTTAAAAGCCGATAAGAAATGATAGATCAACTGTTTGATAAATTTGATAAAAGCCGTCTCAAAATTGAGGCGGCTTTTTTTATGCATTTAATCCTGTTTCAACGCTAAATGTGTGAATAATATAATGAATTTAAAGAATAATGTAATCACAAAGAAATGAGTATGGATTATTTTTACGATCAGTTCAAGTCGGAACTTAGCACATATCAAATTTTATATGAAAATTCAGGTCAAATGTGATATTAATCTTGCATGTAAAGTGATTTTGGAAGAACATCTGGAATCGCTTGGAGTTCCCTATAGAATTACGGGTATTGGTGAAATACAATTTGAAGAACAAGTCCCACCTGACCAATTCGAAAAATTTGCCTCATCCATAAAAAGATATGGCCTTGAAATAATTGACGACCCTAAAAATGCCATGGTCCAAAAGATAAAGGACGTTATTACTGAAATGGTATATAAGAATGATAAGTTACCTGAATCTAAAATTTCTGCTTATCTGGCAAAAAGGATGAATCTTAGCTATGGTTACCTGTCTAAAATATTTTCTGAAGTCACTTATACTTCTATTGAAAATTTTATGATACTACAGCGCATAGAGAGGGCCAAACAACTCATAATTGAAGACAAACTAACCTGTACTGAGGTTGCCTGGAAAATGAACTACAGCAGTGTTGCTCACCTGTCATACCAGTTTAAAAAGACAACAGGTTTAACTCCAACTGTATTTCAGAGAATTATTGAGAGAAGGAATAACCTTGAAACTTCACAATAATAATTAAAAATCATATGGAAAACGATGCTCTTCATATTCTTCTTGCTGATGATGATGAGGATGACCGACTCTTTTTTAAGGATGCCCTGCAGGAAATAAAAGTAAAGACAGTTGTAACCTTGGTCAACGATGGCCTCGAGTTGATGAATTATCTCAATAATCCTGATACTCTTCTTCCAAATGTTGTTTTTCTTGACCTGAATATGCCTGTTAAAAGTGGTTTGGATTGCCTGATCGAAATCAGGAGGAATAAAAGACTCAGAAACCTTGCTATTGCTATTTATTCAACCTCATCATCTGATGAAAATATTGAAGAAGCTTTTGTAAAAGGCGCCAATATTTATATTAAGAAACCTAATGATTTTTCATTACTGAAAACCATTCTTGAACAGGTAGTAAATATGAACTGGCAATATCACACCTCAGGTTTAAAGAAAGAAACGTTCCTGTTGAATATAAATAGCTACTGACAATAATGAGATTTCTTAAACATAATCTCACACCTTTAGTTTTAGTGGGCGTTTTGGCAATTTCAATCTTCACACTATTTTTTGCAGCCAGTATTTCATATAAACAAATCAGATCACGTACCGAATCTGAAAAGCTGGTAGTAAATTCTTACAGGGTATATGTTGAGCTTGAGCAACTTAATTCTTTTGCTAAAGACGCTGAATCGAACCAACGCGCATTCCTGTTAACCAGGGATTCAAGTTTCATTAAGGCATACTTTGACGCATTAACGAATGTAAACAAATCATTCAACTCCCTCAGATCACTGACTGAGGATAATATCAAGCAGAGTATGACATTGGATACCCTTGTCTTTTTCATAAACCAACGCATGAGTTATCTAAAGCATGTCTTAAACAGGAACGATTTGATCATAATCACATCTGACAGCATTACAAATGTTCTTGTCAATGGGCAAATAATAATGGAATTAAGTCAGACACAAATTGACAAAATGGTTGATAATGAGCTGCAATTGCTTGCAAGGCGCGAGCTTGATCATATCAACGACATCGAATTTCCACCCTTTTCAATATTATTTATAGTATTGTTTTCATTATTTGTTTTTGTCGGGTCATTCATTAAGATCAAGAACGATTTGCGTGGACTGGCCAATACGAACAACCAAATATTAATTAATAATGAAATATTTAAACATTCTGAACAGATTGCCGGCATAAGCTATTGGTTTGGTGATATAAAGGAGAACAAACTCAGTTTCTCCAATAACTTATACCGACTGCTGGGCTGCAGGCCAAATGAATTCGAACCGACATTTGAAAATTTTATTGATTTCATTCATCCGGATGATCGTCATAAAGCCATTGAAGCAAATGAAAAGGCAATAAAGCAACTGCTACCAACTATAATCGACTTCAGGATAATAAAAAAAGATGGGGTGGTAAGGAATTTCAAGTCCATCGGCAAAGTGATAACTGATAATTTTGGAACAAGCTTCAGTATTGGTATAAATGCTGATGTTACGGAACAGCATGATAAAGACAAGCTTTTGGGAGAAAAGCTGGCTGATCTTGAAAGATCAAACAAACAATTGTCTGCATTTAATCATATAGCAAGTCATGATTTACAGGAGCCATTGAGGAAAGTTCAGACATTTTTATCCCGTATCCGCGAGGTAGATGCCTCAATAATTCCCGAAAAGGTAAAAGAATATATGACAGGTATCGAAAAGGCAACTGTCAGAATGCAAAAATTTATTATGGATCTGCTGGTCTATTCCCGTGCTAACAAAGCTGAGAAACGTTTCGAACGGGCCGATCTGAATGAGATTCTGGAAAACGCCAAACGCGATCTTTCTCAACGGATTGAAGAAAAAAATGTAATCATTAACACAACTTCACATTTACCGAAGCTCAATGTAATTTCTTTTCAGATCCAGCAACTTTTTATTAATCTGATTTCAAACTCTATAAAATATGGCAAACCGGAGAGTGATCCTATTATTACCATTAAAACCAAAATTGTCAAGGGGAAAGATATTCCGGGTTTGTCAGGAGATATTGAAAAGAGATATTATAAGATTTCATTTTCTGATAATGGAATTGGCTTTGATCAGCAATATGCAGATCAGATATTTACCCTTTTCTTCCGTTTGCACAGCAATAAAGAATATTCCGGCACAGGGATTGGTCTGGCCATCTGCAAAGTAATCGTTGAAAATCATAAAGGATACATAATTGCAGAAGGTTTACCCGGTATTGGCTCAAACTTCATTATATTCCTCCCCGTTTGAGCCATGCGGACTGTAGGTGACTATTTTCCTCATTCCTTAATTTTGCATTCTCACTTGGTTTTATCTTTCCTGAGTGAGCTTTGGCATATTCCTTGGTGAACTCTGCTCCCAGGAAAACAATCATTGAAGAATATGATACCCACAATAATATCAGAATAATAGAACCTGCTGCACCATAGGCTGTGGCTGGTGATGCTTTTCCAAAATACTGTCCCAGACCAAATTTCCCAATCTCAAATAATATTGCAGTCACGAAAGATCCAATCCAAACATGCCTCCATTGGATTTTTGCATCAGGAAATATCTTCAGCATAAGGGCGAACAATACTGTTAGTATTGAAAGTGAAATAACAAAATTCACTACTTGCAAAATGACAAGCAATGCCTCAGAAAACTGGCCCGATAACCATTCGCCAAAAGCCGCCAGCATGGTAGAGATAAGTAACGATACTATCAGTAAGAATGCAATGGATACGATTAATCCAAAAGAAAACAGACGAATCTTTATCAGATTCCGGAAACCTGATTTTGATTCGTCTGTTTCTACTTCCCAGATAATATTCAGAGACTTTTGAAATTGAGCAAAAACTCCGGTAGCGCCAACCAATAAAGTTGCAATTCCTATTATGGTACCTATTACCGAGTTTCTGGGCTCATTTGTCTGCTGATCAATTATCCCTTGTATCTGTTTGGCACTATCCTCACCCATGCTGTCAGTTATCATACTGGCGAGGTGAGAGTTTACTGCTGCTTCTCCAAAAAAAAACCTGCCAGCGTTATGATCACTACAAACAAACCCGGTAATGAAAAGATAGAATAATAAGCAATGATGGCACTTTCACGAAATGGATCTTTTGACCACCAATTCTTAACTGCAGTCTTGAATATTGATAGTGTTTTCATATTGGGCTTTGTTTGTATTGTGTGTTCATAAATTACTTTGAGATTTCTTTACGGTTTTTCCTGGTACGGAGCCCGGAATTTAAGGAACAGTGAAAATATATTGATGCTGGCCCCCGAAACCCATGCATTAAACTGTAATTCTTTTACGTGGTAAAACATGACTCATATTTTTAAATTATACGATTCAGGAAAAAAGCAAAACACCCTAAATTAAAACAGGTTAGACCTTTATAATATTAGAGTGTTTACATACATATGAATAATTATTATTCAATCTCAGATGAGGTAGTCCATTGGTGATAAGGCAAGGCTCATTAGATCCCAAACTATCCTCTTATCGGATTGTTGACATCTTTTTTGACCTCATGGTAAGTTGATTTTCCTTTTTCAAAGACATCATTTGCTCCTTCCTTGATTCTTTCAACATTTCGGGTTACATCATCTCCAAACTTGTTTAGTTTCTGACGAAGATTATCTTTCATTTCTCCACTTCTCTCAGAAATTTTTCTGCGGGTTTCGGTACCTTTTTCCGGTGCATATAAAATACCCAATGCGGCGCCTGCAACAGCTCCTGCAACTACTCCCAATAATACTTTTCCTGTGCTCATGATTTTTGGTTTTAATTATTTAGAAATTGATTAATTTTGGTATCTCTGATTTACCTGTGATGTATTCTTTGAATTTCTTCTATGAAAAAACCGGATTAATATTGCAATGAGTGCCAGAAACAGCAACAGATGTATCAGTACCCCCAGACTGTAGAAAAAAAATCCTATAGCCCAAATTACAATCAGTATTGAAGCAATTATGTAGAGTATTTTTACCATCTGTTTTTTATTTAACCTGGTTTTTCTGGGGTGCAGTTAGCACCCCAGAAATAAACTTTCATCCGTTTCCGAAAAAATTATTAGCCTTTTTTACCCATTCTTGTGATGAGAAGCACAATAACAACTATAACAATTACGACAAAGGCTCCAATTCCTATACCTGTTTTGAAGATCCCGTCAATAATATCACATGACTGAATGCTTAGAAGAATCAGGAGGAAAAGGAATACAATGAGAGTGTGATTTCTCATCTTAAAACGGGACTTGTTTATCTGCTTATTCATAAATGATATTTTTATTCATCCGTTTAGTAATTACCTGAAGGCGTCTCTGATACTTTTTGCAGAATCCTGATGTGCCAGAAGAGTTGGAAGCATTTTGGCTGCAAAACTTTTTAAATCAGGGTCGTCACCATTTTCAGCATACTTTTTAAAGTTGTCTACATCCTCCTGATGATCATCAACCATCTTTCCCATATATTCCTTGTCGAATTCAACACCCCTCTTTTCCTGAAGATCACCCAGCAGATCATTATGTTCTCTTTCCAAAGCGTCAGGTATTGTGATGTTTTTCCTCTGGGCAATGGATTTGAGCTCTTCTCCTACTTTTGTATGATCTCTTACCATCATTGCACCAAAATTTTTAACTCTCTGACTTGCGGCATTCTCCTGGGCATATTTTCCAAGTTGAACTTCAAGTTTGGTTCCACTTGCAACTTCCCTGATGAAATCATCCATATCACCACGGTTTTCATTTGACATTGCGTCTATCCGGATATTTTCACCCCTTCCGGAGGTATCACGGTCGCTGGCTTGTCTGTCTCTGGTTGTAACATCCCTGTCACGGTCGCTGGCTTGTCTGTCTCTGGTCGTAACATCCCTGTCACGGTCGCTGGCTTGTCTGTCTCTGGTTGTAACATCCCTGTCATCGTCGCTTGCAGTGGCCCTGTTACTGTTTGGCTGGCTATTGCACGAAATCAGAAAGACAGGAATAAGTACTAGTAAAATCGATTTTAGTGTTCTCATATTATTAAATTTAAGTTTTACATTATTGCATATTACCGATAAACATCCTGACCTTCATATTGGCGCCAGTCATCTTCCAGGTAATATGCATCTTCCTCATTACGGGGCTGAACACCCATAACTATTTCACCTTCATTTATTCTTGATTCATATTTTTCAGCTCTTTCTTTAGGTATTCCTGCTCCTATTAGAGCCCCTACGATACCTCCTGTTATACCTCCTGCGCCGGCACCTGCAAGACCGGCAGCAATGGGTCCGGCTACAACAAAACCTAAACCCGGTATGACCAGACTTGTTCCGATAGCAGCAATTATTCCGGCTGTCGCACCAAGAGCACTACCTATTGCAGAGCCTGTCCCGGCACCTTCCATTGCTTTACTACCAAATCCGGTTTTATCATCTTCTTCTTTGTCAAAGTATTTTTGACGTGTATCCTCTGACATTATGATATTAATCTCATCGTCCGTGTACCCTCTCTCACGAAGCCTGTTATATGCCCGTTCTGCGGAGGTACGGTCTCTGAAAGATCCTGTTAAATAATTAGAACGATTTTCCATGACTGACTGTTTTAAGTGATTACTAAAGAAATAATTATTCACACTTATTTATAGAATACAAAGTTGGTCAGGTTCTTGTAAAAAGGCGTTATATAATTTTTAGTTTATTTTACATGATTTCACACGAAGCATAATAAAAAAAATAGGCCGGTACTAGACTTACACCGGCCCATTTTTTATTTTTTGGCAATTGTATTTGCTTTAATAGTCTCTCCTTGATTTTGACCCTGATTCTGATTTCATCCCTCCGTCATCTTCCATTTCTGAGGCTTCTATATTTATCAATGACTCGGCAAGTTCCGTTAAGTTAGCATCAGCTTCTTTCTCTTCATTCAGTGTTTCTTCAAGCAGAGATGCTGCTTCATGTTCACCAAGGATATTTGCGAATGACCTTAACGTCCCATAACTGGCTATTTCGTAATGTTCAACTTTCTGAACTGCACCAATAATGCCGGCATCTCTTACGGGTCCTTCTTCTGTTGAATCAATAATGTCTTCTGCTTCCTTTATCAATCCTTCCATTGCCTCGCATTTTTCGCCCTTAGCCTTGCTCCCCACGAGTTCAAAAACATTTTCAAGTCGTGTCACCTGTCGTTTTGTAACATCCAGGTGTTCTGTAAGAGTATCAATTAATTCCTGAGATGTTACATTCTCGACTGTTTTGGGGATAAATTTGGTTAGTGCTTTTTCTGCCCAATACAGGTCTTTTAACTGATCTTCAAATAATTCACGAAGTCCTGTTTCAGCATCAGAACTCGTTTTCCCTGTTTTAGATTTTGTTCCTGTAGTTTTCATAATGTATGATTTTTAAATAGTGATTACTTTGAATCTATTGTACTGCAAAGGTTTAAATGATAAGTATCCTAACCGTTATATAATTATGTGATTATCTTACATGATTTGGCGAATTATGAGACAATGTTATCTGTCAAAGTCGATTCCTCAACGTGCTTATATTCTGCATTTTATGAAGCCTGTGATTTTGATAAGCTGGCTTTCAGCTGATCCATCAGATTGTCGGCAGTTGTGTGTCTGACCTTAAGTTTCCTTACTTTTCCTTTCTTGCCTGTGGCTCGATCTTGAATGACTTTTAGCAATGCCGCTGCATATTCATCTTTATAATTATTAATATTGAATGGCTCAGTATATTGATTAATCAGTGACAGTGCCATTTTTAACTCCTCTTGCCTGACAACGGATTTAGATGGCACCTTTAATTCTTCAACACTCCTTATTTCCTGAGCAAACCTGATTTTACTCAATACTAAAATGTCTTTCATTGGTTTTAGAACTGACAATGTTTCAGCAGTTCTTAAAACAAATTGAGCTAAACCAACCTTTCCTGATTTAGCTAAAGCTTCTTTCAGTAGTGCGTAAGCTTTTTCACCTGCTTTCTCAGGTTCAATGTAATAGGAGTTCTCAAAATAAATAGTATCAATCTCATCTTCCTTTATAAAGTGATTTATTTCAATAATCTTACTTTTTTCAGGCGCTGCAGCTTCAAAATCTTCGTCTTCAAGCAGAATATAGTCACTATCAAGCTTATATGCCTTTCCGATATTCTCAGTAGTTAATTCTTTTCCAGTGAGCTCATTTATCTTTTTGAAACGCACTCGCCCCATATCGCGACGATCAACCATATCAAGACTTAAATTGCTTTGCTGAGTGGCACTGTAAAGTTTTACAGGAATATTTACTAAACCAAAGTTTATAGAACCCTTCCAGATTGATCTCATATTATGGTTTTTTAAAGTTTTTTCTTTTCACTAAAAGAATCGCTGAGTATATTCTCCTTCAGAAACGTAGCCATCTGCATCTTTTCCGGTTTCAACAGTGTTTAGTTTATTTATGTATCCTTCCAGCTCTCTGCCCTCATAAAAATCTCTGATTAAAATTCTGAAAGATTCACCATACCATACCTTATTTAATTACAATTCAGCCATTTACTATCTCCCCCCCATTCACATGAATGATTTGGCCAGTAATATAACTTGCATCATTGCTGGCAAGAAAAACATAAGCAGGCGCGACTTCAGATGGTTGACCCGGACGTTTCATAGGAACATCTGTCCCGAACTTTTCAACATGTCCGGGAGGGAAAGAAGCAGGAATCAGAGGCGTCCAGATTGGACCGGGAGCCACGCCGTTAACCCTTATACCCTTATCAACAAGGTTGGATGACAGGCTCCTGGTAAATGCCACGATTGCACCTTTGGTCGAACTATAGTCAATCAGGGCAGAGGAACCACGGTAGGCTGTTACTGAAGTGGTATTTATTATACATCCGCCTTTTGGCATATGAGGCAGAACGTTTTGTGTAATCCAGAACATTGAAAATATATTTACAGAAAAGGTCTCAATAAGTTTTGCTGAGGTGATTTTGGTTATATCATCGGTAACGTATTGGACAGCAGCGTTATTTACAAGAATGTCGATGCTTTCAAAAGATTTGGTTATTTTGTTTATTGCTGTTTTGCATTTCGATTCGGTTGAAATATTTGCAGCAACTGAAATGCACTTTTTATTAAAATTCTCTTCTATATATTTTACGGTAAAATCTGCATCTTTCTCTTCTTCAGGCAGATAAACAATAGCTACATCTGCCCCTTCCTTAGCAAAAGCTACTGCCACCGCTCTGCCAATACCACTATCTCCTCCTGTAATAATACACTTCTTCCCAAGCAGTTTTTTACTTCCCTGTATATCATTATCAAAATCTGGTAATGGATCCATTTTATGCTCTAAACCAGGAAGTTTCTGAGACTGCTTCCTGAATACCTTTATTTTGGGATTTGATTTTTGCATTGCATTATTTTTTATTTTCCTTTTTTCTTCCGGGAACTTTCATTCCCTTAGCCCTTGCTTCACTTATACCTATTGCAATAGCTTGCTTCCGGCTTTTTACTTTGCCTCCTATTCCATCCTTACCTGATTTCAGAGTTCCTTCTTTAAATTCCTCCATGACCTCTCCTACTTTTTTCTGAGCTGCTTTAGAATAACGTGCCATAGCTTAGTGTTTTTTGTTTGAGGCAAAGTTTATAACACTAAGCTATATTGTTGTTACAGGATTTACTTAAAATGTTACATCATTAAAAGTACAGATCAAACCAAAAAATGTGAATTATATAATTTATTCCCAATATTATGTAACGCTATGAACCTGCATCTTTTTCAACTTTGTACTCGATATTATTATTTATTCATAACTAAATTAATCGTCATGGGAAATTTACTTTATGTCGTAGCAGTAATCCTGATTATTGCATGGTTAATAGGATTTATCGGATATAGTGCCGGTGGTCTTATTCATATCCTACTGGTTATTGCAGTTATTGCAATCATCATAAGAATAATACAAGGAAGGAGTGCTGTATGACAGATGCCCTCATGGGGCATCTTAGCATGTTTCTGCAGAATCGATTATTGAATTATGACGGTTTTAATTCTGATACATGAAATTAAACGAAGGTATAACACTTCCTCTTTATGCCAGATTAACTTTTATTATATTGGGTTTCTTAGCGTTTTTTACAATATTGTATATTGGCAAAACCGTTTTTATCCCTTTACTCTTTTCGCTTATTTTTGCTATTGTATTAAATCCTGTTGTCAGTCTTTTAACAAAGACAGGATTGAACCGAATAGTTGCAATAATCCTTTCCATTTTTTTCGGGTTGATAATTGTTGTGGCAATCAGTGGTTTTCTGGTCTCCCAGATAAGTCAGTTCATTGAAACATGGCCTGAGCTGGCCGCTAGGTTCGTAATTTTAATCAGTAACTTCACATCATGGCTTTCAGAGATTTTCGCAATAAACCCGGAGAATATTGAAAATTGGATTGCGAAAACCGGGAGTGGATTTCTTGATTCAAATACTGCTCTCATTGGCAGTACAATATCCACATTCGGGGGAATACTTATGGCAGGTATTCTGATTCCGGTTTATATCTTTTTGTTTCTATACTACCAGCTACTCCTTCTTGAATTTATCAAAAAACTTTTTATCGAATCAAACCAGATAAGAGTCGGACATATAATTACCCAGACTCAGACCATAATTCAGGCTTACCTTGCAGGGTTATTAATTGAAACTGCAATAATAGCTGTTCTGGAAGTTTCTACTCTTGCTATTCTTGGAATTAAGTATGCTATTCTTCTCGGAGTTATTGGCGCTTTACTTAACATTATACCATACATCGGTGGAATTGTAGCAGTGGTATTACCAATGATAATTGCAATTGCTACAAAATCTTCAGGCATGTATGCGATATATATACTCCTTATTTATTACGCTATCCAACTAGTTGATAATAACATAATTGTGCCTAGATTAGTCGCTTCGAAAGTAAGGATTAACGCGCTTGTTTCAATAATAGCTGTTATCGCCGGGAATGCTTTATGGGGGATTCCCGGAATGATATTGTCCATTCCTCTTCTTGTTGTCCTAAAACTTTTATTCGACAATATTGAATCACTTCAGCCATGGGGATTTCTTCTTGGAGATACTGTACCCACTCATGCGGTAAAGTTAAAACCAGTCTTTAGTAAAATGAAAAAGCCTGGTATTTAATGAGATAAATCTTTTCAAGCAGATGGACATAATGAAGAATGAATATCTTGAAAGCCAGACCCGCCAGGATAAACAAAAGCATAGCCCTCAATGGAAGAAACGGATCGCGCAGCTTACCAGAAATGGTACCTGAGATCTTTTGATTCCAATTTCCCCAAGAGTGTTTTTAATAAAACTAAAAATGTTATGGAATACCGTGATTATTATAAAACACTTGGAGTCGACAAAAAAGCTTCACAGGTTGACATAAAAAAGGCATATCGCAAACTGGCTCTAAAATATCATCCTGACAGGAATCCGGGGAAGAAGGAAGCGGAAAATAAATTTCAGCTCATTAATGAGGCAAATGAAGTTTTAAGCGATCCTGAGAAACGCAAAAAATACGATAACCTTGGAGATCACTGGCAGGATTACCAAACGGAAGGGGCATATTCTTCACAAGGCAGATCTAAGTCCCGAGGTTATGGCAAAACCAGTGGTCAGCCTTTTCAGCATGGAAATGAATATGATGATCTTTTTGGCAGAGGTAGTGGTCGTAGCGAATTTTCAGATTTTTTTGAAGCCTTCTTTGGCAATTTTGATAGCCGCTCATCCGGTAGAAATAACCCGGTAGACGATTTCGAGGGACAGGATTATGAAACTACAATGGAAATATCGCTCGAAGAAGCATTCAGAGGCACATCCCGTATCATCCAGCTTGAAAATGAAAAAATCAGAATTACAGTTAAACCCGGTGTATCACATAACCAGCTCCTGAGGATAAAGGGAAAAGGGGGTAAAGGGAGCAGTAAGATCAAACATGGTAATCTTTTTGTAAAGGTCGTAATTAAAACTCATGAGACATTTGAACAGAAAGAACATGATCTTAAAATGGAAAAGATCTTAGATTTGTTTACAGCTGTTCTTGGCGGGGAATTATTGATCGAAACCCTGCATGGAAAAATCAAGCTGCACATTCCACAAGGTACCCAGAGTGGAAAAATTCTGAGAATCAAGGGAAAAGGAATGCCGGTTTCAGATTCAAAAGACAGTTATGGAGACTTGCTGGTTCATTTGAAAGTAATAGTACCGGAGAACCTTACTCCTGCGCAAAGAGATATTTTTGAACAACTAAAGAGCAGCTTTGGTGGAAACCATACTTAGATATTATATTTAATTTATAAGTTAGTTCACTCTACTCTAGTCACTCTAGTACACTCTAGTCACTCCTCTTCTTAACTTATTTCTTTTAAAAATTAACAAAAGAATATTTGTATTTGTTTACTCATTAATATACAGACAAGTTAATTCGTTAAAGATGGACTTTGAACGGCTTCTGGAATATAATCCGATATTGCTTGCTCTTGTTGCAACACTGTTCACCTGGGGCATGACGGCTCTTGGGTCCTCAATGGTTTTTTTCTTTAAGACCATTAATAAAAAGATTCTTAATTCAATGTTGGGTTTCGCAGCAGGTGTTATGATAGCTGCGAGTTACTGGTCTCTTTTAAATCCTGCAATTGAAATGGCAGAAGTGCAGGGGAAAACTCCATGGATACCTGCCCTGGTTGGATTTTTGGCAGGAGGCGCTACTTTACTTTTAGTTGATAAATTGTTACCCCACCTGCACATGAGTCTGTCAACTGATAAAGCGGAAGGAATCAAAACAACATGGCAGCGTAGTGTATTGCTTGTAATGGCAATCACTTTACACAATATTCCTGAAGGTCTGGCTGTTGGAGTGGCATTCGGAGCAATGGCAAGTAATCCGGATGTTGGGGCAATCGCCGGGGCGACAGCGCTTGCAATTGGTATCGGGTTACAAAATTTTCCTGAAGGAGCTGCTGTTTCTATACCACTTCGACGTGAAGGCTTTTCACGCCTGAAAGCATTTAATTACGGTCAATTGTCGGGCATGGTAGAACCGGTGTCAGGCGTTATCGGTGCCTACCTCGTATTAATGGTTACTCCAATTTTACCATATGCATTGGCATTTGCAGCGGGGGCAATGATATTTGTGGTTGTTGAGGAAATTATTCCAGAAGCACAGACCGGCAACGAAACAGATTTATCTACAATAGGTGCCCTTATAGGCTTTAGCACCATGATGGTTCTTGATGTGTCGCTCAGTTAAACTTTAAACTAAAAGCAGATATGAAACCCCCATGCTTTGCAACCACAAACACTTATAAATATAATTTTATCAAACATGTGCGGTTCCATCAAACCTTTAAAAATTAAAATTATATTATGATGAAGAAAACAACAATTATTTCATTTATTATTATCATAATTCTTTGTTCAGGCTTTATTGGCCTGATCAACCACAACTCTGCCGGAAGCAGAAATAATGATAATGAATTAGCGCTACAGAGAACAGCAGCAATGAATTACCAGACTTATTGTGCCGGATGCCACGGAGCCAATCTTGAAAAATTTGCCGCCAAAGCATGGATGGATGAGTCAGGAACAGCTTCTGCATTTAACAGTATAAAAAATGGAATAGAAGATATAGGAATGCCTTCTTTTCAAAAAACGTTCTCAGATGCTGAAATTGAAGCACTTGCAGTATATGTTAAAAAAGGGATTCCTGAAGATAAGAGCAAACTAAAACCCGCAGTGACTCCCGGAGGAATTGTAGAATCGGAAGTACAACGCTTTGTTGTAGATACGGTTGTATCGGGACTTAAGGTTCCATGGGGCCTTGTTTTTCTGCCCGACGGGGATCTTCTTATCTCGGAACGAGCCGGAACACTCCACCGTTTCTCAAAAGGAAAACTCTCCCCTCCTATTGAAGGGTTGCCACCGATTATGGCATTCGGACAGGGTGGACTTCTTGATCTTTGCCTTCACCCTGATTATAAAACCAATGGATGGATTTACATTGCGTATTCTGCTCTCAACACTGAAAGCAAGAAAAGGATTGGCAACACCGCAATTATCCGTGCCCGACTGGAAGGCAATAAACTGGTCGACCAGAAGATTGTTTACAAAGGCAGCCCTGACACTGACCGGGGCCACCATTTCGGAATAAAAATGGCATTCGACAAGCAGGGACATCTCTTTTTCGGAAACGGAGAGAGAGGTCAGCATTTCGACTTTCCCCAGAAACTTGACAATTCAAATGGTAAAATCCATCGCATCAACGATGACGGTACAATCCCGCAGGACAATCCTTTTGTTAAAACTCCCGGAGCAGTACCATCAATATACAGCTATGGACACCGCAATCCACAGGGCACCTGTTTTCACCCGGTAACCGGTGAACTCTGGGAGTCTGAGCACGGTCCGCGTGGTGGCGATGAGCTAAACCTTATTAAACCAGGATTAAACTATGGCTGGCCTGTAATTTCGTACGGTATTAATTATGATGGAACTATCCTTACAAAATTAACCGAGAAGGAAGGAATGGAACAACCTCTTTTCTACTGGACTCCTTCAATAGCTCCATGTGGGATGACTTTCGTAACCGGCAATCGATATAAAAACTGGTCGAATAATCTTCTCGTTGGCTCCCTGAGCTTTCAGTATCTTGAGAGAATGGTAATCAAAGATCATTCAGTGATGCACCGTGAGAAACTGCTTGAAGGTATTGGGCGTGTCAGGAATGTTGTTGTCAGCCCCGATGGTTTTATTTATGTAGCAATAGAGGATCCGGGAAAAATTCTAAGATTAGCACCCATAGAATAAGAAATCAGGATTTATTCCATGGGTTAAGACCAACAGCTTTCTGTAATGTGTATATCTATAAAGCAGCTACCGGGTTTCCTTCTTCTCTTATTCAGCTTTTTGGTAACAAAAGCCCAGAATGATGAAAAACCTTTAACTATTCAGCCTTACGATACGATAGTTCTTCTGGATGAAGTTGCTGTTGTTGCATACCGCGTCAGTGGACGCTTGCACACACTTCCCGGAAGCCTGGAGGTCCTTAATAGTGACGACCTTTTAATTTCGAATGGCACGCAGCTGGCAACAGCCATCAACACCCTTCCGGGTGTAAATATGCAAACCGGAACATTAACAACCAGCAGAATAGTCATAAGGGGAATGGGAAGCCGGACTCCCTATAATACAAACAGGATAAGGGCATATCTGAATGATATACCTCTTACCGGTTCTGATGGCGTTTCTACACCGGAAGAAATTGATCTACTGAGTCTGGATAAAATTGAAATTATCAAAGGGCCTTCCTCTGCGCTTTATGGCTCAGGGTTGGGAGGAAGTATTAATATGTACTCTCCTGAAAAAAAATTAAACGAGGGCAATATAAATGCACAGTATGAGAGTTTTAATACCTGGAAAACCCATCTTTCCGGAACGGTAAATATCGGGAAAGCTAATATATGGGGCAACGTAAGTCAATTAATGTCAGATGGTTATCGTGAGAATAACAATTACAGACGTACTTCATTTATGTCAACTGCTAAATGGAATTATTTATGGGGGTCGTTGCATGCTACCTTGCTGCTGATTGATGTTGACGGAGGTATTCCCAGCTCAATCGGAAAATCGCTTCTCGAAAATAACCCTGCTGCAGCTGCACCAAACTGGAAGGCAATCGAAGGATTTAAAAAATATGCAAAAGGGGTCATGGCAATATCTTTAACCAACAACCTGAATGCCCGACTTACAAATCAAGTTGCAGTCTTTACCCGATGGAACAACAATTACGAAAAACGGCCTTTCAATAATCTTGACGATCAGTCTTTGGGTGGTGGTATCAGAAACAAATTAACTTACCGCACCTTGAACGCAGATCTGGTCTTCGGCACTGAACTGCTGACCGAGCAGTACAAATGGGAACTCAGTCAGGATAGTACGCTGATAAATGTAAATAGTGAAAGACGAAACCAGATTAACTTATTTGCTATCGGTTTTTATAGACCAACCAAAAAACTTAATATTTCTTTGGCAGGTGCAATAAATTATATCAGCTATAAGCTAAAGGACTTATATTCAGCCAATGGTGACCAGTCTGGAACCAGAAAATTTCCTGTCATTTTCTCACCGCGTTTTGGTATAAACTATGCATTTGATGATCATTTTGCATTATTTGGCTCAATAGGACATGGTTTTTCAATGCCATCCCCCGAAGAAACATTATTGCCAGCCGGAGATGTTAATCCCGATATCAAACCTGAAATGGGTGTCCAATATGAAACCGGGGCCCGTCTGAACATGTTAAACAAAGCCTTTGAGATTGAAGGAATATTTTATTGGATTGAGCTTAAGGATCTTCTCATTACCAAAAGAATTACTGAAGATATATTTACCGGAATGAATGCCGGTCAAACCCGGCATAGGGGGCTGGAACTGACTATCAGGAATCGCTGGTTTGATTATAATAATTTCCCCGGAAGACTGTCGTCAATCATCAGCTATACACGCTCTATTAACAAGTTCATCGATTTTAACGATAATGGGACCTCTTATAATGGTAACCATCTTCCCGGTATACCTGACCGCCAGCTCAATCTCCAGCTCAAATGGAATGCACTGAAAATTATTGAATTAACATCACAATTTCAATATTCAGGAGATCAGTATATTACTGATAATAATTCTTTAAAATACAACGATTATTACCTGGTTAATCTGAAAATCTCATCCCAGCTAAAATTCAAAAAATCGGGAGTAATGACTTTATATGCCGGATTAAACAATCTTTCAGATACCCGTTATGCTTCCATGCTGGTAGTTAATGCATTGGGAATTAACAACGCCGAACCAAGATATTATTATCCGGGGTTACCGCGGCATGGATTTGCAGGGATCCAATTCAGATTCTGAAATCAGGATTTCCAAAGAAATTTAAATTCGGAAAATATGAAAAATAAAAGTGTTCTTATTACCGGAGCAAACAGGGGGCTGGGCTTTGAGATTGCGAGACAGCTTGGGGAAAAAGACTATCATGTGATCATCACCGGAAGAGATGAGGAGAAGTTATCAAAAGCTCTCTCCATGCTGGAAAGTGCTGGTATTAAAGCAGAAATGATATTAATGGATGTGGATCAGGAAAGTAGCATCCAAAAAGCCGCCGGGATTCTTTTTATGAAAAATTTCCGGCTCGACATACTTATCAATAATGCCGGTATAAACTTAAAGAACGATAAATCACTTATTTCATCTGAATTAAATAAACTTGAAAAAATAATCAGTACGAATTGTTATGGCGCCTTACAGGTTACCAGGGCTTTCCTGCCGCTGATTAATAATTACGGTAAAATAATAAATATTTCAAGCGGAGGAGGATCAATGACAGATCCCGTCGAAGGCTGGTCTCCTGCTTATTGTGTTTCAAAAACACTCCTGAATGCTTTTACACGACATCTGGCTTATGAACTGTCTGGCCATAATATTTCAGTAAATGCAGTTTGTCCCGGTTGGGTAAAAACAGACATGGGTGGAAGTTCTGCACCACGGTCCGTTGAAAAGGGTGCAGAAACACCTGTCTGGCTTGCATCAGAAGCTCCCATAACTCTGACAGGTAAATTCTTAAGGGATAAGAAAGAAATAGCCTGGTAATAATCTGCTTTAAATAGAACTTTAGGAGTAAAGGGATTTCGATAAGCCCTAAAATAATGTAACTTTAAGATGAAAAGTTACAGCTGATTTAAACCTACGTCATGAAAACCACCTTATTGAAAAGTCTGATATTTCTATCGCCGTGGACTCTATCCCACTGTACAGGTGATAAAAAAGTTGACACTGAGAGCAGGCCTAATATCCTGATTGCAATGGGAGATGACATTTCATTCCCTCATATGAGTGCCTATGGCTGTACATGGGTCAAAACACCAGGATTTGACAGAGTGGCAGAACAAGGTATTCTGTTTACGAATGCATATACTCCCAATGCAAAATCTTCTCCATCCAGGGCATGCCTTCTGACAGGGCGGAACAGCTGGCAGCTTGGGGAAGCAGCAAACCATGTTCCATTCTTTCCCCCACAATTTGTCACCTTTATGGAATCGCTTGGAAGAAATGGGTATGAGGTAGGTTACACAACCAAGGGATGGGCGCCTGGCCTAGCTCTCGATAGCGCAGGGGTACCAAGGCAATTAACCGGAGAACAGTTTAACGACCGTAAAATCACTCCTCCTACCACTGGGATCTCGGGTTCTGATTACGCGGCAAATTTTGAAGATTTTCTAAATTCTGGAGAGGAGGGAAAACCTTTCTGCTTCTGGTACGGATCAACAGAGCCTCACAGAGGTTATCAATATGGTTCAGGAGTTGAGACAGGCAATAAAAAACTTACCGACATTGAAAATGTATTCAAATTCTGGCCTGACAATGAGACTGTTCGTAATGATATTCTTGATTATGCTCTTGAAATAGAATACTTCGACAGTCATCTTGCAAAAATGCTTGATATTCTGGAGGCAAGAGGGGAACTCGCGAATACCATAGTTATTGTAACAGCTGATAACGGAATGCCGTTCCCCCGAATAAAAGGACAAGCTTACGAGTATTCAAACCACATGCCATTAGCTATCATGTGGGGAAAAGGAATAAAAAATCCGGGCCGTATTATTTCTGATTTTACAAGTTCGATTGATTTTGCTCCAACAATCCTGGAAGTGGCCGGAATAAACGAGTCAGAAAGCGGTTTACAACCGATACAAGGTTCGAGCTTAACTGATATTTTTAAATCAGGAAAGAATTGGAGCATCGATAAAAAACGCGATCATGTATTGATTGGTAAAGAGCGACATGATGTCGGCCGGCCGGATGATATCGGTTATCCCATACGCGGTATTGTGAAAGATGATTTCCTCTACCTTATTAACTTTAAGCCTCAAAGATGGCCGGGCGGTAATCCCGAAACAGGATATCTTAATTGTGATGCAAGTCCGACCAAAACTGTGATTCTGAATTTGAAAAGAAATAAAACAGAACCTGTTTTCTGGAACCTTAGCTTCGGTTTCAGAGACAATGATGAACTGTATAATATCAGTGCTGATCCCGAATGTATGAATAACCTCGCAGAAAACCCTGGTTTTAATACTCTGAAACAAGGACTTCGGCAACAGCTTCTTAGTGAGCTGAGGGATCAGGAAGATCCAAGAATTCTGGGGTCAGGTGATATATTTGATAAGTATACTTATGCCTCAGAAGATACAAGAGATTTTTATAACAGGTATATTCGTGGAGAATTATTTCGCAAGAGTGCCGGGTGGGTAGATTCTACTGATTTCGAAAAATTTTAGAAACTGTTCTAAAGTATTCATGAAATTTAACTAATTATAGCTGAGTGATTAATCTAACCATCCCTGTATTTGTAATCAGTCTGGATTGCTCTGTAGAGAGGAGAAAACATTCAATTGATCAATTGAACAAACTGGGAGTTACATATCAGATAGCTAAGGCATTTGACGGAAATCAACTATCTGATTATGAGTTATATAATAATCCCAAATATGGTCTTTGGGAAATGGGATCAAGAACCAGGCATCTGAATAAGGGAGAGATCGGCTGTGTGTTAAGTCACTTTAAAATCTATAAAAAGATGGTTGAGGAGGATATAGAAGTAGCCTGTATCCTTGAGGATGACGCCATATTGCATAGCGAATTCAAATATTTTCTTATCCCCGAAAACCTGGATTCACTGCGCTGGGATCTGTTTTATCTTGGCCATCATTCAAGGTTTTCTAAAAAAGAAGCATGGATTAAAAACAAGCAGGCACTGAAGCTGAAGAATTTTTCAGCCGGTGAACCTATAGAGCTTCCGGGCGGATCATATGGTTATATTATAAAATGCCGGGCTGCTGCTGAAATTCTGAAACACGGCTACCCGATCAGAAAGTCTCTCGATCATTATACCGGGAATGCTCCGGCCCTTGGCATACAAACCCTTCTCCTATCACCACCCTGCGTGTACCATAATTATCAGTTTAAAACTACTATTACTCAGGATTCAGAAATCCGATACACAAAATCAACTGTTGAATTATTCAGAATCCAGTTTAGAAAAGCTTATAAATGGTTCCCCTTTTTGCAAACTATAAGGATATGGATAAACACCGAATTGAATATGTTTTTGCGATTTCTCAGAAAAAAAGGAATATTTAAAAATTCATATGCTAAGTATTAGTAATATTGAATTTTAGCAATTTGAAAATTTGGATAAAGAACCTGAAATATCAGTTATTACAGCATGCTATAATCATGGTAAATACATAAATGAGATGCTTGATTCTGTTTTGTCACAATCATTTCAGAATTTTGAAATCATTATTGTAAACGATGGCTCTACTGATGATACACAGGAAATACTTAACAGTATTGATAATAGAAGGGTGAAAATTCTTCACACTGAAAATAAAGGCCCTGCCGCGGCGAGAAATCTTGCCATACAAATTGCTAAAGGTCCGGTTATAATGAATCTTGATGCAGATGACAGAATCAGTAGTGGACTTCTCGGAAATGCTTACGACATATTTACCGCCAATCCGGATGCCGGAATAGCGTATTGCGATGCCGAATGCTTCGGAGCGAAAACCGGAAAATTTGAAATAGGTGACTACACACATGAATCAATACTTTTTGATAACAGGATAATTGCTGATGCATTCTTCAGAAAAAAGGACTGGGAACTTGCCGGAGGTTATTCCGGGGAGCTTATTTTTGGACTGGAAGACTGGGATTTCTGGCTAAAGCTTATTGAAGCAGGAAGAGAAGCAGTTAAAATTCCAGGAGAGAGCGTCTATTACAGAACATATAAAAATTCCGGGCATAGTCGTTCCGGGCGAAGAAAAAATGATAGAATGATGATGATCAGGTCTTTAAATACAATTTTTCAGCGGCATAAAGAACTTTATGCACGCTATCCGGATGCATTGAAACATTTCTCTGCAATTGAAAAAAAATTGGAAACGGAAAATATCATTGTCAGGCAAATAAAAAACTATTGTTATATTTTTACAAAAATATTATAGTATGAGCACTCCCTTCTTTTCTATAATTACACCAACATGCAACAGACCAATCATGCTGAGGAGGAATATACTAAGTGTTAAAAATCAGACTTTTGAGAATTATGAACATATTATTGTAGACGATGCCAATAACCCCGGCACAGAAAAAATCATTGAAGAAATTGTTAATCCAAACATAAAACTTCTGAAACACGAAAAATCAAAAGGAGCTTCTGGGAGCTATAATACTGGTATTAAAGCCTCAAGGGGGAAGTTTATTCTTTTCCTCGATGACGATGATGAATACATGCCATGCATTCTGAAAAAATTGAACGACCGGTTTATGCATTCCGGTCCTGATCTGGGGTTTATCTGGACTGGTATCGCAAGAATAAAGGATACGGAATCAGGTGAAAAACTCCTGTCATCACTGGTCTGGCCTTCTCAGTTTTCAGATACAGAAGAAGCTTTGATAGCTGCAACCTCAATCGGCAATGGATTTGGCGTTTGTGTTCGAAAAGAATGCCTGGACACTGTTGGTTTATATGATGAAACATTAACAGTTGGCGAAGACACAGATCTTTTGATACGCCTGGCTCAAAAGTACAAATTTGAAACCATTCCCGAAGTATTGGTTAAAATACATCATCATGATAATAACCAGCTTACCGGCGATTTTAATTATCAGTTAAGAGCAGAGGGAAAGCAGACAATATTAAACAGATACAATAACTTTTTCGAACAATATCCCCGATTATTCTACATTCATTACAGGTCCTATGCAGAATTTTGCTACAAATATGGATTAAGACGTCAAGCCAGAAAGGCTTTTCTCTCTGCACTGCGGAGAACTCCGGTCAGATTCTTAAATTATACTGATTTCATTTCCTATGAACTAACAGGAAAAGATACACTTAATAATTATTTCGGAAGGAACCTCAGGGTTTTTACCCGGTTTTTAAGGAAAAAAAAGCCGGTAGAGTTAACTGGGTCTTCATCTCAATGAGTAATCTTTTGATACAATATATCGACAGCAACCGGTATTCTGACTGGAACACCTTTGTTGATCAATCGCCCCAGGGGGACGTATTCTGCTATTCGTGGTGGCTGGATGCAATAACCAAATCAAACTTCAGGATCCTTGTTTGTCTGGAAAAAGATGAGATAGTTGCCGGAATGCCACTAGCCTGCGATTCGAATAATTATGTAAATGAACCCCCTCTCACCCGGACACTTGGTGTGCTCTATAAGCCTAAAGATACTCTGAACGATCATAACTATACCTCAAATCAAAGGAGGTGGTTAAATGCATTAATTGAATATCTTCCCCATGAGAGTTTTGTTCAGGTGTGCATGCATCACAATTTTACCGACTGGTTGCCGTTCAGGTGGAAAGGGTATAAGCAAACTACGCGATATACCTATATCATTGATTATAATGGCAAAACCGAAGATGATCTCAGAAATAATCTGAACCGCGGAAGAAAAAATATTATCAACAGAGCAAAAAAAAATGGAATTAAGGTCGAAGAAACCAATGACATTGCTCTCTTGTATCATTACGAATGCCTGTCATATGAACGTCAGGGATTGAAATTCAGGATTCCATTTGAAGTGTTGAAAAATCTTGATGAAGCTATTCTGAAACATGGCAAACGCATAATTTTCAAGGCTTTTGATGATTCAGATAAAGTGCTGGCGGTAATTTACCTTGCCTATAACCGGAAATCGGTTTATTATCTCCTGAGCGGAAGTGATCCGGAATTCCGGAATACAGGTGCCCATTCGCTTGTGTTATGGGAATCGGTGAAATTTTTCAGGAACAAAGTGGATTATTTTAATTTCGGTGGCTCCGATATAAAACAGATAGAAGAACATGTAAAAGGCTTCGGCGGTATAATGACTCCATATTTCCATATTTTTAATGAAGAGTTGCTTTTTGAAAAGAATGGTTTACATTATCATACAGTTCAGATACTTTTCCATCTTAAAAAATTATCCTGGGGTGTTATATTACGCGTATTTAAAGGGAAATAATGACATTGGTATCAGTAATAATCCCTGGTTATAATCATGCACAATACCTAAGACAGAGGATTGACAGTGTGATGAATCAATCATCCCATGATTTTGAGCTTATAATCCTGGATGATTTCTCAACCGACGGAAGCCGTGAAATTATAGATGAATACGTAAAGATATTTCCCGGTATTTCATTTCATTATAACAAGAGCAACAGCGGAAACCCATTCAAACAATGGGATTTTGGAGTTAAGAAAGCCAGGGGTGAATATATCTGGATTGCTGAATCGGATGATTACGCCAAAGAGGATTTCCTTGAAAGATCTTCCTCAGTTTTATCAGCTAACAGAAATCTCGGCTTCGTCTATTCCAACTCAAAAATAGTTGATGAGAATAATAATTCTGAATATTTTGTTTCGGATCTGAGAAAATCGTTGCATGGAAACAAATGGTCTGTTGACTATCAGAACAACGGATTGGATGAGATCAGCGAATTTTTATACCTGAATAATACTATAAATAATGTTAGTGGTGTACTTTTCAGAAGAAGCAAATATATCGAGGCCGGATATGCTGACCATTCCATGAAGTATTGTGGTGACTGGTTTTTGTATTTAAGACTTTTGCTAATTTCTGATGTCGCTTATATTTCTGAACCACTGAATATTATCAGATTTCACAGCAGGTCAACCTCAAATTACTACTTCAAAACAGAAATATACTTCCGTGAAGTACTAAGAATTTACGGCTTCATTATTTCAAAGGTACTTTTGACTCCTTCAAAGAAACTTGGAATGGCAAGAAACTTATTGGGAATCTTGAATCAAAGGCTGATCTTGATTCTGAATTCACTTATCCGCAAGCCATTACACCTTTAAAATAGCCTATTGATTCAGCAATGCCGGCCAGAGGATCTGTCATGTCTTTCTCAAATTCAAGGCTGCATGATCCGCTGTATTTGACTTTTCGAAGGACAGCAACAACTTCAGGTATGTTAATTACACCGCGTCCCATTTCAACAGTTTTGCCATCTGCTGCAGCTTTATCAACATCCTTAATGTGGATATCATAAATACGACTGATATATTTTTCAATATCTGCAGAAGGATTCTCTCCATCGCGGGTGGTGTGTCCGATATCTATGCAGATACCCATTCTCTGATCGAGATCTTTTATATGGTTCCAGATGTCTGTAGCGTTTGGATAAAGAGGATTGTCTGGCCCATGATTATGTATTGCGAGTTTAATATCATATGTTTTGACCTTCTTCTCAACATATGGAAGCAGTTCATAATTTGGAGCACCTACAATCATTTTTACTCCGGCCATTTTTGCATATTCAAATGCCTGATCAACAGAGGCTTCGGTTTTCATGTAAATTACTCCAAGGGTGTATACATTAATGCCCCCGGTTTTAAACTTGTCAAGTATTGTATTAATCTGCTGCTGTGTACTGTTAAGAGGAAGATGAAAGTCTTTAAGTGACATATTTGTCACTCCGATTCTTTTCATCATCTCAATTGTTTTTTCCACATCGAAGCGAAGAAAAGAGTAACCTGCCATGCCAATAGTAAATAAATCAACAGGTTTACTATTCCCAGATGATTTCTGCTTTTTGTCTGCAGGCACTACTGAAGACCCATATACTGATGTTACACCTGCTGCCAGTACTGCTGTTCCTGTGGTTTTTAAAAACTGACGACGTGAATTCATAATTTTCTGTTTTTATAAATGTAAGAAGATACTTTTACTTTACCACCATATTATTGTCCAATAATCTTGCATTATAAGTTTGTATTATTGCTTTAAGCTTCTCCTCCATCTGTCTCCTGAGATCAGTATTTTTATCCAGTACATTTGTCATCAGAAACTTGTCATTTTTATAGTCAAACATACCAACCGGCTTATTATCAATCATTTCCATAAGATGATCTTTCATATATAGATGATATGTGTTGCCATTTGTATTAAATGCGAATGATTCGTGAGATTCGTCAAGCAGATTATTGCCAAATGCGATATATTCTTCGTCGAAATTCAGATAGCTTAAAACTGTTGGCATTATATCGATTTGCTGAGCAATCATATCTTTAATTCCATGAAGTGAACCATCGGGTTTGTAAAAAATGACAGGAATGCTGTATGACCCGAAACTATTTTGAAATTCCTTGTGTATTGACTCATTTGTATGATCTGCAGTGATAACAAAGAGTGTGTTCTTAAACCATTGCGAGGTTGATATTTCTTTAAAGAACTCTTTTAATGCGAAATCCGTATATCCGACAACTTCCACAATGGGTGCAGATCCTTTTTTAAACTTATCCTTATACTTTTCCGGTACTTTAAAGGGATGATGAGATGAGATTGAAAAAATCGAAGTCATAAACGGCTCCTGAAATGTATTCAGTTTCGAAGCGAAAAATTTAAAGAACGGCTCATCCCACACGCCCCACATACCATCAAAATCTTCCTTTACAGGATATTGATCGAGGCCGAAATAATCATCAAATCCTGCCATTTTTGCAAATGAATCGAATCCCATTGAACCATTCGGGGCTCCATGGAAAAATGCAGTATAATAACCTTTCCGTTTCAGAAGCGATGGAAGTCCTTCTACCTTGTTATTTGCATAATGTGAAATAATATAAGGCGTCTCAAGGGATGGGACTGATGCCAGTATTGATGGCATGGCATCTATTGATTTCTTGCCATTTGCAACAGAAACATCAAATGTCAGACTTACACTTATCAGGGAGTCAATAAATGGAGTATAGCCCTGGTACGTGGCATTTTCAAGATCTTTATTTAAAGTTCCGATATACTCACGTGCAAAGCTTTCAAGGATAATTACAATAACATTATCTTTTTTAAAGGGCTCTGTTACAACTGGTACATAATGAGGATTGTACAGTTCTTTAAGTCTTTCATTGTCATAGAATTCATGTCTCGCCAGAGGCTTTTTACCAAATGTCCTTAGAAGACTGAATGGAGTATTTAAAACGATTGCTACGTCCCTTGGAGTATCAACATAGCGGGCAGCATTACTTATTGTAACTGGTCGTGTTGAATGCTTGTAACCGCCCCTGGCTCCACCGATCACAAGTGCCAGTATTGGAAGTATCATCAGAACATTCAAACCATAGTAGATCAGTTTACCATCAGGAGCCGGTCTGATTATTTTTACCTTTCCGTAGAGATATATAAGAAGAAATAATATCAGTAGGCCAAATAATGTTGCAGGCCAGTAATCAACCAAAAAGCTAAATGACATTTTAATAAGGTTCGATTCGTTTTCAAAGGTTGCAAAAACATCAGAAGTTGCCCTTTTGAATACAAACCTGTAGTAAACAAAATCAGCACAGTTGACAGCCAGGGCAACTGTGTTGGTGATTATAAAAATATACTTAAGAAGTTTCTGATAACCAGAATTATACCTGAAATCTAAAGGAATAATATGAAGGAAGATAAACAGGATATTTATATATATCACGGCAGATATATCAAATACGATTCCACCTCTCATGATATTTATAAACTGGATAAATGTTATGCCTGGGAACATTTTATAATTGAAAACATAAAAACCAACACGGCATAGCGAGAATAGCAACAGAACAAGAAAGATTCTGTAGAACAGGACAACAAAAATATTTCTGGATAATAACCAGCCTTTCATAAACGATTAATGCATTTAAAAACTGTGTTCACACTGCTCAGACAGATGGTAAAAGTATGAAAAAAATAAACGCCAGACTCTCATTCTAAGGATCTGACGTTAAACGCAAATTTATATCTTAGTTATCTTCTAAATCCTTAAGTAGTTCCTGTACTTCAGTATTGTCGTAACTATCCATAAACTGGTTTGCTCTTTTTCTTGCACCCATGCCGACAAGCATGAATAACAACATTACTCCGATAAGGACATACATAACTATTTTTGATGTCTCCCTGTTTGCTTTCAATGATTCAACCAATCCATTGTAGAGTAACCAGAGAGCGTAAATATTAACTGCAACACTTATTATCGTACCTGCATAGAAATTCAAACCCGATACAAAACCAAAAAATGCGTTTATTGGCATAACTACCATAACAGCAGCACTCACCCTCGCGCAAGCTTCGAAGTCAGTGCTCCCCTTACAAATTAAAGATATTACCAATATTATGACAGCGCCAACAAATAATCCGATTACAGCAGTAATTATATAACCTACAAAAGCCATTATGCCTACTGCACCACCAAATAACCCGCCAATTGAGCCTCCCAGGTGGAGCAGACTCCATAGTAAGTAGAATATTCCGGCTATAACACCGTAGATTACAGCCTTTATTAAAGGTTCTGCAATCCCTCCGGTTGTCTTCATAGTCGAGAAGTAAGACTTCGGGTTTACCAGTACATCTTTTGATTCACTGATAAAAACATTAAAATCGAACGTAGTGTCACTCATAGTTAAGTTAATTTAAGGTTAGGTTTACAGGTGATTATCCTAAATTAAACAATAATTAGAATACAAGGTAGTAAATTATTTGAATTTCCTGAATATCCTTTTAATAATTGGTAAGGCCCAGTCGAAATCCATTTAGCAACAAAATAACTACCCTTAAATCCACCAAGTGGGACTTGAAGACATTCTTTCTTCACCATTATTAACTCTGTGAACCTCTGTGTCTTCTCTGCGAACCTATGTGTAAACCAATGAATTTATTCAAGGTAAGTATATCCATAAAGACCTGATCTGTAGTTAGATAGAAATTCCTTACCTTCTTCAAGGGTGATAATTCCGGCCTTAACAGATGTTGTAACCCACGACTCTACCGTACGTACCATTTTCTTGGAATTGTACTGTACATAGTCAAGTACCTCAGCTACAGTTTCACCATCAATTATCTGATCAATTTTATAACCATCAGCATCTACAGACACATGCACCGCATTCGTATCGCCAAAAAGATTATGCAGATCACCAAGTATTTCCTGGTAAGCTCCAACAAGAAAAACTCCAAGATAATATGGTTCTTTTCCTTTAAGCGAATGCAGTGGAAGATGATGAGAAGAATTTCGTGTGGCAATAAAGTTGTCAATCTTCCCGTCAGAATCACATGTCATATCTTGTATGGTAGCTGTCCGTAAGGGCTCTTCATTAAGACGATGAATTGGCATTATCGGGAAAATCTGATCAATTGCCCAGGCATCAGGTAATGATTGGAATAGCGAGAAATTGCAGAAATATTTATCGGAGAGCATCCTGGATATCTGCCTGATTTCCTCGGGAACATGCTTTGTTACATTCGCCATCTGATAAACCATTCTAGCTATCGACCAGAACAGACGCTCCGTTTGTGCCCTTGTCTTCAGATCAATCAGTCCCAGACTGAACCTGTCAAGAGCTTCCTCCCTTATCTGCTGGGCATCATGCCATGTTTCAAGCATTCTCGACTGATTGAAATTATCCCAGAGAGTATACAATTCCTTAACAAGCTCATGATCATTGTCATTAATAACATCTTCGGTATCCCATGAAGGCAATGTTGTAGTTTCGAGTACCTCGAAGATGAGCACAGAGTGATGAGCCGTAAGGGATCTCCCCGACTCAGTGATTACATTCGGATGAGGAATATTGTTTTTATTGCTGGCATCAACAAATGTGCTAACAGAGTCATTTACATACTCCTGAAGAGTATAGTTGACGCTGCTCTCACTGTTTGCGGAACCTGTTCCGTCATAATCAACACCCAGCCCGCCTCCGATATCAACAAACTCGACGTTAAATCCAAGTTTACGGAGCTGCACATAGAATTGAGATGCTTCCCGTAAAGCTATTTTGATACGACGGATTTTTGTAACCTGGCTGCCAATATGAAAATGTATGAGGCGAACACAATCTCTCATTTTGTTCTTCTCTATGAAATCAATTGCTTCGAGTAATTCACTGGATGTCAAACCAAACTTACTTATATCACCCCCCGAGTCTTCCCATTTACCACTACCAACACTTGCCAGTTTAATACGTATTCCGAGGTTTGGCTGTACTTTCAGCCGCTTGGCAATAGAGGTTATGAGTTTGAGCTCGTTTAATTTTTCAACAACGAGAAATATTCTTTTTCCCATTTTCTGAGCAAGGAGGGCCAGCTCAATATAGTCTTCATCTTTGTAACCATTGCATATAATAAGTGACTCAGGATCAGTGTTTATAGCAATAACAGCATGAAGTTCTGGTTTGGATCCTGCTTCAAGACCTATATTGAATTTTTTTCCATGGCTGACAATCTCTTCAACAACAGGCCTCATCTGATTTACCTTAATCGGATAAATAATGAAGTTTTGTGCCTTGTAATCATACTCCTCCGCCGCAGATTTAAAACATTTGGAAATACTTTTAATACGATCATCGAGTATATCAGGAAATCTAACCAGTACCGGGGCTGAAACATCTGAAAGCATCAGTTCATCAAGAAGATCCTTAAGATCGACTGATACACCATTCTTCTGCGGAGTAACATTTACATGCCCTTTTTCATTGATTGAAAAATAGTCAACTCCCCAACCATTTATGTTGTAAAGTTCAGCAGAATCTTCTACACGCCATTTTCTCATTATCAGTAATTTTCTTGATTAACAATAGAGCAAAGATCGAAATAATATGATTTTTTTGCAATGTTATTAAAATAACATGAAAAAGGGTCAGGTTTTTATCAATTAAAGACAAAATAAAGCTGACATCTGTCTTTAAAACCAGATCCTTAAATCATAGTTTAACGATCAACAGCCCTTTTGACTTAATATTTTCAATTATATTTATGTTATATTCTACTCATTACCACCATGAAAACGCTACTATCCCAGCTCATTATAATCTCACGAACGAGACTATCAATTTTTTTAGTATTCATACCAACTTATTACAGGCACTAACGCCACACGCCTAATTGAACGGTACCGTTTTAAGTTCAATCTTATTCAATACTTTATATACCGGATATGGATAATATCCTGAACCCCACTGTGGAATAAGGTATCGGTCAAAAAAATTCCAGGTTGCAAGTCCGTCTGTTGACTGCGGCTCAAGAAGGTATGCAGCCAGAGTGGCTAGAGGCTGGGCTGTTCTGATTACTATTGTACCGGCCTGGAATTCCATAGTCTCATTAATAATACTTCCTTTTATTGTGTTTGTATAATGCCCCTGATTAAGGCTTGCTGCACCTTTTAATCCGGAAATCTTAAATTTTTCAACCTCTGTTTTTACGGGAGAAGATAATTTTCCAAGTTCTATCCCATGAATCTTAAGCAGATTAATAACTACCTTATCATTGACGGTTATAAGATATGCAAACGGAAACTTCACATTTTTTGAGGGATAATAGTCAATATAATACGGTACTGTAACAGTTTTCTGCCGGTCACTTTTCCTGTAGCTTTTTCTTCCGTTTGCATCAGTTGCAATTTCTGCTTCAAAGGTCTTTATTGTTACCTTTTCAGGAATAGGCCTCACTTTAAATTCAACAGCAAAAGAATCTGCTGCAGAAGGGTTCATCCCGCGGGTAATTACTTTCTGATCTGCAATTTTTAACATTGCTTTAATTTCTGCAGGGTGTGTTGAAGAATAATCAAGTAATGATTTGATTAAAAAATAGCAGCCCAGAACACGCGATTTGTAATCAGCATATACATAATTCTCATTAAGTATTCCCAACCTGTTTCTCAACCCGAAATAGTTGCTCATATAACGCGGGTCAGCTACCTCGTATAACCATCCATTCTCAGGTTTCATCATGTCAATGAATTCACCGTAAAAGCAATTCTCGACCTTATATTTATTCAGGAGCATGCCGGACATATCAGGCATCATTTTTGCCCTCATATAGTCAATCAGAGAATGATCTCCGTTTGGATTGACCATCCATGTAAAAGTAACAGGCTCAACATGATATGACCCATTTGTAGTATGACAATCCATAAAAACCGCGGGATCCCATCGGTTAAAAACATTTTGAATTACTCCCTGCACTTCAGGTGATTCACCTTTCATAGCGTCACGGTTCAGGTCGAGATACTGTGCATTGTGCCTTAACCCAACTCCATTTACAGGACCATTCTGATGCGTACGATTCAGAGGACTTATCGGCTCATTGCCATCTGGATTAAAGTTCGGACAAATCAGTAAAACAACATTTTTGAGTATGGCAGGGTCCTTTTCAGCCAGCAGATCTCTCGCAAACATTAAGGATGCTTCTTTTCCTTCTACCTCACCCGCATGAATATTTGACTGAACATATACAACAATCCTTGGGTCATTGATCAGTTCTTCAGGACTTTGTGGTAATGGATTACCTATTATTAAAAGAGGAATATCTCTCCCTTCGGTTGACTTTGCGATATTTTCAACCCTTATAAGATCTGATGATTCAGTGAGGTTTTTGATAAACTCAATAACATCAATATAGTCAGATGTTGATTTATAGTCAGAAGCTTCGGCTGCAGTCTTTATTATCACCTGACTGCTCAGTGGTACTGCGAATATGAAAAATGCAAGCAAAAGAGAAAGAAATAATTTCATGAATATGTGATTGATTATGGGTATAAATGTAAAATAAATACTACTAATGACAACATCCTTTGCTGGCGAATTCGGGCTCAGCCAAAATCAATTTACTCCCCTTGTGGCTGGGTAAATAAATTGATTTTGGCTGAGAGTAATTGTCATATTACCTGATGTACAAAAAATTTTGGAAAAAAACTCAGAATGACATCAGTGATGACTAATTCAATCTCCACAAAACTGCCTGTGATCAACTCCAGATGATTCAGACAGTAAATTTTGCCAGAAATGTTATAAAATATTAATAATATTAATTACCTTGCGACCTAAATTTTAAAAACAGAATAAAATGAACAAAGGAACAGTAAAATTTTTTAATGTATCAAAGGGTTTTGGATTCATTAAAGACGCAGATTCAGAAAATGAATATTTTGTACACGTTTCTGGTCTGAAAGATCAGATTAAAGAAGATGATGAAGTTACATTTGAACTTGCAGAAGGAAAAAAAGGAATTAATGCAGTTGATGTAAGACTGGCTTAATTAACCATAAAAAGACTTATTACTAAGGCCGTCATAAAACATGACGGCCTTCTTATTTTTTAAAAAACTTGCAGACGATTTTCTGCAGTCCCATAGATTCAGAGCCGAAATAATTATCCCAGCCTTACCTTTTATCGGCTTTCTTCGCTTTTTTTGCAGCCCGTTTTTCTTTAAGAGTTTTTGTTGGCTCTTTTTTGACTTTGGTTTGTTCTTTAGCTTTTTCGTGTGACATAACTTTGAGATTTAAATAAGTATTCAAAGATAAAAAAAATCATTAAAAATTTCACCCATTACAAACCGGCTGCATTTTCATCAAGCAACCATGTGAGTGTTCCGTTTAAAGGAGTTATGTATGAAGCAGGATAAGCTTTTGAAGCAGAATGTTTTTTAAAAATTTCATTCACAATACGTGCTTTATTTTCACCTGTTACAAGAAAAGTTATTTTTCTGCCATTGTTGATTGCTTTTCCGGTTAATGTAATTCTTTTCTGACCTGTTTTAGGATTAGATGATACTTCGCAAATTTTATCCGAATTCATGAGTCCAATGTTTTCCGGAAATATTGAAGCTGTGTGGCCATCATCACCTAAACCCAGTATGATGTGATCAAAAACCGGCGGTGTACCTTTCGAACCGGTAATCTTCATAATCTCTTCAGAATATCTGACCGCCTCATTTGCAGGATCCTCCTCTCCTCTTATCCTGTGAATAGTATTCCCGGTGATTCGAAGTTTATCAAGCAATAACCTTTGGGCATTACCAAAATTGCTTTCTTTATCTTCAGGGGAGACACATCTTTCATCGACCCAGAAAAAATGTACAGCATTCCAGTCAACAGAGTCATGAAACTTTTCTGCTAAAACTGAAAAGAGAATCTGCGGGGTATTGCCTCCCGACAATGCAATAGTGTATTTTCTGCCAGTTACTGTAGTTTCATTTATTAATGTAATCAATTCATTAGCAAATGTTTCTGCAAGCTTCAATGGTGTATTGTATATTTTAAAATCGATATCCATATTATCCATATTATCCATATTATCCATAAATACACTCTACCAAACTATCTAAACAGGGTTATAGTTCACAATATAAACCGTCATCAGCCATGTTTTTGCATGGATAACGCCATGTAAGCCCCTCTCCTTCAATCAGATCATTGGAATTCTCGGGACCCCATGTCCCGGCCGGATATCCGAATACTTTAATATTGGGATTCTCTGCCCAAACATTCTGTATAGGCTCAATGAATTTCCATGCGGTTTCGACTTCATCATCGCGGGAAAAAAGCGTTGAATCACCCATCATTACATCAAATATAAGTCTCTCATAGGCTGACGGAACCCTAACGTTTGTCAGGTCGGAATAATGAAAATCCATATTGACATTCTTCACATTAAAACCTGCACCCGGTTCTTTCATATCAAACTTGAAAAGTATTCCTTCATCGGGTTGAATTCTTACAATAAGCTGATTACCGGTATTTTTACCTATATCTCTTCTGAAAAGATGATGGGGCGTTGGTTTAAAGTGGATAACAATTTCAGTAACACGGGTGGGAAGTCGTTTACCTGTTCTCAGGTAAAATGGTACACCTCCCCATCTCCAGTTATTGATATAGAATTTCATTGCGACAAATGTTTCAGTCCTGGAGTTTACATCAACCCCCTTTTCATTTCTGTATCCTGGCAAACATTCACCTCTGACTCGCGATGAAGTATACTGCCCCCTTATTACCTGTTTTTCAACATCTTCTTCCCTTATTGGCTGAAATGACTGAAATACTTTTAGCACTTCATTTCGTATTGCATCTGCATCAAGTGATGAGGGGGGCTCCATTGCAGTAAGACCGGCCATTTGCAGAAGATGGTTCTGCACCATATCCCTCAGGGCACCGGAAGAATCATAATACCCTCCCCTGTCTCCGACCCCCAGACTTTCAGCCGAAGTAATTTCTATCCGGTGTACATAATTTCTGTTCCACAATGGTTCAAATATACCATTTGCAAATCTTGTAACAAGAAGATTCTGAATTGTTTCCTTTCCCAGGTAATGATCAATCCTGTAAATCTGTTCTTCTCCTATTATATTATGAAGTGTCTGATTTAGCTTGCGCCCTGATTGCAGGTCGTAACCGAAAGGCTTTTCAATAATAAAACGTCTGAATCCCGAATATTCATTTGCAATGCCTGCCTTTGAAAGATTAACAGCAATTGTTTCATACAGGCTAGGCGGTGTTGCCATGTAAAAAATATAATTACCGCTTGTATTAAACTTTAAATCCGTTTCTCTTAATTTTTCCCTGAGGTTATGATATTCCTGTTCCGACTCACTATCCATAGGGTGATAGAAAATATGTTCAAGAAATGGAGCAATATGATCGTGATTTATTTCTTTCTCCTCAGAAAATGAAAGTATACTATCACGCATTTTTTCTCTGAACTCCTCGGGAGATAACTTTTTTCTGCCAATGCCCATAATTACAAAACCGGGAGGAAGAAGTTTTTGCAATTCAAGGGAAAAAACTGCCGGAATCAGTTTCCGTGATGTCAGGTCTCCGGTAGCTCCAAATATTACAAGCACCAGGTTTTTAGGGGTTTCCATAAAAGTCTATAGCAATTTAACTATGAATAAAGGTAGCCGTTTTTATACAATGCATGCCGTTTTAAAACATAAAACAAAAATAGTTTCCCAAAATACCTGCCGATTGTAACATGCAACGCTCTTTTAATGTTTATAACATTTTAAGAAAAATTACATATTTTATTAATTTTTTTAATGGTATTTAAATTAATCTGTAAGAATAAATAATATATTTGCATACAAATATTAATAAAATGAACGGTACCAGATCTATATTTTCCCTACGCCTCATTAAAAGGTTTATTGGAACTTCTTGAGAAGGTATCTATGTTGGATTTGGATAACCGTTCTCAATGAAAACAGAGGACGGTTTTTTTTTGATAATATCATAATATAAAGTAGAAAAGATGAAAAAGGAAAGACCCCTTAATCAAGGTTTGTACAAACAGGAATTTGAGCATGGAAGTTGTGGAATAGGGTTTGTTGCACATCTTAAAGGGAAAAAATCTCATTCAATCATTAACCAGGGGCTTGACATCCTCTGCAATATGACACACAGGGGTGCGGAAGGTGCTGACAAGAAGACCGGGGATGGTGCCGGTGTTCTGATACAGGTTCCCCGCGATTTCTATCTAATACAGGGATATTGCCTTCCACCGGAAGGTCAGTTTGGATGCGGGCTGGTATTCTTACCACAGGATAAATCAGATGCAGAAAAATGCAAAAATACTTTACTCGGAATAATTTCAGAAGAAGGAGTTAATTTTATAGGTTTCAGGGATGTGCCCCGCAATAGTTCGGTTATTGGGGAAATTTCACGTGCTGCTGAACCGGAAATTGTTCAGATTCTCCTCGGGTCAGATATGCAGCAGGCAGATCTGGAACGTAAACTATATATAATAAGGAAAAGGGTTGAAAAAGCAATCCGCGAATCAGATATCGGTCAAAAAAGCTTTTTCTATATACCAAGCCTTTCTACCAAAGTGCTGGTATATAAAGGCATGCTTACTTCAACCCAACTGGGCGAATACTTTCTCGACCTCACAGATGACCGTCTGCAGAGCGCTATTGCACTCGTTCACTCCCGCTTCAGCACAAACACCTTTCCAAGCTGGGATCTGGCTCAACCCTTCCGAATGCTCGGACATAACGGGGAAATAAATACAATTAAGGGAAACCGCTTCTGGATGGAAGCAAGGGAATCATTACTTAAATCAGATAAACTTGGCGATCTTAACCGGTTGTTCCCGGTAATTGAACCTGATAAAAGTGATTCCGCTTCATTGGATAATGTTCTTGAGTTTCTGATAATGAGTGGAAAATCGCTTCCCTATGCAATGTCTAT
Organism: Bacteroidales bacterium; assembly: GCA_038247205.1. GTDB lineage: Bacteria > Bacteroidota > Bacteroidia > Bacteroidales > VadinHA17 > LD21. The sequence continues at coordinate 43,724 of JBBRVC010000007.1, forward strand.
ACTTATTCCTGAATCCATAAACAATAAAAACCCTATTTCCAATGAACTCAGAGCATTTTATCATTATCATTCTACATTCATGGAACCATGGGATGGCCCGGCATCTCTGATCTTTTCAGATGGTCGGTACATTGGTGGTATGCTCGACAGAAACGGTCTTCGTCCCTCACGGTATTTAATAACCAACAATGATCTAATTGTTATGGGTTCGGAAGCAGGAGTTCAAACGTTTCCGCCTGAAGAGATAAGGAAAAAGGGAAGACTGAAACCAGGAAAGATGCTGTTGGTTGATACTGAAGCCGGTATCCTCTATTACGATAAAGAACTTAAAGCCAAACTTGCAAATGAATATCCATATGGCACCTGGATTCAACAAAATATGGTTAATCTCGAAGAGATCGAAACCGGCCATATTGAAACTCCGGAGATAGGTTTACAATATAGTAAATACATTACCTCATTCAACTACTCTGCTGAAGACATTGATAAGATAATCAAGGAGATGGCTTCAACAGGCAAGGAACCAATCGGTTCAATGGGAAATGATGTGCCTATTGCAGTATTGTCACGAAAACCCTACAGGCTTTTTAATTATTTCAAACAGCTGTTTGCCCAGGTTACCAATCCTCCCATTGATCCTATAAGGGAAGAACTGGTAATGACGCTTTCCGGATATCTTGGTTCATTGCAGCATAACCTCCTTGATGAAACTCCAAACCACGTAAAGATGGTTCGTTTCAGAAATCCTGTAATAAATAATACTTATTTCCAGGTAGTTAAAAATCTGCGGTACAAAGGTTTTTCTGCAGCAAACCTGTCGTTGCTTTTTGATGCACGCCAAGGTTCTGAGGGACTGGAAAAGGCTGTTGATCAATTGTGTATGGATGCAGAAAAAGCTGTTGATGAAGGGAAAAATTATATCATCCTCTCTGACCGGGATATTGAGGAACACCTTGCACCGATACCTTCGCTTATGGCAGTTTCGGCAGTCCATCATCACCTGATTGTGAAACGCAAGAGAATGCAGATCGACATAGTAGTCGAATCAGCAGAGCCCCGTGAAGTAATGCACTTCGCTCTTCTCTTTGGTTATGGCGCCAGCATCATTAACCCCTATATGAGTTTCGCTATCATTGATAAACTTGTGAAAAATAAAGCGATACAACTTGATTACCAAAAAGCTGAAGAAAATTATGTTAAGTCAATAAATAATGGAATACTTAAGATCATGTCCAAAATGGGGATCAGTACTCTTAGAAGTTACCGGTCATCACAGATCTTTGAAGTTGTTGGCGTTCATAATGATGTAATAAACAAATATTTTGGAGGTACAATATCCAGAATTGGCGGTATTGGAATGAGTGAGATAGCTGAGGAAGTTTTAATCCCCCACAGAAAAGCATTTATTAATGAACAGCAGCCTGAGATACTTACCGAGGGGGTATATTCTTACAGGAAATACGGTGAGCATCATGCATGGAATCCTGAAACCATTTCCCTTTTACAGTGGAGCACTCAGACTGGTGATTATAAGAAATTCAAGGAATACAGCACGCTTGTCGATGCAAATACCGCCAGCCCCGGATTTATAAGAGGCTTACTGAGAATTAAAACCAATCCGATTCCAATTGATGAGGTTGAACCTGTTGAAGAAATTATGAAAAGGTTTGTAACAGGAGCAATGTCGTATGGTTCTATCAGTCGTGAGGCACATGAAACTCTTGCAATTGCAATGAATCGTATTGGTGGCCGGAGCAATACCGGTGAGGGTGGTGAAGATCCTGAAAGATTCATACCACTGGAAAACGGAGACAGTGTAAGAAGCGCTATCAAGCAGGTCGCAAGCGGCCGGTTTGGGGTTACAACTGAGTACCTTATAAATGCTGACGAAATTCAGATAAAGGTAGCTCAGGGAGCTAAACCTGGTGAGGGAGGACAATTACCCGGACATAAGGTGGACAAAATCATAGCTAAAACCCGGTATTCAATCCCGGGCATAACATTAATATCACCTCCACCACACCATGATATTTATTCTATAGAGGATTTATCCCAGCTGATATTCGACCTGCGTAATGTAAATCCAAAAGCTAAGATCAGTGTAAAGCTTGTTTCTGAAAGCGGTGTAGGCACCATAGCTGCGGGGGTTACAAAAGCCGGTGCTGATCTGATAACTATCAGCGGGTATGAAGGCGGCACTGGTGCCAGTCCTTCATCTTCCATTAAACATGCAGGTCTTCCTCTCGAACTGGGTCTTGCCGAAACACAACAGACGCTGGTTATGAATAACCTTCGAAGGAAGGTTGTCCTGCAAAGCGATGGTCAGCTAAAGTCAGGAAACGACATAATTATGTCTGCTCTGCTTGGTGCTGAAGAATTCGGATTTTCTACTAGCGCTCTTATTGTGATGGGCTGTGTTATGATGCGTAAGTGCCATCTTAATACCTGTCCTGTCGGTGTGGCAACCCAAAATCCCGAACTCAGAAAGAGGTTTCATGGCAAAGCTGATTATCTGGTAAATTTCTTCAGGTTTATGGCTGAAGAGGTCAGAGAAAAACTTGCCCAGCTTGGATATAAGAAACTTGATGAGATAATAGGCCATTCCGATTTGCTTGAAAGAAACCCGGATGTGGATCACTGGAAGATTAGAAAACTTGATCTTACCGGCCTACTTTCTGTTCCGAAAGAAGCTGAATTCAACAAGATGTATTGTGTCAGCAGAGGTGAAAACATAGTCGGACATGTACTTGATAATGATTTAATTAGCGAAGCCGAAAAAGCTCTAACTGAAAAGCTTCCGGTTGAAATATCCAGACCGATCCGCAATACTGACAGAACAACGGGTGCTATGCTTTCAGGTAATATCGTCTCAAGATATGGTGCCGGCGGACTTCCTGATGGAACTATCAAATGCAGATTTTCAGGATCTGCAGGTCAGAGCTTTGGAGCCTTCCTCGTTCCGGGTATCGAGTTATACCTTGAAGGCGATTCCAATGACTACCTTGGCAAAGGGTTGTCGGGTGGAAGAATTATAGTAGTACCGCCTCAGGGATCGAAATTTGAAGCAGACAAGAATATTATCATAGGAAATACCGTGCTTTACGGAGCCACCAGGGGTGAAATCTATATCTCAGGTGTTGCCGGTGAACGTTTCGGGGTCCGTAACAGCGGAGCAAATGCTGTCGTGGAGGGCGTGGGTAACCATTGCTGTGAATATATGACAGGTGGACGGATTGCAGTGCTTGGAAAAACCGGTAGCAATTTTGCAGCTGGTATGAGCGGTGGCATAGCTTATGTGTTTAATGAAGAAGGCGATTTCGACTATTACTGCAACATGGGTATGGTTGAGCTTTCACTTGTCGAAGATTACGGTGATGTAAATGAACTGACTGCACTTATTACTAAGCATTTTCAGTTCACAAAGAGTAAGAAAGCAAAAATGATTCTGGACGATCTTAATAAATACCTGCCTATGTTCATCAAAGTTATCCCCTATGATTATAAGAAGGTGTTGCAGGAACAGGCTTTGGCGGAACTTAAACGAAAAATTGCTGATGTAGAACTTGATATAGAAATAAGCGCAAGTTAGAAGGTAAAAAAGATTATTATGGCAGATATAAACGGATTTTTGAAGATAAGAAGAAAAGAGGCTGGTAACCGTCCGGTGCATGAGAGAATATGTGACTTTAGCGAAGTAGAACAGATTCTTAACAGCGAAGACAGAATGCTGCAGGCATCAAGATGTATGGATTGCGGAGTTCCATTTTGTCACTGGGCTTGCCCTGTAGACAATCTAATTCCCGAATGGAATGACCTCTTGTACAAAGGCGATTGGAAAGCTGCATACGAGAGACTAGCTGCAACAAATAACTTTCCTGAATTTACGGGAAGAATTTGCCCGGCAGGCTGCGAACACTCATGCGTCCTAAATATTGATCATCAGCCCGTTACTATTCGGGAAAATGAAGTGGCAA
>JBBRVC010000008.1:0-47266 GCA_038247205.1 Bacteroidales bacterium
CTCTGTGTAAGTTCTTATCTTTTCTTTGCGCTCTTTGCGTCTTTGCGTTTAAAGGTTTTTGTTTTCCCTGTGAGTGCATGACAATTCTGAAATAAATCATTATTATGATGTCTTAATTTATCTATTTTTGCATACTGTTGAATTATCGCTTAAAAAACTAATATTATGCCATCAATTTCCGAAAAAGGCAAAGCAATGCCCGCATCACCAATCAGAAAACTTGTTCCATATGCTGAAGCAGCGAAGAAAAAAGGCAGGAAAGTTTTCCATCTTAATATCGGCCAGCCCGATATTCCTACCCCTGAGGTGGCATTGAATGCTCTCCGGAATCTCGACCTGAAAGTAATTGAATACAGTCATTCGGCAGGAAATGAATCATATCGCCGCAAGCTGGCAGATTTCTACCGCAAGATCGGAATCAATGTTGAATACACTGATTTACTGATCACTACAGGCGGTTCTGAAGCGATTCTATTTTCGCTTATGGTATGTCTGAACCCCGGTGATGAAGTCATTACACCCGAACCTTTCTATGCCAACTATAATGGCTTTGCAACAACCGCGGGTGTAAAAATCGTACCTGTAACATCATATATCAAAGATGATTTTGCACTTCCCTCAATTGCGGAAATTGAAGCAAAGATCACACCAAAAACAAAAGCAATAATCGTTTGTAATCCAAATAATCCTACCGGTTACCTCTATACAAAAGAAGAATTCTATCAATTGCGGGAGATCGTTAAGAAATATGATCTTTTCCTTTTTTCAGATGAAGCATATCGGGAATTCTGTTATGACGGTGCGGAGCATTTCTCGGCTATGAACCTGGAAGGTATTGAGAATAATGTTATCATGCTTGACTCAGTATCAAAGAGATATAGCGAGTGTGGTGTCAGGATAGGTGCGCTTGTTACCAAAAATAAAGAGGTTCTTGCTGCAGCGCTGAAATTTGCCCAGGCACGTCTTTCCCCTCCCGGATTGGGCCAGATTGCAGGCGAAGCATCAATAGACACTCCTCCCGACTACTTCAAAAAAGTTAATCTTGAATACACCGCCCGCCGCAATTATATGGTCGAGGCTCTTAATAAGATCCCCGGAGTTTATTGTCCTAAACCAAAAGGTGCATTTTATACAGTAGTAAAGCTACCGGTCGATGATGCTGACAAATTTGCTCAATGGCTTCTTGAAGATTTCGAATACCGGAATCAGACTGTAATGGTAGCTCCCGCATCCGGCTTCTACTCTACCTGCGGCTCTGGAAAAAATGAAGTCCGCATAGCCTATGTCCTCAAGATCGAAGATCTTAAAAGCGCAATGATGATACTGGAAGAAGCGCTGAAGGTTTACCCGGGACGGGTATAAAAGAATTGAAGTAAGAAGAAGAAATGCCACTGAGTTCACTAAGTATGCTGCACTATACAACTTTTGTCTCGTGACTTTTGTCTTTTGTCTTTTTTTAACCTATTTATATAACAAATACTTACTTCGTATTTTCTCAAATTCCTGTAATCCAGGGATCCAGGTTGCTCTAATCTCCTCCGATGACATTCCTTTCACTATCTGTTCTCTCAGGTCAGGTCCTCCTGCCAGAACATCAAAGTAGTCAATAAAGAATTTTTCTTTATTCGGAAAGTCATTGTATGCACTGATAATCCATTCAAGGTTTATTGATGGTTGTGGCACGATCTTGTCATTCAATGCATTACGCAGGTCAGTACCAAAGCATCTGACTCCCAGTAGTGGCGGATTCATTGCTCCCGGAACACTCTTTGGGGTAAAACTGAATCCTCTGTCGGGCAGAAGCGGGCTGCCAAATACCTGGAACGGAAATGAGGTGCCTCTTCCCAGCGAAAGTACTGTCCCTTCAAAAAAGCATGTTGAAGGGTACAGATAAATCGAGTTTTGGTTGGGTAAATTAGGCGAAGGTTTTATTGGTAGCTCATAGAAAGATTTATGAGTGTAATTTGTACACTTAATAATTTCAAGGTCACATTTAATGCCACTTTTAAGCCATCCCTCTCCATTGATCAAACCGGCATATTCACCTATTGTCATGCCATGTACAACAGGCACCGGGTGCATCCCCACAAAAGAGCTGTAAGCAGTATCAAGAATATTACCGTCAACATAAAACCCATTGGGATTTGGACGATCAAGCACCAGGCATTTTACTTTGTTCTCAGCACACGCCTCGAGAACAAAATGAAGCGTTGAGATATAGGTATAGAACCTTGCTCCGACATCCTGGATATCGAATATCACGATGTCGATTTCTTTCAAATCTTCAGGAGTAGGCTTCATATGCTTTCCATACAAACTTATAAGGTTAACACCCGTTTCAGGATCTTTCCCGTCTTCAATATGTTCTCCGGCATCGGCAAGATTTCTGAATCCATGTTCAGGAGCAAATATTGATCTCACATTTATACCTGATGCCAGAAGGCTGTCAACAAGATGGGTCTTTCCGATCATGGAGGTTTGGTTTGCAACCACAGCTATCGATTTACCTTCCAGTAATTTTAAATAATTCGCTATCTGATAAGCGCCCGGTTGCGGAGACTTTCTGTCAACAGTGCAATGTGAGAATACTGTAATGACAGTAAGTGCAAGAAATGTGAATATTGCCTTTTTCATCCTGTATATAATTTCTATGTAAATCTACTAAATCCAATTAATTCACTGTCTTTAATTGAAACGCAAAGATCGCCAGGATTTTATCAGAAGTCGCAAAATAACACATTTATAAATTTCCTTCCCAAGACCTTAAACCCGAAATATGTGCAACGATACTCCTTCTTTGTGGCCATTAGGATTAGTTCTGATCAATTTTCTTAATTTTGTCTCTCAAGGATTTATGAATTTACCTTACTTCATAGCACAGCGACTTATAAAAGGGCGCCGGGAGGAGACATCTTTTTCACGCCCTATAAACGTCATTGCAATTATCGGTATTGCTATGGGGCTTGCTGTAATGATACTTGCCGTTTCCATACTTACAGGTTTTAAAAAGCAGATAAGGGAGAAAGTAGTAGGCTTCGGATCACATATTCAGATTATGAATTTTGATTCAAACCTCTCATTTGAAACCGCACCTATTAATGGCGAACAAAATTTTATTCCTGATATTAAAAAAATACCGGGTGTCAGCCACATCCAGGTATTTGCCACTAAAGCCGGGATAATCCAGACAGAAGATGAAATACAAGGGGTTGTGCTTAAAGGAGTCGGAAGCGATTTTGACTGGTCATACTTCAGCAGCAATATTATTTATGGGTCAGTATTCAAGGTAAACGACACATCAAGGACAGATAAGGTAATCATTTCCAAGAAGATATCTGATATGCTCAGGCTGAAGACGGGCGATTCATTTGCAATGCATTTTATACAGGATCCTCCCCGTATGCGTAAATTTACTATCAGCGGTATATACGAAACAAGCCTTGAGGAATTCGACAAAATGTATGTCTTCTGCGATATTGGTCATATCAAAAGGCTGAATGGCTGGGACGACGATCAGATAAGTGGTTTCGAAGTTTTTATAAACGATTTTGACCAGCTTGACCCACTGACCCTTGAGGTAAGGGATGCAATTGGGTATAAAATAACTGAAGAGGATTCAAAATTCAGGGTGTCAAACATCAGGATGAGGTATCCGCAGATATTCGACTGGCTTAATTTTCAGGATATTAACGTAATAATTATTATTTTCCTTATGCTTGTTGTTGCCGGATTTAATATGATTTCCGGTTTGCTGATCCTTATACTGGAGAAAACCAATATGATCGGTGTCCTGAAAGCAATGGGATCTGAAGATCAGACAATCCGGCGTGTTTTCCTTTACCAGGCAGCATATCTTATCGGGAAGGGATTGATCTGGGGTAATCTGATCGGCATCGGGTTGGCCTTTTTACAGTTGAAAACCGGGATAATAACTCTTGACCCGTCACTTTACTATATTAAAATGGTTCCTGTAAATCTGGATATAATTCATATCCTCCTTCTTAATGCCGGAACTATGATCGCCATAATAATTATGTTGCTTGTTCCTTCTCAGCTGATCAGCAGAATTACACCGGTCAAGGCAATCAGATACGATTAGAAGCTCAGATAAAATACAGTTTCCTTGTAAGGAATGGAGTTAACTTTCAAATTGCCACCGTGCAACAATACTTTCCATAATGGGTTTATTTGGGATTGCACTCATAAGTATCTCGAGGAGAACAAAAGAGACAGGCATAAGGAAAGTCAATGGAGCCACCGTTATTGAATTGCTATATCTGCTAAACATTGGTTTTGTCAGATGGGTACTTGTTGCAATAATAATTGCAACCCCTGTTTCAATATACATTATAATATCCTGGATGGAGCGTTTTGCTTACAAAACCGACCTCAGCTGGTGGATCTTCTTATTAGCAGGTATTTCAGCTATAGTAATTGCTATATTAACCATTAGCTGGCAAAGCATCACAACTGCAACTAGGAATCCGGCAGAGGCTTCCTCCAAGGGGGAGAACCAAAAACAAATAAACGTCTTCAAAGTCCCCCTTGGGGGATTTAGGGGCAAAGAGAACCTGCATCCAAAACGTCTTTACAAATCCATTGGGTGATTTATGGGTTAGAAATCAAGAACATAACATAGAGGCAATACAGACTAAGAGACGAAGTGACGAAGAAACTAAGTGACGAAAGAATAGAGGGTAAAAAAATGGAAATTGAGGTAATAAACAATTACCCCCTTTTTTAGTTAGTTTTAAAGATTCGAAATCTCCAATATGAACAGTCTCATAGAATTATTAAAAGCTGCTCTCCAAAAACCATTACCCGGAACAGACGTCCAGTGGGAAATGGCGTCTTCCGACAGGATGCTGAAAGGATTCCCGAGAATACCAAGAGATGATGCCAGGGTAGCTGCTGTTCTTATACTGCTTTACCCATTTAATGACTCTGTTTACACTGTCCTTATGCAGCGTCATAATTATAATGGTGTTCACGGCGGACAGATAAGCCTTCCGGGTGGAAAAAAGGAACCATCAGACCAGAATATCATACAAACGGCTCTGCGTGAGGCAAATGAAGAAACAGGTGTTGGTCCTGAAGGAATAAGTGTAATTGGTACACTTACTCCACTTTTTATTCCTGTAAGCAATACAGTAGTCACTCCGGTTGTTGCCTGGATGGATGAAAAACCGGCTTTTAATCTACAGCCCGAGGAAGTCGAATTTCTGATAAATGCTGATATTAACAGATTTACCGATCCGTCATGCATTAAGACCAAACCCATGGTAATCAGGGGCGAACACTACGATGTAAAATACTTTGATTATGATGGTTACGTAATATGGGGAGCAACTGCTATGATCCTTCACGAATTCCTTTCGATAATAAAAGGCGCTCATATCACACTTACTCTCAACCAGCCCGACACAATCAGTTAGCTAACGAATCGGCAGGTATAATATTTTTATAATGGGCATATCTGTCAAGGATTTCAGCAACGAAATTTACAGATTCCACTCCTTTGAAATAACCACTCTTTACTACCGGATCGTTATAATAAAGGGGATCCGATTTTTTCAACAGCCATACCGCTACATTATCATCCCATTTACCCGGATCTTTCCCATTCTTCTCAGCCAGCTTCATTGCATCCAGTATATGACCGGGGCCGGCATTATATGAAGCAAGAACAAATCTTATTCTCTCCTCTTCGTCCGGGATTTTATTCTTGAACATAGATTGCAGATCATGCAGGTACTTTATCCCGGCTTTAATGTTATTTTCAGGTGATGAAGTAATGTCAATCCCAAGTAACTGCCCGGTTCCCGGCATAATCTGCATTAAGCCATAGGCTCCGGTCCATGATTCAACATCGGGCCTGAATCCCGACTCCTGACATATAAGCGAAGCCAGCAGACGCCAGTCCCATTGAATACTCTGACTTGCCACTTTAATCAGATCATCCCACTGTGAAACCTTACCGGTGTTAATTGCATAGGAGTCGCTTCTTACAATGATACTCGAACGGGAGTTTTTAAAATATTTTGCGTATAAAAGTGCATATGACCGTGTTGTTTTATATGCCCGGATCCACCCGTTAAGCTCTTCCAGAAGTTTGGCTGAGTGTTCTTTTCTGACTGCCCATGCAATGTTCTGCTGAAAGCTCAGAGGTGTATTTATGTCTATCTCAGAATAATACGTTGCATTCACAATGCCAACATTCTCATCACATACAGCATAATCAATCTCTTTTTTGGCTACATTTTCAATAAGCTGTTCGGCCTCATAGGGAACTTCAATGATATTAATCTTTTCTCCTATCTCGTTGGACAGGGCAATCAGTCTTTCGACATGAGAAGAACCTTTCTGGACATAAACTGACTTATTCCCCAAATCGAGCTGATCCCTTATTAGCTTACTGTCTATCATATCACGTGTCATCGAATGCCAGTATTGAGGCTTACGTTGCACCAGGACCTGTCGGGTAAGAGCGATTGGCTCGGAAAACTGAATGTCATTCTTTCTCGTTGAATTTATTGTCAGACCCATAGCAAGCAGATCAGCTTCACCGATATTAAGTTTTTCGAAAGCACGGTCAATATGGTTTTCTGTATAAATCTCCAGATCAAGTCCAATATGGTCGGAAAATGACTTCAGAAGTTCATAGTTGAAGCCCATAGGCTCACCCCTGTAAATAAAATAACTTGTTGAATTAAAATCAGTCACAACGATAAGCTTGCCTCTTTTAATAATTGAATCAAGATCAAAGTCAATAATATTATCTTTAACAGAGGAACGTCTTGAGCATGAGGAAAAAACTGCTCCGGTAATTACGAGAAGGATTAATAGGTTTTTAATCAAAATTTTCAAATTAGGTTAATGTTAAAAGGATGAAATAAACCTTCTAATTATAGAAGGTCCAGGCAATTCCGTAACGAAACATCCTGATATTCATAGGGTATGTTGGGATCATGAAGTAGTCGTAACCCGTCATTCCTGAGTTAACATGATCAAACATGAGAAAGGCTCTCGTTCTTTTTATTTTGATATTAATAAATGCATTAAGAAATGGATAGTTACCACTCTTAACCCGCTCCTGTCTGTAGAATCGGCCTGTTGCAGGCATGTACGCATAAGGGTAGTAAGATGAGTGCATGGTAACATCTGCACCCACCTGTAAATTAAGAGCTCCGTTCGTCTGCTCAAATTTGAACAGATGTTCGAAAAAACCGGCTGAACGGACAGTTACAAAAGGCAAATCGAGTGTATTGGAATTACTGCTCTGTTGAAAAAGGACATCGCTATTGAGGTGAAACTTCCAGGCTTTCAGCTCTTTGCTGACTGTTACAGCAGCAACAGAAAGTGCACCGGAGTGTTGCTCCGGTAATGCCATGGTGTTAAAATCGGTGTAATTGTCAATAATAGAATAATCAAATTTTAACTCTGCTTTTCTGGCAGGATAACTAAATTTTGTTCCGAGATTTATCCTGAACTCTTTTTCAGGAATACTGCTCCACTCAAAATGATTACCACCCCACTGGCCGTACCAGAATGATGGCTGGGTATTAAGCATACTCCCGTATGCCACCCATGATGCTTTTCCTTTATTCCAGTCAAATGACTTTGCAATCTCCCCCTCAATCCTGAAATCGCCTGCCCTGTAGCCTGTAAGAAATAATTCACCGGTGGCAAGCCACCTGAAATTATCACCGATATTATTAAATAACTTACCCAGAACGGCATTACTGATTCTTTTCCATGATGCAGTATCGGCAAACATTGTGTCATGAGTTGGTATTATCTGGCTATACTTCATGAATTCATTGCGGATGCCAAATCCACCACCAAGCCTGAATTTTCTTGTGGGATTGGTTAAAAAGTCGAACCGGAGAGTATTTTTGACAGTCCTTTCAGATAGTGAATCGAACGTAAACTGACTGTTAATATATGCAGAATCGTAAAATCCCGATCGGGGAGAATTATCAGAATAGCTTCTCCTGTTATTTTCAAAGGTAAATATATGGGAGAAGGTACCGCTCAGGCCCATAAAGCCGGCCTTTTTCCCGGTAACCGTATCAACCTTACTATCTGAGACACCTCCTATTTTATACTGTTGCACCAGTAAAAAATTCCTGTTTTTTAAAGTACTTCTTGCCTTGTTTGGATCGCCCATATTTACCTGAACCTCCCTGGGAACGAATTGACCAAGCTGTGAACTATCAGTAATGCCGCCATTCTCAAGGGAGATAATGTTATTTAAGCCTGTAGAAAAGTACATCTTATACCTGTCGCCTGTGTAGGACGAAAACAATGTGGCAGCCTTATCTTCCGATCTCTGGTAGTTGTATTGGCCCAGACTGAAAACTATATCGTACACTACCCCGAAGTTAAGATTCCTATTAACATTTTGTGAATGTTTTATTCTGAAAGTCTGTTCTGATGTAGTTGTCGGAGTACCGTATGTCCATACTACTTCTGTAAACGGAACCTGTGTATTCATAAACAGGACTCTGTCGGGGACAAACATTAAGGGATAATAATAATTGTAAAGAAATTTATCCGGATCAGTTACCCTGTCGAAAAAATTAAGCTGATAAAACGGAAGCCCGTAATTACCCAGACTGGCATTGGCAAATGAGTACCGGTCGGTATGTCTGTATCGGTGAAACAGGGAAAAGACTGTATCAAAAGGGACGATGACCTCCTCTGTAAAATCAGACGAAAGAGTCCATTGCTTTATCGTATTCCCGGTACTATCGGGCTTTTGAGCATATAAGCCTGAAGTCAGGATAAGCAGAATAATTATCGAAATATACCTGATCATTGCCGCAAAGATAGAAAATTATGGATTCATCTTCGCCTGAGAAACGCCTTCTTCAAAATCCGGGTCCTCTCTCGTCTTAATCTACATTGTCATTCAGGTATGCATTATTCTCACGCAGAAGGGGTTCATTATTCTCATTCGATGAAAGAGTGAATTTCGATAACTTACTTTCATTATTCTTTTCACCTGTCCCGAGCGACATATTTCTTCTGATATAGGCAGGCACATCTTCAAAAGTATCGATATTCTCCTTCATCGTCTTGTTTGACAATCCCTCCCTCCTAAGCAGGTTCTGCATATGTTTTACCTTTCGAAGCGTTGTATCGGGCTTTTCCTGTGGAGTATCATCATTATCCGGCCTTCTTCCCCGATCAGTATGTTCCTCATTGTATTCAAGGCTGAAATTAATAACCCCCTGAGACTCTTCTTCCATATCGGTAATTATGGGGCGTCTGCCTTTCTCGTGAACAGAAAATACATCAGAAGCTGTTTCTGGTATCATCCTGTTAGGAACAGCCTCTTTATTACCCAGCAGCTCAACCTTTCTCGGCTTCTTAGGCTTATATGGCTCGAAGATGTTATTTGCTTCAAATCCGGAGGCAATTACTGTTACACAAATCTCATCACTGAGATTCTCGTCTTTTGACAGGCCACGAATGATCAATGCATCATCTGAAGCAGATTCGTACATGAAATCAGTTATTTCACCCAGCTCATCCATGGTAATCTCATGTTCCCCGGTTCCCGAGGATATATTAATAAGTATACTGTTTGCCCCGGTGACGTCGTTTGAGTTTAAGAGCGGCGATGATAGTGCATTTTCAATAGCACGTATTGCTCTGTTCTCTCCTGAAGCCGTACCCATACCCATTATCGACACTCCGGAATTTTTCATAACCGTCTCAACATCAGCAAAATCTACATTTATATAACCAGTAACGGTAATGATTTCAGCAATGCCTTTTACAGCCGTGGTAAGAATGTCATCAGCTTTAGCAAATGCTGTCGATACCGGTTGATTGCCATATATCTCCCTGAGCTTTTCATTATTAATTACAAGCAGGGCATCAACATTGTTTTTTAGTTCAGTGACTCCATCAATAGCCTGGCGGATCCTTACTTTTCCTTCCGATTTGAATGGTATTGTAACAACTGCAATAGTAAGAAGACCTGCATCCTTGCAGGCTTTGGCAATAACAGGCGTAGCTCCTGTTCCTGTACCGCCTCCCATTCCGGTGGTGATGAAGACCATCTTGGTGTTGCCTGAAAGTGCATCCATCACTTCATTGATGTTTTCCATCGCCGCCTGCCGGCCAATTTCCGGTTTGCTTCCAGCACCCCTTCCCTCGGTAAGAGACTCCCCGATCTGAACTTTTACCGGAACCTGACTTTTTGCCAGGGCCTGGTGATCAGTATTGCAGATCACAAAGTTCACATCCCTGATTCCTTTTTCAAACATGTGATTTACGGCATTATTACCACCACCACCTATTCCCAGTACTTTAATTATTGACGATCTCTCAACCGGCAGATCAAAGTTCATAATATCGTCTGACATAGTCTGAATTTTTTAAATGTTATAGCCACAATTTTTTAAAGGAACAATTATATATGTTTAATTAATTGGCTGATCTTCAACCTCAAACATCCTGGAAAGCATCATTTTGATTTTTTCAGTGATGGGCGTTTTTTCTTCCTCGCGCTCAACTGCCGCAGCCTCAACAACCTCTTTTTCCTTCACGATCTCTTTTTCCTTCTCTTTTTCTGCCACTGTCAATTTTGGCTTTGTATACTCCTCAATTTTACCGGCGCTGAAAGACTTTTTATATGTTTCGAGATATTCAAAACCTCTCATTATTAACCCTACACTGGTTGAATACATCGGCTGATTGATCTCATTTCGTGAAGAACCTGTAAGGTGTTCGTTTGGAATTCCTATCCTGACATCCATGGCAGTCTTGAATTTCATAAGCTGCGGCAGATGTTTCAGCATTGCTCCTCCTCCGGTAACAACTACTCCCGCAGCTAGTTTGTCGGCATAACCGGAATTCTGAATTTCAAAATTAACGGCATCAAGAATCTCTTCCATCCTCGACTGTATTATGTAAGCAAGGCTTTTGAAAGAGATCTCTTTTGGCTGGCGACCGCTTATACCGGGTATAGAGACAACCTTATCTTCAGGTGCAATATCACCAAGCGCAGAACCATACTGAACCTTTAATTGCTCGGCATGTCTCTGGAGTATTGCGCAACCTTCCTTGATATCTTTGGTTATTACATTCCCTCCGAAAGGTATCACTGCTGTATGACGTATTATATTGTCATAGAATACAGCTACATCTGTCGTTCCGCCACCGATATCAACAAGTACAACTCCAGCTTCCTTTTCATCCTCAGTAAGCACGGCATCTGATGAAGCAAGAGGTTCAAGTATCATATCCTTAACAGTCAGATTAACTTTTCTGATGCATTTTTCGATATTCTTCGCAGCAGCAACCTGACCTATAACTATATGAAAATTAGCCTCAAGCCTTCGACCGCACATCCCGATCGGACTTTTTACTCCTGTCTCATTATCGACAATGAAATTCTGAGGAATAACATGTATGATCTCTTCTCCGATGTCGATATGGATCTTATGCATGTCTTCGATCAGCTTAAAAACTTCTTCCTTCTGGATCTCATCATCATATGCCTCACGGGTGATATACCCTCGGTTCTTCATACTCTTGATATGCTGGCCTGCAATACCAACAAAGACTTCGGAGAAGTTAATCCCCGATCTCTTCTGGACATCCTCAACGGTAGTCTGAATGGCAGTTACAGTCTCTTCGATATTTAGAACAACGCCCCTTTTAACACCTTTTGAAAGAGCTTTGCTCAGACCAAGAATTTCAATCTTACCATTCTCATTTTTTTTGCCGACAATTGCCACAATCTTGGTGGTACCAATGTCGATGGCTGCTACGTACTGTTCCTTTTTATTCATAGTATTTAAGTATTTTTCCTTATTATCGTATCTTACAAACTATCTGGTCCTTATATTCAAGGTTTATCAATGAGTACTTATTCCAGCCAACTTCGGGCAAAACATCATCATAAAATGTTTCGAGATTTCTGAGCTTGCCTTCAAGATTTTCAATCGTTCCAAGCCTTATCTTATGATTCCCCACCCGTGGGATTAAATCAATTTCATTATTACCATCAACATAGATCTGATCGATTTGTGCTGACCAGAAATCATCACCATTTATATAATTCACCAGGTAATATATTTCCTTTAGAATCGAATGCTTTATGCTTGTGTCGAGAACACTCACACCACTTAACATTGTGGAACTTACAGTTATATTTCCCCCGGCTATATGAAGCCGTGGAGTATACAGGTTTCTTCTTCTTATTACCACACCTTCTTCATCCATGAAATAATCGCCACCATCATCCGGCATAATCCTTAAAATCGGATTGCGCTGATCAACAAAAACATGCAGAATACCTTCAACATCCATATAAACCTCTGCTGTTTTAAGCTCCTTTAATTCGCTGATACGGTTCTCAATGTCCTTTACCTGTATTTCCCTGACAGGCTTTCCCAAAATCTTACCGGACGCACCATAGGCAATATTCAGAAGTTGCTTTTTCGTAACAAAATGATAATCAGATGAATCCTTTATCACAATTTTAACGCCACCACATAATTTCGAATTAATGGTGGCTGACAGGTAACCAGGTACAGCTATAAGGTAGAGTACCGGAAGTATCAGCAATATATAGATGACTTTTCTCACCCTCTTTCCCTCCTTAGTCTTTCTTCGATTGGTTTTACAAGCTTATCAATATCACCTGCTCCTATCGTAATCAGTACATCAAGATCCTTTACATCCAGTTTATCCGGAATATCTTCCATGTTCAGCATTCTTCGCGACGATTTCATTTTACTGTATATAAGCCCGGAAGTAACACCTTCAACAGGCTTTTCTCTTGCCGGGTATATTGGGAGAAGTATAACTTCGTCCAGAACATCAAGTGACGCCGCAAAGCCGGCTGCATGATCGAGTGTTCTTGAAAAGAGATGCGGCTGGAAGATACCGGTAATCTTTCTCCCCTTAAAATACTCTCTGACAGAGTCTATGCATGCCCTGATTTCTTCAGGGTGATGAGCATAATCATCAATGTAAGCCAGGCCGGGTATATTGATTCTTATATCGAATCTTCTTTTTACACCCTGAAACAGAAGAATAGCCTTGCGTATTTCCTGTTCCGTTACACCACACTGCATTGCTATCGCAATTGCTGCAGTGAGGTTTTCAACATTTACTATACCCGGAAAAGGGAAATGAAGGTTATTGAAAATCCCTTCAGGAGTTTTTAAATTGAAGCTGTAGTAATCCCCTTGATTGATGATATCAAAACAATGGTAGTCTGAACCTGTCTCCAATCCATAAGTATAACATGTAACACCCTGAGGAATAATGATTTCTGTTTTTATCGTGCTATTTATAACCAGTATTCCGCCTTTCCTGATCTTCCCGCAGAAAATGTTATATGCAGCTTTCATCGTTTTATGGTCACCGTAAATATCCAGATGATCAGCATCAAGGGATGTAACAACAGCCATTAGCGGACTAAGCCTGTGGAATGAGCGGTCATACTCATCGGCTTCCATAACTGTATATCTTCCTTCTCCCAGAAGAAGGTTTGAATCATAATTTTTTGAAATACCTCCCAGAAAAGCCGAGCAGTCAACATGCGACTGTTTCAGAAGGTGAGCAGTCATTGTTGAAACAGTTGTTTTTCCGTGTGTTCCTGCAACAGCCAGGGTATCAGTCTTTAATGAAATTTCACCAAGAATTTCTGACCGCTTGTAAAGAGCGTAGTTGTTATCCTTGAAAAAACTAAGTATATGATTATCTGTGGGTATTGCAGGAGTATATACGATTATTACCCGGCTCTTCTCCTTAACATTCTTAAATAGTTCCGTCAAATTACTGATATCATCGTCAAATGTTATCCGGCAGCCGGCTTCTGTAAGTGCAGTGGTAATAGAGCTTTCTGTTCTGTCATAACCTGAAATTGAAAAGCCGCTCTTCGCAAAATATAATGCAAGTGCACTCATCCCGATACCACCTATCCCGGCAAAATAAATACCCTCTATATTTTTAAAATCAATCATTTTCCGGTAAGATTTAATACTTCTTCTGCAATCCTGATATCAGAATCGCGGTCTGCCATCTTTAAAATATTCTCCGAAAGGATCAGTTTTCGCTTCTCATCGTATACAAGTCTGAGCGCCTCATCAACAAGTGTCGTAACCGCTTGTTTATCAGGAATAAACACTGCAGCGCCCCTGTCTGATAGCGCCTTTGCATTTTTGGTTTGATGATCCTCTGCAACATTTGGTGAGGGGATCAGGATAACAGGTTTGCCGACCAGACATAATTCTGAAATTGTACCGGCCCCTGCCCTGGAGACAATAATATCAGCTGCAGCATAAGCATAATCCATTCTGTCAATGAACCCGTGTACTGAAATATTTTCGCTGAAAACCAGCGACACAAGTGTATTGACGTTTTCGTAGTAATTCTTTCCTGTCTGCCAAAGCCACTGACAATCTGAATTAATAAGTCTTTTTAAATCTTTTGAAAGACTTGTATTAATGGTACCTGCACCCAACGATCCACCCAGAATAAGAACGACAGGTTTGGCCTTCTTCAGCTTAAAGTAATCCATTGCCTCATCCTGCAGGTTTCTGATAGAGTCGTAATTCATTCTCACCGGGTTGCCGGTTTTTATTATCCGATCAGCGGGAAAGTATTTTTCCATGCCATCATATGCAACACATATTGCAGCTGCCTTCTTTGCCAGAAGCTTATTTGTCACTCCGGCATAACTGTTCTGTTCCTGAATAAGAGTTGGTATTCCCTGCTTTCCTGCCTGTCTTAGGATGGGTCCGCTTGCATAACCTCCCACTCCCACAACAACATCAGGTTTAAAATCTTTAATGATTTCACGGGCTTTAGCCAGACTCTTCAAAAGCTTTACAACTACGCCTATATTCTTCAATGTCAGCTTCCTGTAAAAACCCGCAACAGGTAATCCTATAATCTTGTAACCGGCAGCGGGAACCTTTTCCATCTCCATTCTTCCTTCAGCGCCTACAAAGAGAATTTCAACCGAGGGATCTATTCTCCTCAGAGCGTTTGCTATAGATACAGCGGGGAATATATGACCCCCGGTACCTCCGCCGCTGATAATTATTCTCTTATGTCTTTGCAGGTTCATATATCTTTTCTCCATCATCAGATTTCTCATCCTCAGTGAGTTCCTCTTTCTTTATCCTTGCGTTTGCCACCCTGCTCACGCTTAATACTGCTCCAATTGAAAAACTTACAACAAGCACGGAGGTTCTTCCCCAGCTAACCATTGGAAGGGTTTGTCCGGTTACAGGAAACAGTCCCACTGCAACCATCATATTAAGCATCGCCTGCACAACGATCATAATGATCAATCCCATTACCAGAAAGGCGGGAAAGGCTGTTTCGCATTTTTTTGAAATTGTTATTCCCCTGAAAAGCAGTATCATATAGGCCAGAATGAGTGGGATTGCTCCGAACAGCAGGCCATACTCTTCAATTATTATTGCAAAAATGAAGTCAGAATTTGATTGCGGTAGCATATTACGCTGTGTACTTTTTCCGGGTGCTTTTCCGAACAGACCACCTGTTGAAATGGCTATTTTAGCCTGATTCGACTGATAGTCGCCACCCTCATCGGTGGAGCCGCTAAAGAAATGTTCTATCCTGTTTTTCCACACCTGCACGCGGTTATCCTTAGTAACCATTGTAAGTACCATGGCAAACATTATTATACCTACCAGAGCTACACCTGCATAAGCAAGGAGGAACTTAAACGGCACTCTTCCAATATATAATATGATCATACTGATGCCGAACACCATTACTGCCGTTGAAAGATTCTCAGGCATAATAAGGGCGCAGATAACTGCAACAGGAGCCATAAGATATTGTGTTACCAGCCAGAAATTATTGAGCTCCTTCTGATATTTGGCAAGTGACCGAGCAAGATAAATTACCAGTGCTACCTTTGCAATATCTGAAGTCTGAAGCCTGAAACCCGTACCCGGTATAACCAGCCACCGCGTCGCCTCATTGACTCTTGAACCAAAAACAAAAGTCAGAACCAGTAACAAAGCCCCCACAATAAGGAACAAGCCTGCCATTGAGAAGTAAATCCTGTAGGGAAGATAATGAACGATAACTATTATGGCAAGACTCAAAACTAACATAAAGAACTGACTGCGAAGAATATATGAATTATTTCCACCATACTTCACGAAGGCTACACTCGCTGAAGAACTATATACTGCCAGCAGGGAATAGACCATAAAGAGAGTAACAAGCCCCCAAATGGTCCTGTCACCTTTAAATGTCTTTGTTAACCAACCCTGTTGCATATAACTAATATTTATAGGTTTCTTACTGCCTGTTTAAACTTGCGACCTCTGTCTTCATAGTTCGTAAACAGATCAAAACTTGCACAAGCGGGTGATAATAAAATGGTATCTCCTTTCCTTGCCAGATAATATGAAGAACGGACGGCCTCCTCCATTGAAGAAGATTCGACTATTGTTGGCACCCTGTCCTTGAAAGCTTCAATAATTTTGTGATTGTCTTTCCCGAGGCATACTATAGCCCTTACTTTCTTTTTTACAATAGAAAATAATTCAGAATAATCATTTCCCTTGTCAATACCTCCGACGATCCATACGACCTCGGTCTCCATTGATTCCAGAGCATACCATGTTGAATTGACGTTGGTGGCTTTGGAGTCATTGATAAAATTTATCCCGCACACCGTGATTACATGTTCCAAACGGTGTTCAACTCCCTGGAAATCAGCAAGACTCTCGCGAATGAACTCTTTGCGGATGTTCAGGACTTTTCCGGCAATGGCAGCAGCCATTGAGTTGTAAGAGTTGTGACGGCCTTTAAGGGCAAGTTCATGAATGGTCATAAGGTTGGTTTTTATTTCGTAATCAAGTATAAGTTCATTGTTTTCAATATAAGCCGCCATATTCTCAGAAGTGGTATCAGAGAAAGGAAGCATGGTCATGCCGTAAGTATTTTTCGATAATTCCTCTTTTATGACAGGATCATCGGCCCAGAAAATGAAATAGTCTGATTCAGTCTGGTTTCGGGTCACCCTGAACTTTGAATCGATATAATTCTGGAATTTGTAACCATATCTGTCGAGATGATCCGGAGTAATATTCATTAGAATAGCTATATCAGCTTTAAATTCGTACATCCCGTCAAGCTGGAAGCTGCTTAATTCAATAACGTAGTAATCAAAGTCTCCCTCCGCAACAGCCATTGCGAAGCTGCTACCGACATTACCTGTCATAGCCACATTCTTCCCTGCTTTTTTTAGAATATGATAAATTAGATTAGTTACTGTTGTTTTACCGTTGCTACCGGTAATACAAATCTTAATACCTTTTGCATACCTTCCGGCAAATTCAATTTCAGAAATAACAGGTATCCCTTTTTGGTGTATCTTAATGATTATTGGCGATTTATCAGGGATCCCGGGACTTTTGATCACCTCATCAGCTGATAGTATTTCAGATTCCGTGTGCATACCTTCCTCATACCGGATCTTATGCGCTTCGAGTAGCTCGCGGTATTGAGGCTTAATCACACCGGAATCAGAAACGAATACATCAAATCCCTTTTTCAGAGCCAGTATTGCTGACCCTGCTCCGCTTTCGCCTGCTCCCAGAATAACTATCTTCCTTTTCATAATCTACCTGATCTTGAGAGTCACTATACTTATTACAGCCAATATTATTGCCACGATCCAGAATCTAGTAACAATCTTTGGCTCAGGATAACCCTTTTTCTGATAATGGTGATGAAGCGGTGCCATGAGAAAGATTCTCCTGCCTTCACCATATTTTCTTTTTGTCCTTTTAAACCAGGCTACCTGAACCATAACCGAAAAACTTTCCACCATGAATATTCCGCACAGAACTGGGATCAGCAATTCCTTTCTTATAATAATTGCAAAAACAGCAATTATACCACCAAGGGCAAGACTGCCTGTATCGCCCATAAAAACCTGTGCCGGAAATGAGTTATACCATAGAAATCCGATTGTTGCCCCTATGAAAGCACTTGCAAAAATGACAAGTTCTTCAGAATGAGGTATGAACATTATATTCAAATAATCGGCATAGATGATATTACTTGATACATATGCAAGTATTCCAAGGGCGCTTCCTATAATTGCAGAGGTTCCTGTTGTCAGTCCGTCAAGACCATCTGTCAGATTGGCACCATTGGATACAGCCGTTACTATAAAAATAACAATGACTACAAATACGAGCCATGTCCATGGCTGTCTGTTGTCTTCATTAATAAATGAAACAAGACGGGAATAGTCAAATTCATTGTTTTTAATAAACGGAATTGTAGTTTTGGTCGATTTTCTCTCCATCGAAATTTCGCCTGAGGCAATGTTCTGATCTGCGGGGTCAAAAAGCTCCGTTCTTTCCCTGGCTGACAGATCGGAGAATTGAACCTTTTCCATGATGATAACGTCATCGCTTGCAAATAAAACCACACCGACAATAAGGCCAAGAACGATCTGGCCAAATATCTTGAAGCGACCTTCAAGACCTGCTTTGTTCTTTTTAAATATTTTGATGTAATCATCCACAAACCCGATCATCCCAAGAAAGATCGTTGTTACAAGCATGAGAATCACATAGATATTATTGAGTTTTGCAAACAGCAATGTGGGAATGACAATGGATGCCAGAATGATTATACCGCCCATTGAAGGAGTTCCGCGTTTCTGATACTGACCTTCAAGCCCGAGATCTCTAACCACTTCTCCTACCTGTTTGAACTGAAGATATTTGATGATCCTTTTCCCGATAAGAAGGGAAATAAAGAGAGAAGTAATAACTGCAGCAGCTGATCTGGATGAAATATAATTGAATATACCTGCTCCGGGAACGTCAAGGGTGTCGAGATATTGAAATAAATAGTATAACATCTTTCTGTCTTTTTATTTCTTTTGCAAAGCGTCTCTTAATTCTTCCCTGTCATCGAAATGATGCTTCACTCCATTAATCTCCTGGTAGGTCTCATGACCCTTTCCGGCAATGAGGATTACATCTCCTGTACCGGCGAGCATAACAGCCGCCTTAATTGCTTCCCGCCTGTCTGATATCCTGAGCGTCTTTCTTTTAAGTTCCGGGGAAATACCGGCCTCCATATCATCAAGAATTTTTTCAGGATCTTCTGTTCTCGGATTATCAGAAGTAAGTATCACTTTGTTACTCCCGTTTGCAGATATGGCAGCCATTTTGGGTCGCTTTGTTTTGTCCCTGTCGCCTCCTGCACCAACAACAGTGATAAGCTGAACGCTCCCCTCCCTTATTTTATTAATTGTGTCAATCACATTCAGTAATGCATCAGGAGTGTGCGCATAATCCACGATACCTGTTATCCCCTTCTTTGACTCTACGGTTTCAAGTCTTCCCTGAACCGACTGAAGGTCGCTTAACATGGGCATCACCTCGTTTTTGAAACCTCCAAGAAGTACTGAAGCAGCATAAACGGCAAGAAGATTTGAAGCATTAAAATCGCCGATGAATCTGGTCCAGATCTCTTCGCCTTCAATATTTAACCCCATTCCTTCAAAGCTCTGTTCAATTATTTTGCATCGGAAATCAGACATTCCTCTTACAGAATAGGTATAATGGTGAGCTTTGCAGTTTTGAAGCATGACCTTTCCATTTTTGTCATCATTATTTACAAGTGCGAAGGCATCAGGCTGCAACGAATCGAAAAAACTTTTCTTAGCCGTGAGATAATTATCAAATGTCTTATGATAATCGAGATGGTCGTGGGTAAGATTTGTAAAGATGCCGCCGGCAAATTTCAGGCCCGCAATGCGCTGTTGATCAGCCGAATGAGAGCTCACCTCCATAAAAGCGTAATCACAGCCTGCTTCAACCATTTCAGCAATAATCCTGTTCAGCTGAACGGGATCGGGGGTAGTATGCGTGGCAGGAAGTTCTTTGTCTATAATATAGTTGCATACCGTGGAAAAAAGACCGCAGTTGTAGCCAAGTCCTGTAAACATCTGATAAAGAAGCGTTGCGATTGTTGTTTTTCCGTTTGTGCCGGTTACCCCCACAAGTTTGAGGGATTCGGATGGCCTACCGTAAAAGTTTGAAGCAGCAATACCGAGTGCTTTGGCTGAGTCGCCGGTTTTTATCCAACAGATCCTGCTGTCAGGATTTTCGGGCATCACCTCACAGATTATTGAAGTGGCACCTGCCTCTATAACACTACCGATGTAGTCATGACCGTCTGTCCGGGAACCTTTTACGGCAACAAACATCGAGGATTTCGTAACCTGACGCGAATCGAATACGATATCGGTTGCCAATGCATTTATATCTCCCGAAGAAGACAGAACATTGATACCTTTTATTATGTCCTTTATTTTCATAATTACATATTCAAATCAAGTGAAACAATACCCCCTTCATAGATTCTTGCACCATGCTGGGGTGATTGTCTCAGAACTCTTCCTTTACCATTATATTTTACTCTCAATCCATTATTTTCAAGAAGAAAAATTGCATCCCTCAGAGTCATTCCCCTTACATCGGGAACCAGTCCTTCGTACAACTTTACACCTGCCAGTCTTATGGTATCGCCACTTTCCCTTGTAGCCACCCATTCATCTTTTGCAGTCTTCTTGTATCTTACCTTCAGATCTCCGAGCACCTCATTTATATCGGCCCTGTACCCATTTCCGGCTTCAGGTGCATAAACCACCTTATTCTTCTCCGCCATTTGATTGTAGTCCCTGAAGAAGCTTGTGGAATAAACCTTATCTGAAATCTCCCTGAATACCGACCCTGCAACCAGATTACCGTAGTACACGCCGTTTGATGGAGCATTGACTACGACTATACATGAGTAAATAGGATTGTCTGCAGGGAAGTAGCCTACAAAAGAAGCCTGATATGAAATTCTTGCACCCTGTCTGTAGCCGAGTTTATCTTTTGCAATTTGTGCAGTTCCGGTTTTTCCTGCAATTTTATAATTTGCATTTTTAAGATTGGTTGCTGTTCCCTTTTCGACAACACCTTCCATCATTACCCGTGCTTTCCTTATTGTTGATCTTGAAGCGATCGAGTTTATTATAGCCTCCGGCTCAAATGTTTTTATTACACTTCCATTACGCAGGATTGCGGAAACAAATCTCGGGCGCATCATTCTGCCGTTATTTGCGACCGCGTTATAAAATGTCAGTATCTGAAGCGGGGTCATCTGTACCTCGTAACCATGCGACATCATCGGGAGCGAAAGGCCTGACCATAGTTTGTCGCCCGGATACCTGATTAACGGTGAACCCTCACCTTTTATCTGTATATCAAGCTGTTCATTAAGTTTCATTGCATAGAGGCGGTTGACAAAAGCTTTGGGATTTTCCTTATAAGCCTCGTTTATGATTTTTGAGGTTCCCACGTTGGATGATTTCTCAAAAACCTCTTTGACGGTTATCTTACCATACCCTTCCTCTTTTGTATCACGGATTATCTTGTTATAAAACTTAATGTTGCCTGTGCCGGTATCAATTATATCCCCTGTGTCTATCACCCCATCTTCGAGGGCCGCCATGAGCGCCGGTAGTTTAAAGGTTGAGCCGGGTTCGGTACTTTCCCCCACTGCATAATTGTAGGTTTCATGATATCCTCCGTCACTGCCGATTTCAAGGTTGGCAATGGCCCTGATATCACCTGTTTCCACTTCCATTAAAACTGCACACCCATGATGGGCGTTATGCTTTTTCAGCTGGTTGACAAGGGCAGTCGTTGCAACATCCTGAAGATCAACATCGAGCGTCGTAACGACATCATTGCCATCCGACGACTCCACGCTGTTGGCGTCATCAACTGTGATCCAGTCTCCTCCTGTCAGTCTCTGTTTTACAACCACGCCACTCTTGCCTGCCAGGTAGCTGTCAAAAGCTCCTTCAATTCCAACCTCGTTACCATCGCTGCCAAGATTAAGATATCCTATGGTTCGGGTTGCCAGATCGCTGTTTGGGAGAATTCTTCTGTTTTCAGCCTGCGCAACCATTCCACCCTTATACTGACCTTCTCTGAATATGGGCAGCTCTTTTAGCTTCTTAAGAGTTTCATAATCAACCCTTCTCTTGATAAGAAAATAACGATCACCCCTTCTTCTTGCTTCAGTAATAACATTTTTCCAGCCGGCTGCAGATCTTTCACCTACCAGTTTTGCCAGGCCTGCTGATAACCCGTTTATGCCATTTGACCAGGTTGAGCCTGCCATGCCGCTGCTTCGCGTATCCATATAAATGGTATAGTATGGAACTGAGCTGGCGAGGAGGCGGCCATCGTGTGCGAGAATATCGCCGCGGTTTGCCTGCATTTCAGCCGTTCTGTAAACATACTTTTCACTCATGGCTGACCATTTTCCATGCTGTACATATTGAAGTATCAGGATCCTGACAAGGATAGCAACAGCGAGAAATGCAATTATAATATATACAATTCCACTGCGAAAAACTATTTCATCCCGTACTTGCATCTGCTACTATTTATTGACCAGTAATTTATAAGGAGGTGTTTTCAGTTCCTCCAGATTAAGTCCTTTTTCTCTTACCAGTCTGAATACCTCTGATTGTTTGCTTACGTACATCAGACTTGTTGAAGTAGAAAGTGATTCTGACCTCAGGTCTTTCACTTCTCTTGATAGTTTTGTTGATTCCCTTGTAATTTTTTCTGCATGAAATCTGTTCCCGATATATACTGCGGCAAGAAATGTGATGAGCATTACATATCCCAGATTCCGGAGAATGAGCTTTTCAGAGATCATGGTTCCACTGAGCAGTTCCTTAATGAAACTTGCAGATTTGACCTGGTTTTTATTTGACTCCTTTTTTTCTGCCATGATTAAATCTTTTCAGCGATTCTTAATCGGGCGCTTCTCGATCTGCTGTTATTAGCGATTTCCTCTTCTGCGGGGGTCAAACCTTTTTTGGTTATCATCCTGAATGGAGTAACCGGGTTTCCATAGAAATCTTTCTCCTCAACACCTTCGAAATTCCCGGTACGCATAAAGTTTTTAACAACTCTGTCTTCAAGAGAATGATATGTTATTACTACCAGTCTTCCGCCACTATTAAGTATTTCAAGTGCCTGTAAAAGCATCTCCTTAAGACTATCAATCTCCTGATTAACAGCAATTCGAAATGCCTGAAACACACGGGCATAGAATTTGTGTTCCTGGCGGAAGGGAGCCAGCTTTCCGATAACTGTCATAATGTCATTTACAGTATTTACAGGCATGATTGACCGGGCAGAGACTATCTCCCTGGCAATTTTTCTTGAGTTTGTTAATTCTCCATATTTATACAGGATGTCAGCCAGATCCGATTCATCTACGGTGTTGAGTAAATCGGCTGCCGTAAGCTTTCCTGATTTGTTCATCCTCATATCGAGCGGAGCATCCTGACGGAAAGTGAAACCTCGTTCGGGTTCGTCAAACTGGTGAAATGAAACGCCAAGATCGGCAATCAGTCCATCTGCGGAATTGATTCCGTTAAATCTGAGGTTATTTTTAAGGAATCTGAAATTCTGATCAAGAAATAATAATCTTTTGTCGTCGGGTACATTGCGTGCTGCATCTTCATCCTGATCGAAAGCTATCAACTTACCTGATGTCAGTCTTTTAAGTATTTCGGAAGAGTGGCCTCCACCACCGAATGTAACATCGATGTAGGTCCCGTCAGGCCTGATATTCAGCCCTTCAATACTCTCATGCAGAAGTGCCGGTATATGATAAACCATTATTTCTCAGATTCAAGATTGGTTCCACCCAAAAGCTTTTCAGCCAGATCGGCAAAATCATCCGCAGGCATATCAATCCTTTCGTAGATATTTGCCGCCCAAATTTCTATCCGTCCATCCTGACCCGCAAGGACAACATCTCTGTCAGCCCCTATTAAATCGAGTAATCTTTTTGGTATCAGCATACGGTTATTGGCATCAAGAAAGAGCTCAGCAGTTCCTTTATAAAAATTCCTAAGGAACTTGTTATGCTCACGATTGTAGGGGTTAATCGTCTTCCTGATTTTTTCAATTTGTCTGTTCCAATCTTCGATTGAATAGAGAACGAGACAAGTCTCAAATATATCTTTTCGCACCACAAAATGATCCTCTGCTCCGGCAGGCAACTGCTTTTTGAATGCAGCCGGAAGGATTATCCTTCCTTTTACATCCACTTTGCATGTATAATCACCTATAAATGTGGCCATCGGGCATTTTGAGATTAAGAAGCTAAATTAAATAAAAATTATCCACTTTACCCCACTTTGCACCACTTTTTTACACTTTTGTTGATAACTTTCATTTTACCGTATTTTCGGCAACAAAAAGCCCGGTATCCTAAGTGTCCGAGTAATTCAGATTTCATTCAATATCAAACTTAAAATTCGGGGTGTATTACCCTAATGACAACATTTATTAAGTAATTGGTATACAATAGCCTAAGATTCCTCACTGCGTTTTACTCCCCTTGGGGCTGGGGTAAATTTCAGGAGGAGAGTTGGTGAGACTCTTTAATAAATAACTCTGGCAACCTCTTTTCTTCCTGTAAGAAAATTGGTAACTTTGCATTCTCTTTTTTCAAAAGGGGATTATATGGCGATGGATAGTATAACAGGGGATAACAAAATTCCGGAAATCAATGTTGAAAAAATCATCTATTCAAAGAATAAGCGATTAGCAAAGATTATTCCCCCTTTCGTCATCAATTATCTGAAAAAGATCGTCCATCAGGAAGAACTAAACGGTTTTCTAAAGGAATGGGGACATCTGGAAAATGCTGAGCTGATTGGGGCATCGCTAAAATTCATGAGCACCCGCTATAAAGTGTTCGGACAGGAAAATATCCCCACCGGCGGGAGGAATATATTTGTTTCCAATCATCCGCTTGGCGGTCTCGACGGTCTTGTATTCATTTATGAATTATCAAAATATTTCAAAGACATAAAATTTCCGGTAAATGATATTCTCATGAGTATCGGACGCGTGTCGGGCATTTTTTTGCCGGTAAACAAACATGGTTTTCAGGACAGGGGAGCAGTCAGAAAAATTGAACAGGCTTTTGAGTCCGAGAGTCAGATATTATATTTTCCCGCTGGCCTGTGTTCCAGAAAAAGGCGGGGTGTGATCAGAGATCTGATTTGGCACAAGAGCTTTATATCCAAGGCAATACAAAATCATCGTGACGTTATTCCTGTATATATTTCAGGCAGGAATTCGAACTTTTTCTATTCACTGTCAAATTTTAGAAAATTTTGCGGAATCAAGGCAAATATTGAAATGCTATACCTTCCTGATGAGATGTTCAGGCAAAAAGACAAGGAGATATTCCTTGCTTTCGGCAAGAGCATACCATGGCAGACATTTGACAGAACCAAATCACCTGCAGAGTGGGCTGAATGGGTAAAATCAAAATCCTATGAACTTCAATTTAACCAGAAGTAAAAAGGTGATTCAAAAAAATGTTTAACTTGCAGTACACTTTTTTTCGATACAGGGGATCTTATTTGAATAACAAAACCGATAAATGAAGCCGATAGCAGAACAATTGCCTAAAGACCAGCTAATGGCAGAACTTTCGAAGGATAAGCTACTTCGGGTTACCAATAACGGGAACAATGAACTATATATTTTCGACAATAACAGTTCGCCGATTCTTATGAATGAAGTTGGCCGGGTAAGAGAAATAACATTCCGGCATGCAGGTGGCGGAACCGGCAAGGAGATTGATATTGATGATTTTGACACGGCCAAAGTTGATCCGCAAAAACAATTAATAGTATGGGATCCCGAAAACAAGCAGATTATTGGCGGATACCGGTTTTATTTCCCACCCAAGGGATGCACCGACTGTGATATCACCAGGATGGCATCCTCAACATATTTTAAGTTCTCCGATAAATTTCTTTCCAAATATTACCCCCACCTGATGGAGCTGGGCCGCTCTTTTGTTCACCCTGATTATCAGTCACGTACAATGGGAAGAAAAAGTTTGTTTGCCCTGGATAATCTTTGGGACGGTCTTGGAGCAATTGTAATTGATAATCACCATCTGAAATATCTGTTCGGGAAAGTGACAATGTATCCTCATTTCAACCCGAAGGCCAGAAATATGATACTCTATTTTCTAAGGAAACATTTTAGTGATCCCGATAAACTTGTAATACCTAATGACCCTGCAAATATTGATATTCAGGAAGAGGCAATGAGAAAAATTTTCAAGGGATGGAGATATAAGGAGAATTATAAGATCCTATCACGTGAAGTAAGAGCCCTGGATGAAAATATTCCGCCATTGATAAACGCATATATGAACCTTTCACCTACGATGAAGACTTTTGGCACATTTATAAATCATAAGTTTGGTGATGTCGAGGAGACAGGCATTATGATCACCCTAAAGGATATCTATGTTGAAAAAATAAACAGGCATCTGGCCTCATACAAAAAGGACTTTGAGATCACCTGGTTTTCACATGAGCATGAACACGAAAATCAATAAGCTCTGATGT
This sequence comes from Bacteroidales bacterium, assembly GCA_038247205.1. Taxonomy (GTDB): domain Bacteria; phylum Bacteroidota; class Bacteroidia; order Bacteroidales; family VadinHA17; genus LD21. The sequence continues at coordinate 26,519 of JBBRVC010000008.1, forward strand.
TTTTCCCCTCAAAATAATTTACAAAAGACTGGGTTGCAACTTTATTGCCACCCGGTGTGGGATAGTTTCCGGTAAAATACCAATCTCCGGTATGCCCGGGACAAGCTTTATGGAGCCCTTCAATTGACTGAAAGATAATTGTTACCTCTGCGCCAATATTTGAAGTTTTTAACATGGAAGCAATCTTTGCTGATATCTCAACTGGACAAAATGGCTTATAAATGTCCCTTACTACATTTCTTACTTCCGTAACTGGTTTAAGCAACTCAGCTTTAGCTTCCTCATAAAGATTACTTAGAAATTCCTCATTACCCCTGTCCTTGTGCAATTCAATTGCAGCTTTAAATGCAATGAAATCACCAAGTTTCGCCATGTCAATTCCATAACAATCGGGGTAGCGTAATTGAGGGGAGGAGGATACTATGACGATCTTCTTCGGATCGAGCCGGTCGAGTATCTTTATAATACTTTTTTTCAGAGTAGTTCCCCTGACTATTGAATCATCGATAACTACAAGATTATCAATGCCTCTTCGAATAACACCATATGTAACATCATAAATATGTCCCACGAGGTCGTCCCTGCTGTTATCACCCGTGATAAAGGTCCTGAGCTTTGCATCTTTTACTGCAATTTTCTCAACCCTCGGGCGCCTCTCAATGATCTTCTGAAGCTCTTCCCTGGAAATATCATTTCCCCTTTTGAGAATTGCATCAATCTTGGACTTATTAAGGTGATCCTCAACTCCCTTTACAAGTCCGTAGAATGCACTTTCAGCTGTATTCGGGATGTATGAAAAGACTGTATGGTCAAGATCGTAGTCAACAGCTTTCAACACATCATCGGTCAGTATCTCCCCAAGCTTTTTTCTTTCCCTGTAAATGTCTTTATCAGTTCCCCTTGAAAAGTAAATTCTTTCGAATGAGCACTTCCTTATCTCATCTTCCTCTCTTAGCTTTTCAATTGATGTTTCGCCCGATGCTTTGATTATAATCGCATGTGCCGGTGGCAGTTCATGAACATTGTCGGTCCTGATATTAAAAATAGTCTGAATTACAGGTCGCTCTGATGCTACTACAACTACCTCATCATCAATGTAATAAAATGCCGGACGGATACCGGCCGGATCTCTCATTACAAATGCATCGCCGTGTCCCAGCATTCCGGCCATTGCATATCCGCCATCCCAGTTTCGGCTTGCTTTCCTCAGTATTGAAACCACATCAAGATTTTTTTCAATAAGAGGTGAAACATCCTTTTTAGAATAGCCCTGGTGCTTGAACTGCCAATAAAGCTTTTCATTCTCCTCATCAAGCCGGTGACCAACATTTTCAAGTATTGTTACAGTATCGGAGAAGTCGACAGGATTCTGACCAAGATCAATGAGACTTCCAAACACCTCTCCCACATTTGTCAGATTAAAATTTCCGGCCATAACCAGATTTTTCGATCGCCAGTTATTCTCACGGCTTACCGGGTGAACGTAGTCAATATTATAATTACCATAGGTGCCGTATCGCAGGTGCCCAAGGTATATATCGCATGCAAATGGCACATTCTCTTTTACAAATGCAGGGTTTGTGAAATCCGCATTATGATTGAGACTTATCTTGTCAATATCGTCGTAGATAAGTCCGAAAATATCCTTAATGGGGTTTGCCTGATTTGATCTCTGACGAAATATATATCTGTTTCCTGGCTGAACATTCAATTTTATTCCTGCTATACCTGCCCCGTCCTGTCCCCGGTTATGCTGCTTTTCCATCATAAGGTACATTTTCTGAAGCCCATAGGCCCAGGTACCATATTTCTCCAAATAAAACTCCATCGGCTTACGCAATCTTAACATTGCAATGCCGCATTCGTGTTTGATGTTATCACTCATAATTACTGTTTATTCAAATCCGGGAAATTAATTACGTCCGGAACGAGATATGCATTTGGAAACTGTTTCCGGATCATAAGCAGATCCTTAAATCCTTCAGTCTTAGTCCTGTAATCGCCCACCCTTACCATAAAGTAACCTGGGTCCTGGTATTGGGCATAAGATGCTATGGAAGGAAACTTATTTATAAATTCGGCACGTGCTTTGGCAGATTCTTCGCGGGCTGTTCTCACTGAGTTCGAATAAATCTGTATCCTGAAACCCTCAATACCCACTGACCCTTCAGTTGTTTTAACCTTGCTGTTTGCAATAATATATCTGCTGATCAGAGAGTCCAGCTGTACATCCTGGTTTATATTCAGGCTTCCGGTATGTGCATTGCTCTCCTGCCTGTGAAATAGTTCACCGGTCTTTATGAATGCCTGAGCATTTGTGGTTCCAGGTAAGAAGATATAGAAAACCAATAAAAAAATTGAGATCCGGATCATGCTGCAAAATTAGTAAAACACTGACAGAATAAAAACGGAACTACCGGATAATAATTATATTTAGAATTATTAATAAACAATTGATTTCAGGGCAAGGTAAAAACTGCCCCCTTTCGAGCCGGCTAGAAAGATATTACCATCATATCTCTGATCAAAATCAGTTCCAAGGGCGTCGCTGTCTTTAGAATTACAAACATCCATAACCCTCACTCTGCCAGCGTCAGATCCATCTGACTGATTTATCATATTTACAATAAAACAGTTTCTGTTAAGTATGATCACAACATCATCGTCTAAGATAACGGAATAGCCCGAATTGATAGATTCAAGATATTTCTTCCACCTTATTGTACCGGAATTAGTAAGTGAAACCACGAAAGAATTGTTCGAAACCCCTTCATTCTGGTTAAGTTCTGTCCTGCCTGTAACATATACATTCCCTGATGCATCAAGTGTAATGTCAATACTTGCTGATCCGAAATCGGGGTTATTATAAAGTTCCGTTTCCCATAACTCTTGAAAATCGCTGTTGAATTTGACAACTGAAGCTTTTGTCTTTCTTCCACCTGTCAATCGGGTTATACCTAAATAAATATTTCCCTCATTGTCTGAAGAGAGATTCCTGGCTGAAACAAACCCGGTGTTTGGTATACTGACATTAGATATTACCCGTCCGGTTGTATCAAATCTTACAAAAAACAGACTGGTGGATCCATCCTCAGCAGCATCTGCCCCGGCACTGCCCACAGCAAGAAAGCTGCCTCCTCCTGTATACTTTAATGAGGTATTATCTATTTTAAAATCAGTAGAAAGTGCTTTATTCCAGACTATATTTCCTTCCTTATCAAAACGGACAATCAGCATCTTTCCAAGTGTACTTCCTGCAGCAATATAGCTTGTGGTATCAAACCAGGCTGAACTGAAGAGTCCTGGTTCAGAAAAACTGAAATCGATAACTTCAGACATTGATTTATCAAGCCGTGCCAGGTAAGGCTTCCCTCCGACTTCGCCACATGCTACGACACCCGAATCTTCAGCGGCACTGATAAATAATGCCTCTCCATTTCCGTAACTCTTCTCCCAGGCAAAATCACTTCCGGATTTTTTATTGCATGAAATCAGGATAACCAGAAATAACAAAGGAATTAGTTTGCTCATGATGACCGAAATATGATATAAAAATTTCTTTTAACCCAATTCATTGGCCAGTTCCTCTGTCATCTCAAGATTATGATATACATTCTGGATATCATCGTCATCTTCAAGAACTTCGATAAATCTAATAACTTTTTTTGCTGATTCGAGATCAACTTTTTTGGTTTCGTGGGGAATTCTTTTCAGACCTGCATCATCAGGCTCAATCTCAAGTTCATTAAGTTTGCGGTTTACGCTTCCAAAATCTTCCATTGCACAGGTAACCGTTAATGTATCGCCCTCAACTTCAATATCCTCGGCGCCTGCATCAATCATCTCAAGTTCAATTTCCTCAACTGAAAATCCTTCATTTTTTATGGTAAATACACCTTTTCTTTCGAACAGGAAACTAAGTGATCCGTTCGTTCCAAGGTTACCACCATACTTATTAAACGAGGATCTTACTGCAGCTACAGTCCGGTTATTATTATCAGTAAGGCACTCGACAAAGACAGCTATGCCCGCAGGGCCATATCCCTCAAATGTTGTTTCAATGAAGCTCTCCGCATCAGATCCTACTGCTTTTTTTATTGCCCTTTCAATATTATCCTTTGGCATGTTGGCACCCTTTGCATTCTGAACAGCCAGCCTCAGGCGGGCATTTGTTTCAGGATCACCTCCACCCTCTTTTGCGGCAATGATAATCTCCTTGATTATCTTAGTAAATATCTTTCCTCTTTTGGCATCAATTGCGCCTTTCTTCCGTTTGATTGTGGACCATTTACTGTGACCAGACATATTATAAAGATTTAATTTACTGTACGCAAATTTAAATATTTCTTTTATACCTCACTCATACTTTATACTTTTGTGCCGTGAATAATAGGCGGAAGGCTTAGGGCTGAAGGCGTGAGGCGTACGAGCTACGAAAAACTTAAAAGAGTTTCTTATGAGTAAGAAAGTATATATAGAGACCTATGGCTGCCAGATGAATGTTGCTGACAGTGAGGTTGTTGTAGCAATACTGTCTGATTCTGGATTTAAGTCGACGCAAAATATTAAAGAGGCTGATCTTATACTGATCAATACATGTTCGATACGAGATAATGCTGAACAACGTATATGGGGCAGACTTACAGCAATTGGCTATCTTAAAAAGAAGAAGGCGGGTATAAAGATCGGAATAATAGGCTGTATGGCTGAAAGGCTGAAGGAGAAGTTGCTAGAAAAAGAAAAACTGGTTGATATAGTAGTCGGACCCGACGCTTATCGTGAATTACCACTTCTTGTTGCAGAAGCCGAGTCTGGCCACAAAGCAGTTAATGTACTTCTGTCGAGAGAAGAAACCTATGCCGACATATCGCCGGTAAGAATGGATAAAAACGGCGTATCTTCCTTTGTTTCAATTATGAGAGGATGCAACAACATGTGTTCATATTGTGTCGTCCCGTATGTCAGGGGCGCTGAAAGAAGCCGCGATCCGGAATCAATCTTAAGAGAGGTGACGGAACTGTCGGAAAATGGGTACCATGAAGTAACGCTGCTCGGACAAAATGTTGATTCTTACAGCTGGGAAAAGGAAGGCAAGATTTTAAAATTCCCTGATCTGATTGAGAAAGTAGCAGTTATGAACCCCCTTATGAGAGTACGGTTTTCTACCTCACATCCTAAAGATTTGTCGGATGATCTGCTTCACATTATGGCCGGTTATAAAAATATCTGCAGTCATATTCACCTTCCTGCCCAAAGCGGAAGCAGCCGTATTCTGAAGTTAATGAACAGGGAATATACAAGAGAATGGTATATGGATCGTTTAGAAGCGATAAAAAGGATCCTTCCTGATTGCTCATTATCTACCGATATGATAACAGGATTTTGCACAGAAACTGAAGAGGACCAGCAAGAATCATTATCCCTGATGGAATGGGCCGGCTTCGATTTTGCTTACATGTTCAAGTACAGTGAGAGACCCGGCACCAAAGCAGCCAGAAAATTAACTGATGATGTTCCTGAAGAAATTAAGGCAAGGAGACTGCAGGAAATGATAGACCTTCAGAGCGTCTTGTCATCAAGGGCGAAGAAAAATGATATCGGGAAGACTTTTGAGGTACTCACAGAAGGGTTCTCCAAGCGATCTAATGAATTTCTTTCAGGACGAACCTCCCAGAACAAGGTTGTTGTTTTTCCCCGGGAAAATCATAAGCCGGGCGAATATGTGAATGTTTTTATTGAAAGAAGCACTTCTGCAACACTGATTGGCAAAATCATTTAAAATTGATTCTTGTCTTTATCAGATAACTCGTAACTTGCAGTATTATAAATCCCGGAAATATGAGATATATAATGCTGATTCTGATTTTAACTTTCATCTTCCACTCAACATTGCTTCAGGGTAAGTGTTTTCACTCCTTCCGGCGGAGTAATTGACTCCATTTTCGCTCAAGGGTAGCTAACGGGGTTATCTTATAAAGTTGGTAAACAAATAAATTATATGAAAAGATTCACTTTCCTGATAATAATGCTGATAACTTTTTTTCAGTACGGCCACTCTCAGGAACCAGATAGTAAGGCCAGGAATATTATCATAACAGGCAGGGTTACAGATATTGACAATGTTGCGGTTAAGAAGGCAACAATTCAGATTGACGATAAAAACACCCGCAGATCAACTGATAATAAGGGTTATTACAGAGTAAAAACCAAATCAGATTCCAAAGTAATCAGCGTCCTCGTAAGTTCAGGGAATATCGGAAGAACGAAAATAAACGGCCGAACAGAAATTGACATCTCTCTTCCTGTTAAATCATTAACAATCAACCATTCCAATGAAGCGGCAGAAGAAGATATAAATGTTGGCTATGGCACTGTTAAAAGAAAAAACCTTCTTAATTCTGTAAACAAAATTGATGGCAAAGAAAGCAGATATTCATCCTATATAAGCATTTTTGAAATGCTGCAAGGACAACCGGGAGTACAGGTAAACGGGACCAGGGTAATAATACAGGGGCAATCTACTTTTATCGGAAGTACTGACCCGTTATTCGTTGTTGACGGATCAATAGTTAGTACAATTGAAGGGATATCGCCCCAGACAGTAAAATCTATTGAAATCTTAAAAGGTGCAGCGGCTTCAATTTATGGTTCCAGGGGTGCTAACGGAGTGATTCTCATTACACTTCTTAGAGGACCTGACAAATAATAAAAGATAAGGAAAATGAAAACCAAAGTACTCCTAATACTCATGGCTCTAATAGTTGCAATTAACAGTGCCCGTGGACAAAATGCCGGTAAAAAAATTGCAATTTCTGGTCATGTTGTAGATGCAGCAAAGAACCCTGTTGAAGGGGTTGTGATATTAATAGATAATGAAGACTCCGGAAAAAAAACCAATATCAAGGGTTTCTACAAAATCAAGGTCAGCCCGGCTGCCGATTCTCTTAGTGCTTTCACCTATTTCGATGGGATGACCGTTCCAATAAACAATAATACAACTATTGATTTTTCACTTTCAAAAGTTCAAAAGCCAAATAACAGAACTCCATCCAGAATATCTACATCAAATCCCAATCGAATAGAAGGCAACGTTAATAAAAATGCTCAGTATTCAAACGTCTATGAGATGTTAACCGGAACTGTTCCTGGTGTGAATGTAAGTGGAAAAACAATCACTATTCGCGGCCAGACATCTCTTTATGGAAGCGCCCCGCCACTTTTTGTTGTAGATGGAGTGATTGTAAGTTCGATTGACCATATCCGTCCTGTTGATGTGTTATCAATAGAAGTTGTAAAATCATCATCAGCTGCTATTTACGGATCGCGCGGTTCAAATGGCGTCATTAAAATAAAAACGGTTAACAGTAGCAGATAAAATCTATCCCGGTTTCTCTGATTTCAAAATAAGCTTCAACTCGTTCAGTTGCTGATCGGAGATCCTGGAGGGTGTTTCAAGCATTACATCCCTTCCGGAATTGTTTTTGGGAAATGCAATAAAGTCACGAATTGAATCCTGTCCTCCGAACATAGCCACCCATCTGTCGAAACCGAAAGCGACACCGCCATGAGGAGGGGCTCCATATTTAAATGCGTTCAGGAGGAATCCAAATTGCTCATCTGCTTCTTTATCACTGAATCCCAGAACTTTAAACATAAGTTTTTGAACTGCAGCATCATGAATTCTTATTGAACCACCCCCTATTTCCACACCATTAATTACAAGGTCATAGGCATTTGCCCTAACCTTGCCGGGATCAGTTTCCATAAGATGCATGTCATCAGGATTTGGTGAGGTAAACATATGATGCATTGCATAGAATCTCTTTGTGTCTTCATCCCACTCCAGAAGTGGAAAATCAACCACCCATAATGGAACGAATTTATCTTTTGTCCTAAGGTCCAGCCTCTTACCCATCTCAAGACGCAATTCTGACAGTGCAGGCAATGTCTTTTTGCGATCGCCTGAGAGTATCAGCATCAGATCACCTTCACCTGCTTCCATTAAAGTTGCCCATGTTTTCAACTGCTCAGGAGTATAATACTTGTCTACCGATGATTTAATTACACCGTCATTTCCGTATTTAACATAAACCAGTCCTTTAGCCCCGATCTGGGGTTTTCTGACAAATTCAGTAAGTTCATCGAGTTGCTTCCTTGTATATTCTGAACATCCTTTGGCGCAAATTCCCCCGATGTATTCCGAACTGTCAAAAACCGGAAAATTATGACCTTTGGCAATTGTGGTCAAATCCCTGAATTTCATTCCAAAACGAAGATCAGGCTTGTCGGATCCATAGCTTTCCATTGCTTCAGCATATGGCATACGCAGAAACGGCTCTTTGAATTCTATACCCTTAATTTCTTTAAAAAGGTATCTGGCAAGACCTTCAAAAGTCTCCAGAACATCATTACGTTCCACAAACGACATTTCACAGTCGATCTGAGAGAATTCGGGTTGTCTGTCAGCTCTTAGATCTTCATCCCGGAAGCATTTAACTATCTGGAAGTACTTATCGAAACCTGCAACCATCAGGAGTTGTTTCAGCGTTTGCGGTGACTGGGGCAAAGCATAAAAGGTTCCGGGTTGCATTCTTGAAGGAACAACAAAGTCGCGGGCCCCTTCAGGAGTTGATTTAATGAGAACAGGAGTTTCAACCTCTACAAACCCTATGGAATCCATGTATTTACGAACCTCCTGAGCGAACCGGTGCCTGAGGATTATATTGTTTTTTACTGTAGTCCTTCGCAGATCGAGATACCTGTATTTCATCCTCAATTCCTCACCGCCATCAGTTTCTTCCTCAATGGTAAATGGCGGTATTTCACTTTTGTTGAGAATATTCAGTTCTGTTGTATCGATCTCGATCTCACCTGTAGGTATTTTCAGGTTTTTATTGCTTCTCTCTCTGATTTTACCTTTAGCCTGGATGACAAATTCTCTGCCGAGCTTGCGGGCTTTTTCACATAAATCAGCGTTGGTTTCCATGTTAAATACAAGCTGGGTTATGCCATAACGGTCGCGAAGATCAACAAAGGTCATTCCTCCAAGATCTCTTGATTTTTGAACCCAGCCGCATAATATAACGTCTGTTCCGGCATTTTTAAGTGTTAATTCTCCGCATGTGTGTGTCCTGTACATCGTCGCCCATTTATGATTTCAGCAAAAGTAAGAAAATTATCAGTTGTAAGAGTCCATGGTAAATCACGATTTTTCTTCATAATTTTAGAGGCTCAAAGAAAACGGAATGGACAATACCATGGATGAGAAATTTATGCATTCGGCCCTCGCTGAAGCAGAGAAAGCTTTTGATAAACAGGAAGTTCCTGTTGGAGTTGTAATAGTTTGCGATGATATGATTATTGCCCGGGCTCATAACCTTACAGAGACATTAAAGGATCCGACAGCCCATGCTGAAATGCAGGCTATTACAGCAGCCACACATTATCTTGGAGGCAAATACCTTACCGGTTGTACTATTTATGTAACTCTTGAACCATGTGCGATGTGTGCGGCAGCCATCGGCTGGAGCCAGGCTTCCCGACTGATATTCGGAGCAACGGATGAGAAAAAGGGCTACAGAGTGATCTCAGATGCATTACTGCACCCGAAAACAGTTGTAAGTTCGGGAGTGATGCAGAAAGAGTGCAGTGAAATAATGCTTAAATTTTTCAGGATCAGACGCTGACTATTAAGATTCTCGTTTTTTTTTATAAATTGCTAAAAATTCATACCATGACATTTGACAACAGTAAAAATATAATTGGTGTGCGAATTAAACTATTCGGAGCCACTGTGGTCTTTCTGGTTTACATCGCACTGACTTATGTGGCAAAACTGATTAAATACCCTCTTCTGGGTTTAACGGAAACAACCTGGACGATCATCCTGGTAGCATTTTATGCCATTGTTGCTTTTTATCCGATGTTCTTAAATTATCAATACATATACTTCTCCGATGATGGTGATAATATTGTTTTCAGATACTTTACCGCAGGCATTGTTGGTGGTAAAAAGAACTCGGTAGAGATAAATAAGCGAACATTTTCAGGCTATAAAACCGAATCCGGCTTCTTTGGTCTTCGACAAAGCATCACCCTGTTTCAGAGAGTGAATAATAAAATCGCAAAATACCCTCCTATATATATAAGTGCGTTTAGGAAAGAAGAAAGAGCCAAAGTATTGAGAGTCCTCAACATGTATACTCCAAAAAACTAATTGTTATCATCTGATAACATGAGTTTTATCATTTTAAATGATCTTTAACAGAATGAAATTTGACCCTACGAATTTTCTTGACCTGTAAACTAAAACTATTGAAATATGAATGTAGATAAGATCTTGAACAACCTGAGTAAAAAACATCCGGGTGAGGTTGAATATTTACAAGCTGTAAAAGAAGTACTTGAATCTATTGAGGCGGTCTATAATGATAATCCTCAGTTTGAATCAGCAAACATCATTGAAAGATTAATTGAACCTGACAGGGTTCTGACATTTAAAGTTCCATGGGTTGACGATGAGGGAAACGTAAAAGTCAATCTTGGTTACAGGGTTCAGTATAACAACGCAATCGGACCTTATAAAGGAGGACTTCGTTTTCACCCAAGTGTAAACCTTTCAATTCTTAAATTTCTCGGGTTCGAACAGATCTTTAAAAATGCCCTCACAACTTTGCCAATGGGCGGAGGTAAAGGCGGATCAGATTTTGATCCAAAAGGAAAATCAAACATGGAAGTGATGAGATTCTGCCAGTCATTTATGCTGGAGTTATGGAAATACATCGGTGCTGAAACAGACGTACCTGCAGGAGATATTGGTGTTGGCGGACGTGAAATAGGATACATGTATGGTATGTATAAGCGACTTGCAGGGGAACATACAGGTGTACTAACAGGCAAAGGAAGCAACTGGGGAGGTTCCTTGGTTCGTCCTGAGGCAACCGGCTATGGCTGTGTATATTTTGCAAAAGAGATGCTTGCAACAAGAGGAGAATTATTTTTGGGTAAAAGAGTTGCAATAAGCGGTTTCGGCAATGTGGCATGGGGCGCTGCCCTGAAGGCTACAGAGCTTGGCGGAAAAGTTGTAACTATATCAGGTCCTGACGGTTATGTTTATGACTCAAATGGCATTTCCGGGAAGAAAATTGAATATATGCTTGAACTTCGTGCATCAAATGAAGATATTGTAAAACCATATTCCATTGCTTTCGAGGGAGTTGAATTTCACGAAGGAAAACATCCCTGGGAAGTGAAAGTTGACATTGCTCTTCCTTGCGCCACACAGAATGAACTCAGTGCAGAAGACGCTGCGACACTTGTAAACAACGGATGCATATGTGTTTGTGAAGGCGCTAATATGCCATGTACTCCTGAGGCAATTGAGATCCTCCATAAAAACAAACTCCTGTTTTCACCCGGCAAAGCATCTAACGCAGGCGGAGTTGCAACATCAGGGCTTGAGATGACACAGAATTCAATGAAGCTGCGCTGGAACAGACAGGAAGTAGATGATCGTCTACATGAGATCATGTGCAACATTCATGAGCAGTGTGTAAGATACGGAAAACGCGAAGATGGCTATGTTGATTATGTGAAAGGTGCAAATATTGCAGGTTTCCTTAAGGTTGCCAATTCAATGCTCGATATGGGTGTGATCTAAAGCCCCTTTTTTCATATTCAAAGAAATTTTTAAGATATAAAAAGACTCCAACCGATTGTGTTGGGGTCTTTTTTTTATATATTTGATTGTCTCAAATATTCCGGTGCTATGTCTGAAATTCTTCTTAAGCATAAGATTGCTTTAGGACAAATCCCTCACATAGGCGATATCAATGCCCGTAAGCTTGTTTCCCATTTTGGCAGCGTGGAAGCAATTTTCAGCGAGTCGTACAGAACTTTTGTTACGATACCCGGTATTGGTCCGGGGCTCGCAAAATATATATGCGACAGGACCTACCTCGACAATGCAGAAAAAGAGGCAGAATATGTTCAAAAGAACAATATTAAGACCTATTTCTATCTTGACAGTAATTACCCCTTCAGGCTCAGGCAATGTGATGATTCACCCGTCATATTCTTTTTTAAGGGCAACTGTGATCTCGATTCTGCAAAGATGTTAAGTGTTGTCGGAACACGTAATGCAACGACTCACGGAAAAGAATTATGCGATAAGATTATAACAGGACTTGCTGCAGGCCATCCTGATCTGGTTATCATAAGCGGGCTTGCTTACGGGATTGACATTGCGGCACATAAGGCTGCCATTTCAAATAACCTGCATACAATTGGCGTACTGGCGCATGGCTTCGAAACTCTTTATCCATCAATTCATAAGCCATCAGCCGATGCAATGATAAAAAAAGGAGGCTTGCTTTCAGATTTTTTATCAGATGCCCTTCCTGAACGCAACAACTTCATCAAGAGAAACAGGATTATCGCAGGGTTGTCAGATGCAACGCTTGTAGTTGAATCGGGCAGTAAGGGCGGGGCCCTGATTACCGCTGATATAGCTGCTTCATATAACCGTGATGTATTAGCTGTGCCAGGCAGACCTGATGACCAATGGTCAGCAGGATGCAACGATCTTATAAAGAGCAATAAAGCTGCCCTTACTCAATGCTCTGACGATATAGAATATTTCCTTGACTGGAAGCCTGAAAAGACTAAACAGCCTGTACAGCGAATGCTTTTCTCCGAGCTTGACGATAATGAAAAACTGGTTTTTGAGTTGATTTCCAAAGAAGGTGAGTTAACCATTGATGTCATCTGCCGGTCACTGGAAATGCCTATTTATAAGCTGTCATCACTTCTTCTTCAAATGGAATTCAAGGGATTATTAAAATGTTATCCCGGAAATTTGTACAGGACAGCATAAATTGATACAGTTTTTATAATTTTACACCGCAAATCAAATCTATCTCAAATCTTGTTATCATACAGGGGTTCGCTTAATGAAATTAATTGATACTCACACACATATTTATCTGCCGGAATTTGACATCGACAGGGATGAAGTTGTTAAAAGGGCGTTGGAAAATGGCGTTACAGAAATGCTGCTTCCAAACATTGATATTAAGTCTGTTGAAAGCATGCTTTCCGTAACTGCAAGATATCCTGATATATGCTATCCCATGATAGGGCTTCACCCCACATCAGTAAAACAAGACTGGAAAACGCAACTTGAGACCCTTGAAAAAATTGCATCCGAAAATAAATTCATTGCTATCGGAGAAATCGGGATTGATCTTTACTGGGATAAAACTTTTATCGAGGAGCAGGTCATTGCATTCAGACGCCAGCTTGATTACGCTGCCGTTTCGGGATTGCCGGTTGTTATCCACTCCAGGGATTCAATAAAGGAAGTATTTTCAGTGCTGGATGAATTTAAAGGAAGGGATATAAAAGGTGTGTTTCATGCATTCAGCGGCGATCTTCAGGACGCCAGGCGCGTAGTAGAAATGAAAATGAAACTTGGCATAGGTGGTGTTGTCACATTTAAAAATTCCGGACTCGATAAAATCATTAAAGAGATTGGTTATGAGCATATTATACTTGAAACAGATTCTCCGTATCTTACCCCGGCCCCTCACAGGGGAAAGCGAAATGAGAGCGCATATATAAGAATTATTAACAGAAAGATTGCTGAGGTTTTTGAAATGAGTGAAGAAGATACAGCATCGGTTACATACGCAAATTCTATTGAACTTTTCAATATCTGAAAACAAGATGACAAGGAAAAAAGAGGTCTCAATTCTCATCATTTACACAGGCGGAACAATCGGAATGGTGCATGACTCCTTAACGGGTGCCCTTATACCAATAGATTTCAAGCACATTACGAATCATGTTCCGGTTCTGAGTAATTTTGGATACAACCTCGATTCAATATCATTCAACCCTGTAAAGGATTCTTCGAATATTGATCCTGATGTATGGGTAAAGATGGCAGAGACGATTGACCAGAATTATGACAAATACGATGGATTTGTTGTCCTTCACGGTACTGATACGATGGCTTATTCTGCATCAGCGCTCAGCTTTATGCTTGAGAACCTGTCAAAGCCTGTCATATTAACCGGGTCACAGCTTCCAATCGGATTACCCCGCACCGATGGCAGGGAAAATCTTATAACTGCAATTGAGATAGCAGCTGCGCAAAAGTCAGGTGTTGCCATTGTCCCTGAGGTTTGCATATACTTCGATAATGAGCTTACGCGTGGAAATCGTACAACCAAATTCAGTGCTGAACATTTTGATGCGTTTAATTCACCAAACTATCCTCCTCTTGCAGAAGTAGGATTGCATCTGAAATACAATTCCGAATTGATACGTCATCCGGCAAAGAAAGCTCCGCTTAAAATTCATAAAGATTTTGATAATAATGTTGGCATCCTGAAGCTTTTCCCGGGGATCAACCGGAACTTCGTACAGGCAGTTATTGATACCAAAGGACTTAAGGCTCTTATTATAGAAACATTCGGTTCGGGAAATGCTCCTACATATAATTGGTTTATTGACGACCTGAAGCAATTTATTAACAAAGGCGGTATTATTTATAATGTCACACAATGCCACGGTGGAAGTGTCGAGATGGGACTGTATGAGACTAGCCGTGAGATGCTTGCAGCAGGAGTGGTAAGCGGAAAGGACATAACCTCAGAGGCTTCTGTTACGAAGCTGATGCATCTTCTTGGTACATGTACTTCTAAAAAGAAGGTTGTGGAATATCTGGGAAGATCAATGGCCGGAGAAATTTCTTAAAAGAGGTTTTATTAAATTTTTATTTCGTAATTTGCGCCTCGATTTTTTACACCCATTCTGATTATCGGGAGAGATGCAAGAGTGGTTTAATTGGCACGCCTGGAAAGCGTGTGTGCTCCTAAAGGGCACCGGGGGTTCGAATCCCCCTCTCTCCGCAAAGCCAAAATAAACCCCGCGCCAGCGGGGTTGTTTGTTTTACCGAAGTCCCGAAGAAAGCCCGCTTTCTGAAGGGACAGAGGTAAAACAAACAAAACCCGAAGGGTTTATTTTGGCTTTGCAGGCTACCCCCGGGGATCACGCACGAACGAGAGTGAGGGCGTAATCCCGTTAATCCATCCGAACAAGGTGAGGATGATCTGTAAAGCCAGTATCCGGCATAATAATTCACCATTTCACGCCCGAACGAAGTGAGGGCTTAATAAATGGTCCGGCGAAATGAGGTATCTCATGGATTTAGCAATTACAATAATCCCCTAAATCAAACAAAATAATTATCCTGATGTTTAATTGGAAGTAATTACTAAATACATAAGAAATGGCATTCACACTTCAGATTGGAGATAATGCTCCGGCTTTCACCCTCCCTGCAACGGATGGCAAATCATATTCTCTTGATGATTTTAAACTGGACAGATTTCTGGTTTTCTTTTTCACATGCAATCACTGTCCGTATGTGGTTGGCTCAGACGAGATAACACGTACTGTTGCCCTTAAATACCTTCCCCGGGGAGTAAGGTTCGTGGCTATAAATTCAAACAGTGAAAATACTTACCCAGAGGATAGTTTTCCGAATATGGTGAGCCGTATGGAAAAGTACCGGTTCCCTTGGCTTTATCTTCATGATAAGGATCAAAAAGTGGTCAAAGCATTCGGAGCGTTGAGAACTCCGCACTTTTTTGCCTTTAACTCCGACAGAAATCTGGTATATACAGGCAGAGGAGTCGATAATCCGAGAAATCCTTCAAAAATGACCGTCAACAATCTGGATATTGCACTGAATGAACTTACGTCCGGAATGAGAATTTCCATTCCTGTTACAAATCCGATAGGGTGCAACATCAAGTGGGAAGGAATGGACGCCCACTGGATGCCACCTGATGCCTGTGATCTGGTTTAAG
Organism: Bacteroidales bacterium; assembly: GCA_038247205.1. Taxonomy (GTDB): domain Bacteria; phylum Bacteroidota; class Bacteroidia; order Bacteroidales; family VadinHA17; genus LD21. The sequence goes on from JBBRVC010000008.1 coordinate 42,397, forward strand.
CTATTTGCTATCGACCAGGATCGGGAGGTTCTTACCGTTTGTCATAAAGATGAGCTTGGCATTCGGTGATGCAGAAATAGCCTTGATCATTTCATATTGTAACATCTTGTCGCTCAGACCTGTGCTAAGAATTTTCTGATAATCTGCAATACCCTGTGCTTCAACACGTTTACGCTCAGCTTCCTGTCTCTCTTTCTGCAGAACAAAGGTCATCTTCTGGGCATCCTGCTCAGCATTTATTTTTGATTCTATTGTTGTCTTAACTGACTCAGGCAATGTGAGATTCCTTACCAGGAGTTGCTCAAGAAGAAGACCACGATCCTTGAAGTTGGATTCAATTGTGGAGAAGATTCTGTCCTGAAACTCATCTCTTTTTGTAGAATATAGAGAAACAGCGTCGTAATAGACTGCATTATCCCTGATCTTGGTTCTGCAGATAGGGCGAACAAGAACATTTCTGTAATCTGTCCCTACCTCTGATAAGATCCGGGGGGCTTCTGACGGAATAACTTTATACAATACGGTAAGATCAACAATTACTTCAAGGCCGTCAGCTGATAAAACTTTAATAGCATCGTCTCCCATTTTCATACCCTCATCATTTACTCCCGACATGGTATAGTTTTCAGTTCTGATATCAAACATAACCACTTTAACCAGAGGATTAATGACATTTAATCCACTCTGAAGTATGTTGTTATTCACTTTACCGAAAAGCTTCTGTACTCCTACCTGACCCGGCTCAACCTGAACCACACATGAGAGTGCCAACCCAATTACAAGTACAATAATTCCTGCTGTTTTTATTAAAGCTCTGTAAGCCCTTAACGGAGGATCAGCTTTAGCGGCAGCAAAGCCGATGATTATGATTACAATTCCTACAACTATTATTGACATAATTTTTCGTTTTTATGTTAGTAAATTTTCGAACAGAAGATGGCAAAGTTAATCAGAAAAACAGATATCCAATTTTCTGTCAAACCGGGTCACAAAGTAAATGTATATGTGTATTTAAGTAAAACTGATCTACTATTATACAGCGGTAACCTTGGATCTGCAATATTCCGGTATGTACTGTGGCCTTCATTGATTACAACGAAAAAATCATTCCCTTCGCGCGAATTGTACCTGAATCGGAAGTTGGTAAGCATGTCATTTTCAGCACTATTATATTGTAGGAATGTGCTTATTGATAGCTTGGTGGTGAACATTGCAAGAGCTTTAAAACCAAGAATTCCGCCTGAAAATGTTTGATCACGATTGCTAAACCACAGAAAATTATGGTCGTAAGTTATGGCCAGTTGAAGAGTAGAGCCAATATTCCATGCCGGTTCAACACCAAATGTAATCCGATTCCCGTCATAGAAAGTTCCACCAAAAAAATCAAGACCAAGAATAAAAAGATTCGACTGAGGGGAATTCAAATGGGTCTCAAACTGAGTAAAACCATATTTTCCTGCCGGAACGTAAGCATCAGTGGAAAAGAGGAATGTGTCAGCTACATTTTCAACCTGGTGGAACAAATTGAGTGTGCCATTGTAATCAGATTTAAATCTGAATTCGTATGACAACCTGGACTCATAGGACTGGAGCGAATTATTTTCATTTTCCATATAAGCCATGTTTCTTATTAAAACCTTATGGCTTTGGAGTGCAGAAGATTCACCGGGAATCCAGCCATAACCAAATGCACCAAAATAATGTGTATAATCTGAACGGGTCTGAAAACCTATACCCGGATCGAAATCCTTACCGCTTCTGGAATATGTAAAATCATAATTCAATCCCTTATCGTTAAATCTTCTCCAGTTGAAGTACAATTGGGTAGGATCAAGCGAAAGCATGTTGTTCTCAGAAGAATTTTTTACAATCTGTGCCAGTTTAAAATTAAGGTAATCATTATCCAGCATCCTGAAAATTCCATCAAGTCCATAGGATAGATTATATGTGCCATCTATGCCTACTCTGGAAGTAGTAATTCCGCCTATGTAACTGTTCTCATTTATTATCTGTCGCCTCAACCTGAGTATTCCAAAGTTTTCAGAAGCAAGAGCCTCAGATCCGTCAGAATTCCGGAGAGTCTGGGTTTGCATATCAAGGAAACCGAGATCCCATCTGCCTGCCATACCTGTTATTCGTGCACCTCCAAAAATCGGGACCTGTTCTCCTTCGTGCAATCCTATTCTGCGGCTATAAAAGAGGCTGTTGCCAGGCTCAAAATCAAAAGTAAAAACGCTTGAACGCTCCTGAAAGAATGTTCTTTTTTCAGGGAAAAAAAGTGAAAACCGTGTAAGGTTAATCTGTTCATCATCGGCCTCAACCTGAGCAAAATCGGTGTTTACGGTAAGATCCATAGTAATATTATTGGTCAGTCCGTATTTTACATCCAATCCGGCATTCAGTTTCGGGCTCCTATCAAGATTATAGGCTGTAGATGATCCATTCAGAATATTGTCGAACTGATAACCGGCTATTGCATAGGGAGCTATGTAAAATGGCTTCTTACTTCTGAGCCCTCCAAATGTAACTTCCCGGGCTTTGGATGGTCTGTAGGCACTGTTTTTTCCCCAGTTTGGAGGAATAGACGGAAAAACATCAACTTCATTTTTATATGCAATCTTCCTTAAGCAGATAAATCCCATAGTGATTTCTCCCTCTTCGTCCTTAAAACGCATACTTGAAAAAGGAATTCGAATTTCAACAAACCAACCCAGATCATTTTTAGTTGTTTCAACATCCCAGAAAGTATTCCAACTCTCGTTAAATGGGCCTTCACGGGTTTGTACCATTGCATCCTTGAAAATAGTAAAATCATTTCTCAGCCCTGTTGGAGTGGTGGCAAAACCAAGTGCGTTTTCTTTATCATTAAAGGAATCAAAGATCAATACAAGGCTCTCGTTAGCAACAGTGGATTCATCCCGCTTTTTTGAAGATATGAGCATTTCGGATGGACTTGAATCAAAAAGCCGTGCCCCCACATACAAAAAATTGTTGTCGTAACATATCATCACCTCTGATTTTTCAGATGGCTCGTAACCAAAATTCGGAGTATGCATCACCATTGGAAGTGGTTTAAGATTATCCCAGCATCCGTCATCAATAATACCATCGAATTTTAATTCACCCTGTATTCGTGGGATGGTCATCTTTTCCTGTGAATATGTCTCCGGGATCGCTCCGGCTAATCCGCAAAAAACCAATAGTATTTTAAAAAGTCTTTCCATATCTGTATTAAAAAATATTTCAAATGATACAAGGTATCATCATTTAAATATTTATGTATTTATCTGATTGTAAGATTAATATGATCATTTATTTATCCAAATTTCAAAGCTCTTTGAGAGCTTCAAACATTGCAATAACATTTGCAAATGGAACATTAGCCTGGATATTATGAACAGTATTAAAAACAAAGCCGCCTTTATTGTTAAGTATTTCACACTGGGTTTTTACCTGATCCTTTACCTGCGCCGGAGTACCAAAAGCAAAGACACCCTGGGTATCAACTCCACCCCCCCAGAATACTAAATTATCACCATATTCTTTTTTGAGCTTCTTTGGATCCATCCCCGATGCATTTATCTGTACAGGATTTATTATATCAAAACCGGCTTCAATAAAATGGTTCATCAATGGCTCTACAGCACCGCAACAGTGTTTGAATGTTTTCCAGTTGGTATTTCCATGGATCCAGTCATTTACCTTTCTGTAATACGGTAGCCACAAATTGTCGAATGTCTCAGTTGAACAGAAAGTCGAATTCTGGGTTCCAAAATCTGTCCCGCAGGTAAATACCACGTCTATCTTATTCCCAATTACCCCATGCAACAGTTTAAGGTTATCAATTGCAATATCAGTCTGTTTATCATATATTTCCTTTATAAAGTCTTCCCGTATCAGTGTAGAAATATACCATTCTTCCACACCCCGTATACCTTTCGGATACTTTAAATTCATTGCCGGGACCAGCGCAATATCACCAAGTGCCGTACCACCCAAAGAAGCCATTACTCCATAAGAATCATCTTTCAGTGAGCTTATCTGATTTTTCCAGTAATTCAGCTCCTCTCCTGTTACGGGGCCAAACTCTTCAAGATTATCTTCAACCTTAAGCGTTGAATCATCAATTGGCATCTGTCTGTTGAGGGCATCAAAAAAGTATCCCGATTTTGGCATCATAGCGCTTGGAGGTACCGAAGTATCTCCTTCAGGATACATGAGTATGTCGCCATTGTTGTTATATGTGTAATTAAAAGTTCCCGGAAACAGGACTTCCTGTCCCCATAGTGTCCTCTGAACTTTCCAGTTTTCATTTGGCACACCGAACATATTTTTCGCAGGAAATAAGCCTATAACATCTATTTCCATCGCTTTAAGCAGATCTGAATCAATTTCGCCAAGCATCTGATATGGCTCAATAACCTTAACAGGTTTTTTCTCAAGTCCGAAGTGATCACGCAGTTTTTCAACAATAAGTACATGTATCCCGGTAACCGCTGTAGAGCCAAAGTCAACCACTACCTTGTCAGGTTGTTGATGATTAATTGTTTTTATAAAGTTTTGTCTCGAGGAAGAAGTCATAAAAATAGGATTTAGGTTTTTTTCAGGTTTTAAAGATAATCGATTAAGGTTATAAATACTTCTCCTTGTTTTTTTTCATTCTCTTTTTTATTTCCCCTAATTTTGTTCAATGAGCACTCTTATTCAAATTTCTGAACTGTTTTATTTAACCCGCTGAATTTCCCTGCTTTGCCACCTATTTTGGTAAAAAATGTTTAATTCTGCCGGATAATAATTATTTTTATCGCTTACAGGATAAATAGAAACCTAAAAATATTATAATGGCAAAGAAATATTACCTGCGCAGCAC
>JBBRVC010000009.1:0-44151 GCA_038247205.1 Bacteroidales bacterium
AGGTACCGGATTTGAGATCATCGAACCGGAACCCGAAAAAGTAGCTCATCTGAGCCTTGAGACAGGAGTGAGAGGATCTCCTGTTATGATTCTCAACTACAAATACTCAGGAATTACAATTACACCTGACGAACCATCTCTTTCTGTTACAAAATTCAGTGTCAGTCACGATAAATTCGTTTTTAAAAAATTTATACGGAACCTTCAATGGGAAAAGAAATGCAGAGATACCCTTGAAGAACTAGGTTTTTATTCAGATGACAACATTCATTTTGCGCCACAGTATGAGGGTAAGAATGCCTATGAGGAACTTTATACAATGCTGGAGGCTGTCAACAGGAATTATTCAGAGATACTTGAATCGGGTTTCCATCTGGATTCCGGAAGACTTGATCGAAATTACAACCTGAAACCGGTTACTATTGAAATAAGCAACCGGTTGGTAGATGACTGGTTTGATCTCAGGGCTGTGATAAAGATAGGCGAATGGCAAATTCCATTTATCCGGTTAAAAAATAATATTCTTAAGGGAATTAGGTTGTACGAACTTCCCGATGGATCAGTAGCCATACTTCCTGAATCATGGTTTGCAAAATTCCGGAATATTTTCGAGTTCGGAAAAGGATCAGATGATTCACTAAAGATCCATAAACAGCATTTCTCTTTACTTAACGAAATACTTGACGATAAGGAGTTTAAAGGGTATGAACAGTTAGAAAAGCTTCTGATCCCCGAGAATCTTCCATCATTACCTCTGCCAACAGGTTTTAAGTATCAGATGAGAGAATATCAGAGTGAAGGGCTTAACTGGCTTTACTGGCTTCAGTCGTCGGGATTGGGAGGTTGTCTTGCTGACGATATGGGACTTGGAAAAACTATACAAACCCTTGCACTTCTGCAGCACAACAACGAAAATCATAAACCGCAGGAACGGCCTGCAAAAAAGGATTCACTTACACTTTTTAAAGAACCTATAAGAAATTTTACTTCCCTTATCGTCGTTCCTGCATCATTAATTTACAATTGGGAAAACGAGATCAAAAGATTCGTTCCTGATATGAAGGTTCACATTTACAAGGGAATTCAGAGAAAGAAAAATACCTCATATTTTGAATGTTTTGATATAATCATATCAAGCTATCATACTATCCGTCAGGATATTGACATAATAAGCTCTTACAATTTCCACTATATAATTCTCGATGAGAGCCAGGTTATCAAGAACCCGGCTTCCATGATATACAAGAGTATGATTCAGTTGAAATCGGAATTCAAATTGGTCCTTACGGGAACTCCAATAGAAAACTCCCTTACTGATCTGTGGACACAGCTTAATTTTGTAAATCCCGGACTTCTCGGGAATCTTGCTTTCTTCCGCAAGGAATATGCAAAGCCAATTGAGAAAGACAAAGATGACAGTAAGGAGACAAAGTTAAAAAGTCTGATAAAACCATTTATTCTGCGAAGAACAAAGGAGATGGTTGCCAGAGACCTCCCGCCTATTACAGAACAAACAGTTTTCTGTAATATGACCGAGGAGCAGGAAAAGCTTTACGATGAAGAAAAATCGGCCGTAAGGAACAGCATTATGAATAACATTGAGCTGAAAGGTGTGGAAAAATCTACAATTGTTGTTCTTCAGGGACTGATGAAATTACGGCAGATCTCTAATCACCCGGTAATGGCATATGACGAATATGATGCCGGATCAGGCAAGTTTGAGACTGTACTCAGAGACATAGAAAACGTTGTTAATGAAGGGCATAAGATTTTGGTATTCTCATCTTTTGTAATGCATCTCAAGCTATTTGCAGAAGCACTTGAAAAGAAGAAAATAAAGTATTCGATGCTTACCGGAGCCAGCACTAACAGGGAGAAGATCGTAAATGGTTTTCAGAACGATGTTACAAACAAGGTGTTCTTAATATCTCTAAAAGCAGGAGGAGTCGGCTTAAACCTCACTGCAGCCGATTATGTTTTTATTCTTGATCCCTGGTGGAATCCGGCTTCTGAGTTACAGGCCATGAGCCGGGCTCACAGAATCGGACAGGACAAGAATGTATTCGTTTACAGATATATTTCAACTGGAACGCTTGAGGAAAAAATTGTAAGGCTCCAGAGCAGAAAATCAGAGCTGGCTGAGTCATTCGTACAGAGCAATAATCCTATGAAAGATCTTGATGTAGAGCACATTCTGGAAATAATCGGATAGTTTTTAAGTAGTTATTCACCTCAAAATACCTAAGGTATATTTTAGGAACATCTTTTATATTTTGAAATTTTAAACTTATCATGAAAGTATTAGGAATTAATTGTAGTCCGAGAAAAGGAGGCAATACTGAGTTGCTGATCAAAGAAGTATTTAAAGTCCTTGAAGACAAAGGAATAAAAACAGAATTATTTCAGCTTGGAGGAAAAGAAGTAAATGGGTGTATAGCCTGTATGAAGTGCAAAAAGAAGGAAGATGGCAGATGTCATCAGGATAATGATCTGATAAACAAATGTATAGAGAAGATGATCGATGCAGATGGAATAATAATCGGGTCACCTACTTATTTTGCTGATCTTTCAACAGAAGCAAAAGCGCTGATTGATGTAGCCGGATATGCTTTAGGTTCTGCAGGAAACCCCCTTAGACGTAAACCGGGGGCTGCGGTAATTGCTGTTCGAAGAGCAGGAGCTATACATGCCTTCGACAGTATCAATCACTTCTTTTTGATTAACGAAATGATCATTCCCGGCTCATCATACTGGAATATGGGCATAGGTAAAGACAAAGGGGATGTTTTAAAAGATGAGGAAGGAATGAAAACGATGAGAGTTCTTGGAGAGAATATGGCATGGCTGCTTGAGAAAGTAAACAAGAAGGACAAAGTGAAGAAAAACTGAGGGACTTAGAGACTTAGAGACTTAAGGACTTAGAGACTTCCGGCGGAGGGGTTAGGTGTGGGTTTATTGAAATGACTTAGAGACAGAGTGATAAAGAGAATATCTGCAGATAATACCATAAAAAAGGCCGGTTTAATTCCGGCCTTTTAGTTTTACTTAATGATGTACTTTAGACATTCTCGCGCGCTACATAATGTGTATGAAGCAGTTCATGTGACAGGTGTCCGTTTGGCTTGCCGAGGAAATCCTTATAAACGGCAATAACTTCCGGATTCGTATGTGATTTACGAAGCACCATATGTTCATCTTCAGAATAAATAGCTTTCATACGGTTAGTTCTGATTTCAAGGCTTGTAGGTATTGGCTGTCCCCCACCACCGATACATCCTCCAGGACAACCCATAATCTCAACAAAGTGATATGGAGATTTGCCTTCTCTTACCATCTTCATTATCTTGTTAGCGTTTACAAGTCCATGAGCAATTGCAATCTTCAACTCAGCTCCCTCAAGAAACTTCCAGTCTTCAGTACAACCTTCAATTTTGACAGATGCTTCTTTAACACCTTCCATACCCCTGACCGGAGTTATGTTAAGGTTATCGAAAGGAACCTCGCGGCCTGTTACTATTTCGTATGCAGTCCTGAGTGCAGCTTCCATAACACCACCGGTTACTCCGAATATTACCGCAGCTCCGGTTGAATCGCCCATAACTGAGTCATAATTAACCGATTCCAGGCTCCTGAAATCAATTCCAGCCTGCTTTATCATAACAGCTAGTTCGCGGGTTGTAAGCACAAAGTCAACGTCTTTGAAACCACTTGATCTCATCTCCGGACGGTCAGCTTCATATTTTTTTGCAGTACATGGCATTATAGAAACGGATACTATCTTTGAAGGATCGAGATTGCGTTTCTTTGCATAATATGTCTTGGCCAAAGCACCAAACATCTGCTGTGGTGATTTGCATGTTGAAAGATTTGGCAGAAACTCAGGGTACTTATGTTCGATGAATTTTATCCATCCGGGTGAACACGATGTGAACATCGGAAGTGATATTGCTTTATCGCCATCAACAAGCGCTTTTCTCAGCCTGGTCAGAAGCTCAGTACCTTCTTCCATAATTGTAAGGTCGGCGCTGAAATCAGTGTCAAGTACCGAATTGAATCCCAGCTGTTTAAGAGCATTTACCATTTTTCCGGTAACTCTTTCACCCGGATCATATCCGAGATCTTCACCTAATGCTACTCTAACTGCAGGTGCGGTTTGTACAACTACATGTTTATCAGGATCATAGATTGCGTCCCATACCTGGTCAATATAAGTTTTTTCAACCAGAGCGCCTGTAGGACAGCGGTTTACACACTGGCCGCAATTGGTACATACAACATGACTCATCGGGCGGTCGTGAAATGAAGAGATCTTCTGATGAGCGCCTTTTCCTGATACTGCAATTGCAGCTACAGATTGTAATTCCAAACAGGTTCTGACACATCGCTGGCAACGAATACACTTACTGTCATCCTTTATAAAAGATGGTGAAGAACGGTCGATATTATATTTATGATCTTCTACCAGATCAAGGAAAACTGTATCACCAAAGGCGAATTCGTTAGCCAGGGCTTGTAGTTCACATTTCTGGTTTTTGTAGCACTTTGTACAATCAGATCTGTGTTCAGACAGAAGAAGTTCAACAATGTGTTTACGTGCATTTCTTACCTTTAAAGTGTTGGTATGAATATCCATACCTTCTGCAACCGGAGTTGCACAAGAAGCTATAAGTGTTCTGGCACCTGTCTGTTCAACTACACAAACACGGCAATTTCCTGCAACGCATAAGTCAGGGTGATTACACAATGTTGGTATATTAAATTTCAGCTCTTTGGCAGCCGCAAGGATTGTTGTCCCGGCAGGTACCGAAACTGCTTGGTTATTTATAGTCAGATTTATCATGATTTCTGTTATTTAAGAATTAATAGATGACCTCTTCCCTGAAGTTTTCAACAATTGTGCGGAATGCATTTCCGACTGACTGGCCCAATCCGCACTTAGATGATATTCTCATGGTATCGGCAAGTTTGACAAGTTCATTCAGGTAAATTGATTTAGCTTCACCTTTCTTGACTTTTTCAACACCCTTGAGAAGTTGCTGGCAGCCAACCCTGCATGGAGTACATTGACCACATGATTCTTCAGCAAAAAAATCAAGATAGTTATGCAGTACATTATACATGGATCTGGAACTATTGAACAGCTTCATTGATCCGCCTGTAGGCATTCCTTCAAAACCGATGATAGTACTTCCGAACTTCTTCCTTGGAACACAGAAACCAGATGCACCACCAACCTGTACAGCTTTTGTATCGCCATCGCCAAACTCATTCACGAACTGCTGAACAGACATACCAAGTTCAAGTTCGAATATACCCGGTGTAGGAGTATCTCCCGATACCGAGAATACTTTTGAACCTCTGGAGTCTTTGGTTCCGATTTGTGCAAATTTATCAGCACCATGTTTAATGATCATCATAGTGGTAACGAGAGTTTCCACATTGTTGATTGAGGTTGGTTTACCAAATAATCCCGAAGAAGTCGGATAAGGAGGCTTATTACGCGGCTCTCCGCGAAAACCTTCAATAGACTCAAATAATGCACTTTCTTCGCCGCATATGTAAGCTCCACTTCCAAGACAATATCTTATTTTAAAATCATAGCCAATCTCAGCGATCATTGCATGAAATGATTCAAGTTCCTTCATCAGCTGAGGAAGGAGAAATCTGTATTCACCTCTTAAATATACAACACCGTTTTTCGCATTTATTGCTCTTCCGGCAATTGCCATACCACCATATACCTTATAAGATACCCTGTCAAGGATTTCACGATCCTTAAAGGTTCCCGGCTCACCCTCATCTGCGTTGCAAATGATGTATTTATCCGGTTCTTTCTCTGCAGCGGTATATTTCCATTTTAATCCTGTCGGGAAGCCTGCACCTCCACGTCCTTTTAATCCGGAGTCAAGCATCTGCTGAATAATCTCATTGCTGGTCATCTTGAGTGCTTTAACCAGAACTTCGTGAGCATCGACCTTTTCAAAGATCAGGTCAACCTTATTTAAACCTGTATTTTCCATTTTTACCGGATATTTATTTATGCATGTAACCTTTAATTACCTCTGAAACTTTCTCTGGAGTAAGCTCAGTATAAGGAATCTCATTTATGAGTATTGCAGGAGCTTTATGGCACCAGCCGATACAATTAGTTTCAATCAGACTGAAAAGCTTATCTGATGTTGTTTCACCAACCTTTATCTTAAGAATATCTTCAATAGTTTGAATGATATCATTTTTGCCCTTCATTGAGCATGTAATGGTTTTGCATACCCGTATAACATATTTGCCTCGTACACTTGTGTCGAGAAAAGTATAAAAAGATGCTGTTCCGAATACCTCAGCCGCTGAGATATCTAGTGCCTTAGCAACCTCCACCATAGCTTCATCGGTCAGGTAATTGTGTTTATCAACAATTCCCTGCAGAATCGGCATCAGGCTCTCTCTTTCGTGCCCATGTTTGTCGGACAATTCTTTAACCAGATTTCCTACTTGATACATTTCTAATTGATTTTTAAGTAATTAACTAATGGTTTATTTGAAATTTTTGTGTAATTTAAAGTGCTGTTAATTTATTAACAATACTTTATATTACAAACACAAACCGTCATTGTTTGTAATTTAGAATGAAAATAAAGAAGATAGAGTGCAAGTGATGAGACTTTTTGAAGCATGGAAAGAGGCAAATGAAGAACACAGGGATATCCATAAACGAAAAGACACAGAGAGAATTCAGGGCAAAGGACACAAAGAATTCAGTTACATGCTGCGCAGCACCTCCACTGTGAGATGATTCTTCAAATCAGGGTTTCGCAACCTCAATCTTGCTCAGGAGACTTATATTATTCAGATTTGAATAACTGTACTGATACAACCCATTATCGCCGATCATAACAAGGATCCCGTTAACAGGTATTACATCGTAGGCTTTAATATTGGGGTAAGTATAGATCAGCCTGCTGGAAATTGTTTTCGGATCGGATGCATCATAAACCTTCAGACCGGCATTTCCATCACAAACGAAAAGAAGGTCACCATCTTTGCCTAAACCAAAGGGATTCGTCAATGGATATGATCTTACCAATACCGGTGACATCAGGTTTTTAATATTAACAACATCAAGACTATTTAAATTTCCACCGCAATTGGTGCCTGAACGTAAGGTTATATAAGCCAGTGTATCATCTACTACTACAGGATCGCAACTGCGCATATGGCTATATGTAGATTTTCTGATAACATTTTCAGGATCAGTAATATCATAAATAATCATACCCGTTGTAGTTCCGAGGAACATGTTATTCTCTGTCAGGAACATGGTTTCAATGCCCCAGCCCGGATTAACTTTATATAATGAAGACGGAGCTGACTTAACAGAAATATCAATTATTTCAAGGTTGTTATTATTCAGAAGATACAAAATATTTTCTTTAATTCCGAAACGCGCCATAGAACCTCCCACTCCTACTCCACCTCCGCTTACACCAACCGATGAGGAATTATAAAAAGCACCATCAGATTTTTCCATATTGCTTCTGAACACAGGATATATAACCGGGTTATCAAAAATTTTTTCCCTGATTGTCTTTACTTCCCAGTCAACAACCAAACCTTTATCCCTGTCTATGTAACCCATTGGATAATCATTTCCTGTTGGTGGTACTGTATAAGGAAGGATGTCTTTCATTCTCCCGGTTTCATGTATATTATTTATATCCTGAACATCAATAATTACAAGATCAATAAAGCTGTCAGCGTAAAGCGTGCTTCCTGAAATAACCATGTCAGCTATACCCGGAATTTTAACAAATGCTTTTTTAACGGGTGCCGATGGATTACTGTTGTCAAAAACATGAATGCCTTTAAGTTCCTCAATAATAAATATATAGTTGTCCTTGAAATAAATCTTCCCTGGATTCTCGAGCTCGGTACTCTCTTCTAACCCTACTGATTCTCTTAATTCTTCATAAGTCATGAAAACCGGAGAGTTGCCTTTGTATTCTTTATAATTTGAATCTTCACAGGATACAAAAAGAAAGGCAAGAAATGAAAAGGTAGAAATTATTGGAATGATTTTTGCTTTCATAAGGATTAAGATTAAGGTTCTTCAAACAATGACAAAAACCATGCAAAACCCTACTTACCTAATAACTATTTTATGAAAAAATCAATTTTATTAATTACAATCCTCATAATCACAGGATTACAATTGTCAGCCCAAAGATCGAAAGATGTGCTTTATCTGAAGAATGGGAGTATTATCTATGGAAAACTGGTGGAAATTCAATCTGATCAGTATAAAATGCAGACTGCAGATGGAAGTATACTTATTTTCCCCGTATCAGATGTTGAGAAATTTTCGAAAGAAATCCCCTCCTACGACGGAAGAAAAGAAAACGGATTTAGTTTTTCACTTGAGGGTGGGTTACTTATCGGATCCCAGAACACTCAGTACTTTGCACCATTCAGCTTCAACTTCCTTGCCGGATTAGTAACGAACACAAAGAACATAATGAGTCTCGGTTCAGGTGTTGAGTATATCGGAAGACCATATACCCCCTTGTTTATTGAGTATAAGCATGTTGTTAATGAACGAAAAACCAGTCCATTCGTATTTATACGTGGTGGTGGCATCATTCCGATAGGCGGCGGAGAAGAATCAACAGAGCCTTATAATTATGGTTATGGAGATAAGAATTATAAAGGGGGCTTATCTTTTGCATTCGGAACTGGTATTTCCTGGGCTAAAACCGATTATGAAACATATATGAGTTTCGCGTACAGATACGCACATACAAGCTACATCCAGAAAGAATATAATCGGGGAGATGTTACTTATAATAATTCTATGAACAGGCTTGAAATAAAATTCGGATTTAAATTCTGAAAAAATTCACCTTCAGCAAAATTACTTTCATTTGTAAATATGAAGTTGTCTCAAAAGCCTTCTAATCAACTTAACCTATCCCAGTTTTTTTAACCCTTCCCCAACCTCTTCCCTTAAAAAAATACTACCCTTTATACACATCTTTTTCAGTTCAAAATATTAAATTTAAATGGCTGTAAATCAATGTGTTCCCTCGCTGTCGCTTCGGGATGGCAGGTCACTTCAGGCTCTGGGGAAGGGAAGCGGCATTTATTAACGCTCGGTCCTTTTAATAAATAAGAGAAGAGTGATCCTGTATATTTCCAGAATCTTAAGGGTTGGAAGGGGTTTAGATGAACATTAAAATGACATTTCTTGGACTTGTGAGATAACTCACTATTTTAATCACCTATCTTCGCTAATAATTTTTTATGGACTATCAATCAGAATTAATAGGCTTTCAGCCGCAACATGAGTACTTTATCGGTATTGATTCTGATGGTTGTGTTTTTGACTCAATGGAAGTAAAGCAAAAGGAATTCTTTATACCTAATGCTCTGAAATACTTTGATCTGTATCCAATTTCAAAGATACTGCGGAAGACATGGGAGTTCGTGAATCTCTATTCAATTTACAGGGGAGGAAACAGGTTCATTTCACTTATAAAAGTATTTGAACTTCTATCAAATAACAAAGAAATAATTGAAGCAGGTTTAAGACTACCTGATCTGACTTCCTTGAAGGTATGGGTAAAAACCGAAACAAAGCTTGGAAATGCAACACTCAGAAAGTACCTGGAGGCAAACTTCGACACTGATCTTGAAAAAGTTATGTTTTGGACGGAGGCTGTTAACAGCGAAATAGAACAATGGCTTCGCAATATACCTTTATTTCCATATGCACTGAAAGCAATAAAAGCCATTGCTCCGTTATCGGACCTTGTTATTGTATCACAAACCCCTCTGGATGCCCTATTACGTGAATGGGAAGAGCACAATCTCAAAAAATTCGTAAAAGTTATTGCAGGCCAGGAGCATGGCACAAAGAGCGAGCATATTGCCCTTGCAGCAAAAGGCAAATATCCTGATAATAAAATCCTTATGATTGGCGATGCAAAAGGGGATCTGGATGCCGCCCGAAACAATGACATATTATTTTTTCCTGTAATTCCGGGTAAAGAAGACGTATCATGGGAAAAATTTCTTTTGGAAGGTCTTGGCAAATTTTTAAACGGAACCTACTCGGGAGAATACGAAGCCGGACTTCTTGATAATTTCATCAGATCCCTTCCTTCAACCCTGCCTGAGTAATCCTCGGATACTAATCAGTTGTCGCGTGCCGTACCCTGTTTTGAACTTCACACAAGAGGAAATAATTCTCTATCAGATTTGGCGAAATTCTATTGCCATTTACCGATTTTTTTGTAACTTGTAGAAAAGTATTCCCTAAATATGAATTAACCAATCAAACAGGAGGTATATTATGGCAGTAGAATATCTATGTAAAGTCTGCAGGGGACACCTGAAAGTAAGAACATCAATTGTTCTTGCTGCGGCAAAGACCAACAGTCCAAAAAGAGGTCTTATTTTTTTGAATCCTGAGATCGGTAATTATCAAAAAACCACCCATCCTTCTTTTAATGTCGAAGAAGGCGATGAATATGTGTATACCTGTCCAATCTGCCATTCCCAGCTCAACAGTGCTAAATACAAGCATCTTGTGAGAATAATTATGATTGATGATGAAGGTAAGGAATTTGATATCTATTTTTCTGATATAGCCGGTGAAAAGTGTACATACAAGATTAGTGAAACATCAATCGAGAAATTGGGACCTGATACCAGTCTCTACGATAAATACTTTGGCATTCCTGAAGAAGACCAAAAATATTTATAGTTTTTAAGACTTCCTGTCTAAGGTTTTCCTGACTGCATCTTAGCTTATTCATTGAGTGGTTAATACCGGTTATTAACCACTTTCTGTTTTTTTTATTAACAAATAATCCTAATTTTGTGACCCGTAAATAACTAACGATTCAAATATTATGAGCTTCGATATTAATCAAAGAGCAGCCGACAATATCCGCATTCTTGCAATGTCAATGGTAGAAAAAGCAAAATCAGGTCACCCCGGAGGTGCCATGGGTGGAGCTGACTTTATTCATATCCTCTTTTCCGAATTTCTTAATTTTGACCCGTCAGATCCAAAATGGATTAACCGTGACAGATTTTTCCTCGATCCGGGCCATATGTCACCTATGTTATATTCGATGCTTACTCTAACCGGCCATTTTAAAGTTGAAGAGTTAAAAGAATTCAGGCAGTGGGGAAGTCCTACACCTGGTCATCCCGAACTTGATGTAATGAGAGGGATAGAGAATACATCAGGCCCATTAGGACAAGGACATACAATGGCTGTAGGTGCAGCCATTGCGGAGAGATTTCTGGTTGCCCGTTTCGGCGACCTGTTCGCTCATAAAACATATACTTTTATTTCCGATGGTGGCGTTCAGGAAGAGATCTCACAGGGAGCAGGCAGGCTTGCCGGATACCTTGGTCTCAATAACCTCATAATGTTCTACGATTCAAATGAGATACAACTTTCAACTGAAACCAGTTCAGTAACTAAAGAAGACACTGCCGCAAAATACACCGCATGGGGATGGAATGTCGTAACCATTGAAGGAAATGATCAGGCCCAGATTAGAACAGCACTTGCTAAAGCAGTAAATGAAAAAGAAAAACCAACACTCATTATTGGTAAGACAATAATGGGTAAAGGTCTTCTTGATAACGACGGGAAGAGTTTTGAGAGAAAAGTATCAACTCATGGGATGCCTGTAGGTGAAGCGGGAGGATCATTTGAAAAATCACTGATCAACCTGAAAGGAAACATTATGGATCCGTTTCATATATTTGATGAAGTAAGAATGCTTTACAGTGATATTCTTTCTCAAAAGTACAGAAAAGCGGCCGACTGGAAACAAAGGAAAAGTGAATGGGCATTGGAAAATCCCCTTCTGAATGAAAAGCTATATAATTTTTATGAGAATATTGTCCCTGAAATAGATTACAAAAGCATTCAGCAGAAAGAGGGTTCAGCAACAAGAGCAGCATCTTCAGCTGTTCTGGCACATTTTGCGAAAAACATTGAAAATATGATTGTTGCATCGGCCGATCTTTCAAATTCAGATAAAACAGACGGTTTCCTTAAAAATACTCACGCCTTTAAGAGCAATGATTTTACTGGTGCATTTTTACAGGCCGGAGTTTCAGAACTTACCATGGCAGCGGTGATGAATGGTATTGCTCTCCATGGTGGTGTAATAGCTGCTTGCGGAACATTCTTTGTGTTCTCTGATTATATGAAGCCTGCAGTAAGGCTTTCATGCCTTATGGGATTGCCTGTTAAATTTATCTGGACTCATGATGCTTTCCGCGTGGGAGAAGACGGACCTACCCATCAGCCGGTAGAACATGAGGCACAGCTTCGCCTTATGGAGCATCTTAAAAATCATGCCGGTGATAACAGCATGCTCGTACTAAGACCAGCAGACACAACTGAAACAACAATTGCCTGGAAACTTGCAATGGAAAATATAGCCACACCTACTGCTCTGATTCTTTCAAGACAGAATATTAAAGATCTTCCTTCAGATAACAACGACAGATATTCAGATGCCCTCAAATCAGAAAAGGGTGCGTATATAGTCCAGGATTGCCAGGGAAAACCTGATATTATTCTGATTGCAAGTGGGTCAGAGGTTTCCACACTTGTTGAAGGTGCAAATCTTTTAAGAAAAGACAACCTTAAAATCAGGATAGTTTCTGCACCATCAGAAGGTTTGTTCAGAAATCAATCCGAAGAATATTGTCTGTCTGTTATTCCGGAGAAAACACCGGTATTCGGATTAACAGCCGGGTTACCAGTTACACTTCAGGGATTGGTTGGTCGCAGAGGAAAATCGTTCGGTCTGAGCACATTTGGCTTCTCAGCACCATATAAAATACTAGATGAGCAGTTAGGATTCACACCTGAAAATGTTTACAAGCAGGTAATACAATACCTGGCTGAATATAAGACACAGAGTTTATAATCTTAAACCTTATAGAGCTCGCTCATTTTCTTCAACAGATTTTTCTTATTGATGGGTTTGCTGAGATAGTCATCGCAGCCTGCTGCAAGGACTCTTTCCTTATCTCCTGACATGGCATAGGCTGTTATTGCAATGATCGGCACATCCTTGTTTATTTCTTTTATTTGTCTGGTGGCTTCAAGACCATCTATTCCTGGCATCTTGATATCCATCAGAATTAATCCTATATCCGGGTTTTTCCTGAAAAGATCGATAGCTTCCCTGCCATTTGAAGCATGCAATACAGTAGCATTGGTTTCCATTCTCAATAATGCATTAAGATAATAAAAGTTAGTTTCATCATCTTCTGCAACAAGGATTAAGGGAATATTCATCTCTTTTTCAATTTTTTTAGGTAAAGATATTGATTCCTGCTTAATATTTAATGACAGCGGAATAATAAAACTAAATGTTGACCCTACACCAACCTCTGATTCAACCCTTATCGTTCCACCAATCATTTCTATCATACCTCGTGCAATTGGTAGTCCGAGTCCACTGCCTTCTGATTGCTTAACCGGCGCATGGTCTCCTTTGATAAACCGGTCGAAAATGGTGTTAATAGAATTTTTACTGATGCCCAAGCCAGTATCCACAACAAAAAACTCCAGAGAATATCCTTTTCTTTTAAATCCAAAATGAACAAACCCTTTCTCTGTAAATTTGATTGCATTGTCAAGCAGATGCGACATAATTTTATGTAGTATTTCCTCATCTGATCTTAAAGATAAATCTTCCGAATCAAGAGGAATATCCAGACGTAATTCAAAGTTTTTATCTGTTGTAATAGCTTTGTAGTGTTCGTAAAGCGTTTCGAAAATCCTTTGAGGAAAAAAATCCTTATTATTAACAGTCATACTCCCTGAAGTCAGAAGGGAAATATCCATATAATTAGTTATTGTATTCAAAAGACGGTCACTGCTTTCGATAAGCATAGATATCGAATCCTCTTTTTCCCGTTCAGTTAGATCAGGCTGTCTGATTAATTCAGTAAATCCAACTATTCCGTTAAGGGGAGTACGTACCTCATGGGATATATTATTTAAAAAAGTTGTTTTGAGACGGTCACTTGCTTCAATTTTTTCCATAGCAAGATTCATCTGCTCAGCGGCTTTAACACGCTGGGTTATATCTATTGCCATCACCAGTCGTGTCCTCCGGCCATTCTTTTCAGGAAGGGCATGGGAAGAAATATCAGCCGGAAACACATTTCCACCCTTTCTCATATGAGGGTTAATGGACGTATGAAATTCATCCTTGCCAAAACCTTTTACCATGTCCATAAAGGCAGGAAGATCCTCAAGATGACGTATATCTTTAAGTGTCATTTTGGAGAATTCGTCCCTCGAGTAACCGTAATTAAATACAGCAGCATCATTCACTTCTATAAATTCAAGTGTATCTTCATAAAAAATATAAGCAGGAATCGGGTTTGAAAGAAATAATTCCCTGTATCGTTTTTCACTTGCGAGTGTTTTTTCTTCGAGGTGCTTCCTAAGGGTAATATCTTCCTTAATTCCAAGAAAATGAGTTATTTCATTCTTTTCATTCTTAATGGGAGAAACAGTCGCACTTTCCCAGAATAACTCCCCGTTTTTTTTCCTGTTATGAAATACGCCCTTCCAGTCATTACCTCCCAGAATTGTAATCCAGAATTCCCGGTACTCTTCTATGGGCTTTTCATGAGAGCTCCATATCCTGGGATTTTTACCAATTAGTTCCTCTTTGGTATAACCGGTTGACTCACATAATTTCGGATTGACATACTCAATAGTTCCATTTGGATCGGTAATGACAATCCCGGCAGGGCTTTGTTCAACAGCTCTTGAAAGTTTTTTAAGCTCAGCTTCGGAATTTCTTCGATCCGAAATATCATGACAGATCAACTGATATGATCCATTGGGCATCATTTTTGTATGCGTTTCAACAGGAACAACAGATCCATTGGGCCGTAGGATATTTCTTTCACTGGTAACGGGTTCCCCGGCATGTAATATATCATACTTCAGAGGTACTCTTTCCAGTTCTTCTGGTGAAAAAAGTATAGAGATATCCGATCCTACAAGTTCATTAAGAGTTCTTCCGACTATCCTGAGCATATTTGAATTTGCGCCCGTCATTATTCCATCATGGTTGCCCAGTAAAATACCATCCGGAGCAAGATCTACGAGTTCACGATATCTGGTTTCACTGTCATTTAGGGCATTTTCAATTTGCTTTCTCTCTGAAATATCCTTTGTCCAGCTAAGTATATGAGGCACACAGTCCAGATCAATTATTACAGCTGACAATATCCCGGTCCGTAGCTCGCCGCTTTTCATCCGGAATCTTGTTTCAAGGTTTGTAACCTTTCCCTCAGTTTTAAGGCCTCTGACAAGCAAGTCACGATCTTCCGGATTAACCCATATATCAATATCAAAGGATGTTTTACCTGATATCTCGTCTTTTGTATAACCTGTAACTGCAGTAAAACCCTCATTTATTAAAACATATAAACCATCACTCATACGGTTGATATTAACTGCATCAGGGCTCATAAGGAATGTTTTCTCAAAAAGTTCTTCGCTTTTTTTTAATGAATCCTTCATTTCTAATTAATTAAATCACAAATTTATCAGGTAGTCTGATCTTTCCGGCCAGGAATACTGAAGGTAAAAATGGTTCCCACTCCAACTTCACTTTCAACCCTAATTTCCCCCCCATGCTTATGGATAAATTCCTTACATAATAATAATCCAAGACCAGTACTGGGTTCGCCTTCAGTCCCAATTCTGCCTGAATTGGCATTTAACTCAAATATTTTATTCATCAATTCAGGAGTCATGCCGATACCTGTATCAGAAATTTTTAATTCAACAGATTTATCATTTGAAAAATTTGATGTAAGATTTATTCTGCCACCTGACGGGGTGAACTTCAGTGAATTGGATACCATGTTTCTTATTACTGTGTCAAACATATGATTATCAACATATACATAAATATTGTCCGGAATGGAAATCTCTATATTTATATTTTTTCTTACTGAAGTTTCGTATAAAACTTTAATGCTGTCAGCCACTTTTTTTGCAAGGTTAAACTTCTGAGGATGAAAATCAATCACACCTCTCTTTAATTGCGACCATTCTAAAAGGTTTTCCAGAAGACCATATAAATTTGTTGCTGATCTCTTCATGCTCAGGGTAATTTCCCTTACATCATCAAGTGTCATATCACTTTCTACAAGTACCTGTGTTGCAGCCACAAAAGTACTAAGTGGACCTCTCAGGTCATGGGCAATTATTGAGAAGAATTTATCCTTTTCGTTGTTCAGTATAAGTAGTTGTTCATTTTTCTGAATTATTTCTGTTTCGGCCTGTTTCCTTTCGATAGCCAGTGCAACCTGACTTCCAATTGACATGAGCACCCTCACATCACTTTCATTATAAACAAACGATTGTTCATAATGTTGAAGAACCATAACTCCAATTACCTTTGAGGGCGTCTGCAGAGGAATTCCGACCCATGAAGGGGAAGGAGATCCGACTACCTCAACTTCATTATTCTGAAGAAGAATCTCGAATTCCTCATTAGTAAACAGAAATGGTTTACTGGTACGTAAAACATATGATGTACAACTCTTTCCCATTGATGTTGGCAATGGAGGTTCATCAAACTTATCAACGAAATACGGGAAACTGAAAAGACTCGTATTGTAATCATAAAGTGCAATAAAAAAATTCTCGGAATAAAAGACCTTTCCCAATGACTTATGCACCAGGCTGAGCAACTCATCCAGATTAGAACTTGTTGTAATCCCTTGTGTAATTTCATACATAACCTGCGTATTCATCTCAGTTTTTTTACGTTCGGTTACATCTCTTATGATACCTGTAAAGAACCGGCCTTCTCCGGTCTCCCATTCTGCTAATGACAATTCAAGAGGAAACGAACTTCCTCCTTTTCTTAAACCAACAGCCTCTATAATCTTGTCAGGCGAATTATCCCCTCGCCTCCTGTCAGAAAGAATTATTGCCTTTATATGCTGTTTGAGGTAATCTTCAGGAATTAGAATATTCAACGATTCACCAAGGATCTCGGATTCTTCAAAACCGAATATTTTTTCAGCCCCCCGGTTCCATCCAAGGATATTTCCATAATAATCTATTGTAACTATTGCATCGTGAGCCGACTGAGCAACCGATCTGAACCTGGCTTCACTCTCTTTTAGTGTTTCCTCAGCGTACTTCTGCGTAGTGATGTTTCTTGAAATTCCAAAAGTTCCTATAATGACACCATCTTTATCGTGCAAAGGCATTTTCACAGTTGAAACCCAGGTATCAGGCTTATCAGGGTATGTTTCCTTCTCAATAGTATTTATCGTCCTTCCCGAATTTATGATCTCCAGCTCATCATTGAACGCTTTCCGGGCGTGCTCGTCTGAAAAGAAATCAAAATCTGTTTTCCCGATAGCCTGTGATGGATCGTTCAATCCAAGAAAGACCAACATTGACTGATTAATTCTTATAAACCGGCTTTCTGTGTCTTTGAAGTAAACATGATCCGTAAGATTTTCCATAAGAGCATTCACAAGAAATTGTTCATTTATAAGCTGACTGTAAATTTTCTTACGCTCTGTGATATCTCTGGTTATGCTCAGATTATGAAGAATTCCGTCTATTTCGATTATTGCGACGGACATAAGCCCGTTTATGATGCTGCCATCCTTCTTTCTGAATTCCGCTTCAAAATTTTCGATTTTACCAGTGTTTTTAATCTCACTATTTAACCGGACTCTGTCTCCAGGATTACACCATATATTAAGTTCCAGAGATGTTTTTCCAATCACATCGTCTTCAGTAAATCCGGTAATTTTTGTAAATCCGTCATTAACTGAAATATATAAACCATCGCTCAACCGATTTATATTTATTGCATCAGGATTCATGTCAATTGCTTTCCTGAATAATTCTTCGTTCGGCTTAAATGAATTTTCCATTTATCTTCCTTTTTGTAATAATTAAATATTTATTACTGTAACATTTACAAAAGTATCACATTATAAAACAAGAACATGTATCAGATTTTCAATTAAAAAAAAATTATGGCTATCGGTAAATATGCATAAAGCCTCATTGATTTTGGCTGCGCTGAGCTCCTACGCTTCGACTCGTCGGTTCTTCGTCAGCCCCCTACCCTAGAGGGTGCGAAGAACCGAGTCCAGCTATCTGGCGAGCCTGGCTCATTTTCTGTTAATATATTAACATCAATAACTCTCAAAAGTTATGCGTATTAATCAATCACTTTTCTCTGTACATTTGCACCTCAATTAAAAACTCATGCAATACGATATAAAACCAGGAGTAAAAGGACTCATTTTCGATCTTGACGGGACATTAGCTGACACCATGCCATATCATTTCGCCGGGTGGATAAAAGCATGCAAAAAATATGGTGTGGATCTGGATACTGCCTTTCTGAGAAAACATACCGGAACCCCGGGATGGATAATTGCCTCTGAAATAATAAACAATTGTGGCTTGAATGGTAGTGTAACCATTGATGAGATAATGAATGAAAAATTCGAACACTTTTATAAAGTTCAGCACCTGGTTAAACCAATCGAACCTGTGGCAGCACTGGCAAGAAAGTATTTTGGCAGGCTTCCCATGGCTGTGGGGACAGGCGGTCACAGGGAGGCTGTTGACAGAACACTGGAAGTCACAGATCTGAAGAAATATTTCGACATTATAGTTACTGCAAATGACGTTGACAAATATAAGCCGCATCCTGAAACATTTCTGAAATGCGCTGAATTAATGAAAGTTAATCCAGCTGATATTGAGGTGTTTGAAGACGCTGACTTTGGTTTTGAAGCAGCCAGAAGTGCCGGAATGATAGTTACCGATGTCAGACTCTGGTATAATTCAAAGTACTGAAAACTTAAATCCTTATCAGTTAAACTGGTTTAATTCAGCATTAGATTTATTCATATCCCTCTCAAGTTCAAGCATTTTGATTACACTTTCATAATAGATTGATTGTCCGAGAATGTAATCTATCAGAGATATTTCACCTTTATCAAGTGCTTTATTAAGCAATGCGATATTATTTAAAGAAAGAAGTCTGGCTCTGTAATCATTTAAGCTTACCTGTAAAGCAAGAGCTTTTGCGTGAAGCGCCTTTAGATTGTTATAGAATTGAAGTTTATTATCAATAACAACACTTTCCAATGCAGTTGAATTTGCTTTGGCGTACCGAACCTTATTCCTGTTCTGCCATAGCGGTACAGATATTCCGGCTGATATACCATTATACTGCTGGTTAACAATTGATTCACTCATATACCCGGCCTGAAACCCCGGCAGCGATGAAGCACGGTTTAAAGCAATGCGTTTCATACTGATTTCAACCTCTTTTTTCAACCATTTCAAAATCGGATTACTATTTTCAGCTACAAGATACCACTTCTCAAAATCAGCAGGAATTTCAGGCATTGCAAATACAGTATCGTACAGAAAAATCTGCTGACCTCCATTTAACCCCGATAATTCCGATAGCAATAAGTTTCGTTGAATCTCTATTGATTCCACTTCTTTCTCCAGATTCAATTGGTTTAGTTTCGCCTTATTTAATTCGAGAATACCTGTCTCCCCAACCTCAAACCTTGCTTTATAAGATTCAGCGATTCTTTGAGCATGATCTGACATTTTGGTAAATTCATTTTTTAGGATATTTGTATAAATCAGATCATAGCAAATCATTTTGGCTTTCAGAAGTATATCTTTTTGCTGCTTCAGGTATTCGAGCTCCACTTGTTCATTCAACAAATTGGAAATCTGATTTTTGTAGCCATATGTAGTCGGAAAATCAAATGACTGCATTATCCTGAGGTCAGTCCTGTTGCCAATACCCAAAGGATTTCCCCACAGATAACTAAACTCAATTTCAGGATTGTGCAGGTAGATTTCTGTCTTGTTACCGAGTTTCCTTGCTTCAACACTTTTCCTCAAGGCTGAGAGTGTGGTGTTATTTTTCTCAATCTCATCCGCTATTGCACTGATTGCAGTTTGTGAGTAGAGGCCTGAACCGAATGACAGTGTAATAAGTAAAATTATGATAACGCTTTTCATATCTTATCTGATCTGATGATTCCACGATTAATTAAAATGCTGTAAATAATTGGCACTATATAAATATTGAGCAGCGTTGAAGTCAGCAAGCCACCCAGAATGACTTTTGCCATGGGGCTTTGGATTTCGTTGCCTGACATATCTCCTCTTATTGCCAAAGGTACAAGAGCAAGGGCAGCCGTAAGAGCTGTCATCAGAATTGCATTTAACCTGTCAGAGGACCCTTTTATTACCGTATCGTGTGCAGATATCCCATTACATTGCAGTCTCCGGTAATTTGAAATCAGTAATATACCGTTCCTTGTGGCAATCCCAAAAAGTGTAATAAATCCAATTATTGCAGGGATGCTTAACACACCCGATGTTATCCAGATCGCAAAGACCCCTCCAATCAGGGCCAGTGGCAGGTTAAGCAGGATTAATCCGGCAAGTTTAACATTCCGGAACTCCTGAAAGAGCAGAAAAAATATTATTATAATTGCCACTATAGATGTTAGCATCAGTGATTTAGATGCTTTTGCCTCACTCTCAAACTGACCTCCATATTCAATCCTGTAGCCTTCAGGCAGGTTTATACTCTTATTGATATTCTCTTGAATATCCTTCACCACGCTTCTCAGATCACGTCCGGCAACATTTGCAGATATTACAATTTTCCGCTGTACATTCTCACGGCTTATTGAACTTGGACCAGTAACAGATACAATTTCAGCGACCTGTTCAAGAGGAACTTTATTACCATCTTCAGTATCAATAAGCGATGATTTTATGCCATCCATCGATTCGGTGTAATCCTTGTTCAATCGTAATACAAGATCAAATCTTAGTTGTCCCTCGTAGATGTCAGAAAGTTTTTCTCCCCCAAAGGAATTATCAATAAACCGGTTAAACTGCCGGGTAGTAATCCCGTATTGTGCAAGCATATCACGATTTGCCCTTATCTGCAACTGGGGTATTTCTATTTGCTGGTCAACATTCACATCCACCAGACCCTCAATATTCATGATAGAGTTCTTAATCTGATTACCGGTAGAAAACATATTATTGAGATCTGTTCCAAAGAGTTTTATGGCAATATTAGCCCTGGTTCCTGAAAGCATATGATCGATCCTGTGACCAAGTGGCTGACCTATTGTATAAGCAATACCCGGAATTTGTGACAATGTCTGCCTGACATCAGCCAGGAATTCCTGCTGGCTACGGTTTTGCAGGAAGAAATTCACATCAATTTCGGCACTGTTTGTAGTTTGTGAATGTTCGTCAAGTTCGCCCCTTCCTGTCCTCCTGGCAGTGCTAGATATTTCATCTATGGATAACAATTCTTTTTCAACCAGATTTCCAAGCATATTACTTTCTTCAAGAGAAACTCCCGGTTTGGTTATAGCAGAAATGGTTAATGAGCCTTCATTGAATTCGGGTAAAAAACTTCTCCCGAGATTTGAGAAAACAACCAGAGAAACCAGAAACAAAATAAATGTTGAAATGATTATTAATTTCTTATGTCCAAGAGTCCATAGAAGCGATCGTTCGTAAAATCCGGTGAGTTTACACACCAGCCATTTTTCTTTTTCATTCTTCGTAAGATATTTTTCGTCCGACAGAAGCATCTTCGCTAACAATGGTGTTAACGTCATCGCGACAATTAATGAAACAAACAATGAAACAATAAATGAAATCCCGAGTGGTTTTAACATCCTTCCTTCCATTCCCGAGAGAAAGAATAATGGCAGAAATGCTACTATTATTATCAGCGTTGCATTAAATATAGAAGCTCTTATTTCCCTGGAGGCCTCAAATACAATTACAAAAGTTGAGAATTTCTCTTTTTCAGGCTTGCTTACATTCTGTCGAAGTCGTTTATAAACATTTTCCACATCAATAATTGCGTCATCAACCAGCGAACCAATGGCAATTGCCATACCACCAAGACTCATTGTGTTTATCGTCATTCCAAGACTGCTGAGTACTAAAACTGCACCGAGTAATGACAGAGGAATGGCCAAAAGGGATATTATTGTTGTTCTGAAGCTTCCAAGGAAGAGGAACAGAATTACTATAACAAAAAAACCCCCTTCAATCATAGCCTGCATAACATTATTTACTGAGGTTTCAATAAAGTCTGCCTGGCGAAAGATCTTTGTATCAAGCTTTACATCAGGGGGAAGAGTTTTTTGCAGGATGGTAAGATTTTCCTCAATACGTTTTGTTACCTCAAGAGTATTTGCATTCGGCTGCTTTGAGACAGAAATAATTATTGCAGGCTTTGCATTCCCCGAAGCATACCCCATTTTAGGTGCACTTCCAATAACCACATCGGCAACATCATTTATACGTACAGGTTTGCTATTTATCGATTTGATATACGACTCACCAAGGGTTTCGGTACTTGAAGTCCTGGCTATTCCACGAATTACATATTCGTTTCCAAATTGTCTTAAAACCCCTCCCGTTGAATTCTGGCTGATGCCTTTGCATATTTCAGCAAGTTCCTCCATCGATACATGATAGTACCTCATTCTCTGAGGATCAGCAAGAACCTGATATTGCTTGTAATCGCCGCCAATAATTGTAACCTGCGATACACCACCAGTACCCAATATCAGGGGCTTGACATTCCATTCAGCTAATGTACGCAGTTCCATCATCGAAGTGCTATCGGCCTGTATGCCTATAAAAAATATTTCGCCCATAACACTCGACTGAGGTGCCAGAACAGGCTGGCCAACGCCCATGGGCATTTGAGATGTTATAGTAATAAGCTTCTCACTTACAATCTGTCGTGCCTTGTAGACATCTGTACCCCAGTCAAATTCAACCCAGACAAATGAAAACCCCGGGGAAGATGCAGAGCGTACCCTGCGAACATCAGTCGCCCCATTCACAGCCGCTTCTATCGGAAAGGTTACAAGGCGTTCTACTTCTTCAGATGCCATTCCATGAGCATCTGTCATAACTACAACTGTTGGGGCAGTGAGATCAGGAAAAACATCCACATCCATTTCCAATGCGGTTCGTGTTCCAAAGATTACCAATACTACCGAGCAGAGTAAGATCAGATATTTATTGTTCAGCGAGAATTTTATAATATTATTTAACATAACTGCAGATGTTTAATGAACGTGGCCGGAATGAGCATCAAGTGTTCCTGTTGACTGGGCAAGCTTAATCATGACCGCTCCCTTAGTCACAATCCGTTCAGTATCAGCTATTCCCTTAAGTATCTCTGATCTGACACCATCCGTAATCCCTACAGTTACCTGCCGTTTCTCGAAAAGCTCCGGCGTAATTTGTACGTACAGAAAATAAATTCCTTGTTCTTCAATAAGAGAAGCGTTTGGAACTGTCAGTGTATTTTTTCCATTTATTGTTTTTAAATATACTTCGGCAAAACTCCCGGGTGTAAAAATCCCATTGTTATCTATCTGCAAATTAATTGGTATCAGATAGTTATCCTCACTTGCTGTTTTCCCGTAAGAAATCACCTTCCCATTTAATTGCTCCAGTGTGTAAAACTTATTTTCACTTATAGAACGAATATTTGCAGATTTGACTGATCCTAATAAATAAGCATATTTCTGAGGAACATCGGCAGTCAGAATTAGATTTTTATTTTGAGAAATGCTGAGGACAGGCTGACCCGCTTCCACATATGTGCCATTTTTCACCATAATCTGTTTAACAAATCCGTTTATCGGGCTTTTCACAATTTGTCCGGAAGAATTGAAGTTTTGATCCAGACTCTCATATTGAGCTTTTGCATTATCGTATTGATTTTTAGCAATCAGGAGATCTTTTTCCGACACTATTTTATCAGTTGAGAGATCTTTTGCTCTCTCAAAATCCGATTTTGCTTTTTCGAAATTATTTTTCGCTTCTGAATACTTTAAAGAAAAGTTGTTTTCAGCCAGTCCGCTTCCTGAAATGGTAAATAGCTCCTGATTACCTGAGACAGATCTTCCTTCCATAAGATTTCCGGATAATAGCGATACGATACCGTTTGTTTTGGCAGTAATGACCACTTCATCATTAGCTGACGACTGGAAAACGCCTGTTGTCTTGATAATCTGACCAAATGGACCATATTGAGGGTGGTCGGTAGAATAATCAATTTTCCATGATTGCTCTTTTGTAAAGACAGTTGTGTTAGCTGTGGAGATTTCTGAATCTTCGGCTGCTTCATGTGCTTCTTCATGGGTTGAGAATACGGTTACATCCTGAACAACTATTTCAGAAGTACCTTTCTCTGAGGTGATTAAAAACCTCATTGTGCCTTTGCCTGCTTTTTCGGGTTTGATATCGAAACTAAAGATTCCCCGGCGAACAGGTTTTTCTATTGTCTGATCGGCAACGATTCCATTAATATCCAGACTTACTGTAATCTTCCCTGAATCAAGCGCACCGAACCCGGGTAATATTGAAAAATGCGATAAAAGATTCGCCGCTTCACCCATCACGAAAGGATCGGCTTCCACAAAGAGTTCAAATTCTTTACTATATGAAGTGTATTGAAATTTAACTTCTTCGTGTTCATCTGAAATTTCTGTATTCCTGTTTTGACTGCAACCTGCAAGTGCAACGACAAAAAATACAAACAATATTTTTTTGAAATACATATACGACAATTTAAATCTTAGTTCAAAATGATTATTTTATCATCAAAACTATGTTCTGATGATAAATTGAAATTCTGTACTGGAAATTTAAATAGAAGGAGGAGCCCTTAATCCAGTGGATGAATTAACAAGGCTGGTGTAGAATGTTAGAACACCCGGAGGTGAAACTTCCGGAAAAAAGAAAATATTATGTAGCTGTTTTGAAGAATCAAAAAATGCAAAATGGGAATCTGAGAAGAGTTTAGAAACTTCATTCCCTGTTATTATAATTATCTGGTTAGTAGACGGCAATAAACATGGCAATTTCAGAACGCATTGATCAGGTTCGTTCTTTGGATCATGTTTATGACCAGGAAGAGAATTGTCAGCTGCTTCATCATTATGTACCTGACAATGAAAATTTTGAAAACAGATTTGAGAATGATGGTGATGATGTGGTAAAACAGTAAATAACAGGAATACTAATCCGGCAATTGCGGAAACAAAAACAGTTATCCTTCTTTTAATCATCCCTGTAGTAAATAGTTTGTAAAGATAACAAAAATGAGATTTGATCATAAAAAAGTAGATTTTTAAAGGAAAACTTTAAACCAGTATTTTAGTAGTCAGATTGGTAATGCTTTTTTGGACAGCTTCAAATGGCTGGCCATCCTTTGTTCTGTCCTGCTCTTCAAACATGTATTTCATACCCGCTGTCTCATTTTCAGCCAGTATCCTTTTAAACTTTTTGAATAATTCTAAAGGGTCCTGTCCTCCCTTCACTGCCCAGAAAAGATCCAGCTCTTTATCAAGTTCCTTCAGAAAAATATCGAAGTACGGGATTTTGCCTTCAATGGTTTGAAATTCAAAGTTATGATTATGGTATCCGAATTGAATTCCGGTTTCTTTCATGATTTTACCAACCACATTCCAGTCTGCACCCATTGTCTATTGCCTATTGCCTTTTGCCTATTGCTTTTGCCCAAAACTTTATTAGATTTGGAAAGCCAAAGGAGACGGTGATGAGAATTAATATTAAAATATTTGCAAGTTTTATTCCTGCTATATTATTTTCAATAGCTGTATTATCTTGTAATAAAGGGAATGAAACAGAATTAAAGCCAACAACAAACACCAGTATTCTTGTTAAGGTGAATGTAAACGAGATTATAACCGAAGGTGCAACCACAAGATTTGGTATAAATTTAAATGCGGGTATAGATAAGGATATAAATCGTGGTTCCGGAGCCAGATCTCTTGAAGAAGCTTTAAGGGAGATGGGCGTAAAGCATTTGCGTTATCCGGGAGGTAAAAAATCTCTTTATTATTCCTGGGCTGCAGCTCCTTTTACTGACCCTGCTACGCAATACTGGGTGCCTGGTTGGTATAAGAACAATGCCAAATCCACCTTGAATTTTGATGAATTCATGACAATTAGTCAACGGGTTGGAGCAGTGCCACATATCAATGTTGCCTATAATCCGGAAGCTGGGCTTGGATATGAACTGGCTGCAGCGTGGGTAAAATATGCTAACATAACCAAAAGTTATGGTGTAAAATATTGGGAAATAGGTAACGAAATGTGGCAAGGTGATTTAAAATTTACTACTGAAATATTAGCTTCGGTAGTCAAGACATATTCTGCCGCTATGAAAGCAGTTGATCCTACCATAAAAATTGGTGTGAGCTGGTCAAACTATCAAGCCATTATTAATGCTTGTGGTAATTCACTTGACTATGTTACCATGAGTGATTATACAGGAGCAAATTTTAAAACTTACGAAAACTATGCGAGTTATATAAATGTCGGCCTAACAAAAACTTACGCAAGTAGTTCAAAGAAATTAATTGCTTCTGAATTTGCACCTATCGATTTTGCTACTAATGGTTATAAAAATAGTGATACAGGTAGCGGGCTGATAACATTCGACCAAACCGGGCAGGTATTATTGAATAATAATTGTGAATATGCCTGCTTTTGGAATACCCGGTGGTATAGTGAAATTGGTAATATGACTGATGCATTAGACCCTTTAAATAACTTGAGAGCCACAGGAAAAGCATTATCTGTGTGGGGGAAATTTATAAAAAATAAAATGGTAGCAACTGAGGGGAATGATGCTTCTATTGTTTCGTATGCTAGTTTTGATGACATAAAAGGGGAGCTAAATGTTTTCTTGATTAACAAAAAGGAAGCTCCTCAAACCATTAGTGTGACCATTTCTCCGGAAAATAAATTTGCAGGTACTTTTGATGTTTGGCAATATAAAGGAGAAAATAGTGCAGATATAAATCCATCTTTTACCAAAACAAATACTATTGAAATGGTTGATAATAAGATTAATGAGATTATTTTGCCTGCTGCATCAATTACAGTAGTCTTGTTGAAGAAAAATTCAAAATAACATCAAAATCAGAAACCTCAAAGGCCTCAAAGATTCAAATTAGAGGTCGCAAAGCACGTCTCTGCCAACTATTGCCTCTTTCCTATTGCCTATTGCCTTTTGCCTTTTGCCTCACTTCACTATCTTTGCATTTAATAAATTTCCTGGTAATTTTAAATAACATTCAACAATTGAATCAGTTAATAACAACATCCGACGGTTCACATACAATTTATGTACCTGAGCTCGATGAACATTATCATTCGGTTCACGGAGCAATTCAGGAATCAAGACATATTTTTATCAATTACGGATTCAAATTTTGTAAAGCCAACCCGGTTAAAATTTTTGAAATAGGTTTCGGTACGGGACTTAATGCACTATTAACAGCTCTGGAATGTTCAGCTGATAAACGGGTAGTCGATTATACTTCGGTTGAGAAGTACCCCCTGACCAAAGACTTTACCGAATCGCTTAATTATAAAGATTATACAGGCACTGAAGGGCACAGGCTTTTTACTTTGATTCATTCGGCAGAATGGGAAAGCAACCAAGAAATATTGCCAAACTTTTCCATTAAAAAAATCATAGCTGATCTCACAAACGCTCATTTTGAGGGAATCTATGACCTTGTTTATTTTGATGCATTCGGACCTGAGAAGCAGCCGGAGATGTGGAGCAGGGATGTTTTTGGCATGATATCTTCATTAATGGCAAAAAATGGAATACTTGTCACATATTCAGCCAAAGGCGAAGTAAAAAGAAATCTCAGGGCAAATGGATTTGAAGTATCCTTCCTTCCCGGACCACCGGGTAAGAGGGAGATAATCAGGGCTATAAAAATTTGAAAATAATTTGCTCATGCTCATTTTTGCTTTATGCAAAGTATTATCTTAGCGGAAATTTTAAAAATCTAAAAAACATAGTATGAAACTTAAGGGATTTTTTGTTATGACCGGTGTAATTGCCTTATTGCTTGGCTCTTGTGCTGAAAGTTCAATTAAAAGTGCAAAAATGAAAAGTAGTTCTGATTCTCTTTCATATGCATTTGGAATCGTCAATTATAACGCACTTATGGCAGACAGCCTTGTTCTTAATCCAACACTTGTCGCGAAAGCCATGCTTGACAGTAAAGACGCAAAACCTGGAATGACCGATGAAGAAGCAAGAGCAGTTATAATGGGATTTATCAATAATCGTGAAACTGCAAAAGCAGCACAGCAGGCTGAACAGAATAAAGTAACATTTCAGGAATACATTACCCAGAACCAGAATTTTCTTGCCAAAAATAAGGAGAATACGGCCGTTACAGTAACACCAAGTGGTTTACAGTATGAGGTAATTAAAATGGGAACCGGCCCGAAACCAACAGCTGAAAGCACTGTGAAAGTACATTATGTGGGAACATTGATTGATGGTACAGAATTTGATTCATCTATAAAAAGAAATGAACCTGCTACTTTTCCTGTATCAGGTGTGATACCAGGATGGACAGAAGCATTACAGCTTATGCCTGTTGGTTCAAAATTCAAACTTTATATTCCTGAGTCAATTGCTTATGGTGCAAATGGCGCAGGTGAAGTTATCAAACCTTACTCTACGCTCGTTTTTGAAGTAGAACTTCTTGAAATAGTAGAATAAACATGAGAATTGCAGAAATACAGACTCCAAAAGGCACAATGAAGGTGAGCTTCTATGATGAAGATGCACCAGTAACTGTTGAGAACTTCATTAGTCTTGCAAAAAAAGGGTTTTATGACGGGCTTGCCTTTCACAGGGTAATACCAAACTTTGTCATTCAGGGTGGTTGCCCACTTTCAAAGGATCCTAATGACCCAAGGGTTGGAACCGGAGGCCCGGGCTATAAAATCAAGTGTGAAACCGGCGGAAATAATCAATTCCACGACAAGGGAGTCCTTTCAATGGCTCATGCAGGAAAAGATACCGGCGGATCACAATTTTTTATCTGCCACAGCAGAACCAACACCAAACATCTTGACCGTGTGCATACGTGTTTCGGAAAAGTATTTGAAGGTGTCGAGGTTATTGACGAAATCAGGCAGGGTGATAAAATTGACAAGATCATAATTCACGAAGAATAAAACAGAATATGGCATTTGAACTGACAGGAAAGGTAATTGAAATTTCACCTGTGAACCAGGTAAGCGACAAATTCAAAAAACGCGAATTTGTTGTGGAAAAAAAGGAAGCAGGCGGATCAGCAGTCTTTGTTGACTATATTAAGTTTCAGCTTGTCCAGGATAAGTGTGACCTTATTAACGAGTCATATCTTAATGAGGAGGTTAAAATATCATTTAATCTTAAGGGAAACAAATGGGAGAAGGATGGTAAAATCAATTATTTTACCAACTTAGACGCCTGGAAAATTGAAAGAGCCTCTTCAGGAAATCAAAATGCTCAATCACACAAAACTATGGAAGAAGCACCACCACCAGAGATAGATGATCTCAGTGATTTGCCCTTCTGAAAGCACTATAAAGAGGCTGCCCTGATATAAGGCAGCCTTTTTTTTGCAGAACTTTTTTATAATCAGAATGTTAATTATTTAAACTGGCAGCACTATAAAAATAATAAACCCGGTCAATATGAATCTGAAAACCAACCCATTACTTAAGGAATGGAAAACACCTTATGGCACTCCCCCATTTAATGAAATTGAAACAATCCATTTCATACCGGCAATCGAGGAGGCTATAGCATCTGCAACTCAGGAAATAGATTCTATCACTGAAAATCCTGATCCTCCAACATTCGAAAATACTGTAGCAGCTCTCGACATGGCAGGAGAATCACTCGGCCTGATCGCTTCTGTCCTATTCAACCTGAATAGTGCGGAAACCAATAAGCAAATCCAGGAAGCCACACAGGAAGCCTCCCCCATGCTTACAAAGTTTTCAAATGACGTCAGCATGAATGAAAAACTTTTCGAACGTTTATCTAAAATATTCGAAAATTCAGACAGCCTGAACCTTAATACAGAACAAAAAAATCTTACTGAAAAAAAGTACAGAAACTTCAAACTCGGAGGAGCCGGCCTGAACCCTTCGGATAAGAGTCGTTTCAGGGAAATATCGGAGGAGCTGGCAAAACTATCATTGAGATTTGATGAAAACGTACTTGAAGAAACCAATTCCTGGAAGTTGCACATAACTGACAAAGAGGATCTTGCAGGACTACCTGAAAGCCTGATTGAGATGGCTTCGATGGAAGCTGCCGTTAAAGGAGAAGCAGGATGGATTTTTTCTCTGCACTCTCCCAGCCTGATACCCTTTATGCAATATTCTGAAAAACGAGAGCTTCGCGAAAAGATGCTTAAAGCTTTCTCATCACGCGCTTTCCATGGAAATGAATATGACAACAGGGAAATAGTACTTCGGATTGTCAATCTGCGTCGGGAAATGGCCAGCATACTTGGTTATAAAAACTTCGCCGAAATGGTTCTCGGGGACAGGATGGCCGATAGTCCGGAAAAAGTTACAGAATTTCTTGAAAAACTATATACAGCTTCAAAACCTGCTGCGTTAAGAGATTTTGAAGATGCAGGCAGTTTTGCTGGCAGGATGGGGCATACTGACCGGTTTGAAAGGTGGGACTGGGCATTCTATTCTGAAAAATTAAAGAAAAAACTGTACGATTTCGATGACGAAATTCTCAAACCATATTTCAGACTTGAAAAGGTAGAAGAAGCAATATTCAGCCTTGTGAATAATCTGTATGGAATAACCTTTTCAGTAACCACTTCTATACCTGTTTATCATCCCGAAGTAAAAACCTATGAAGTTCATGACCGGGATGGAACTTTTCTTGCTATACTCTACATCGACTATCACCCCCGCCCAGGCAAAAATGGTGGTGCATGGATGACAAGTTACCGCGAGCAGGCTATAATTAATGGGGAGGATATCAGACCTCTGATCTCAATAGTTGCCAATTTTACAAGACCAACTGAAACAAGACCTTCTCTGCTTTCATTTAATGAGGTAACAACATTTCTTCATGAATTCGGGCATGCACTTCACGGTATACTCACAAAATGTACATTTAAAAGCCTTTCCGGGACAGGTGTTGCGCATGATTTTGTTGAGCTGCCCTCACAGCTGATGGAAAACTTTGCTTTTGAAAAAGAGTGGCTTGAAAGCTGGGCTGAACATTACTTAACAGGTGAAAAAATCCCTTTTGAAATAATAATGAAAATCAAGGAGTCATATACCTTTAATGAAGGATATGCAAGCCTGCGTCAGCTAAGCTTTGCATTTCTCGATATGGCATGGCACACAGTTACCGGTCAGGTTGAAGATGATATTTCATCATTTGAAACCAAAGCAATGGAAAGAACAGACCTGTTTCCAAAAATGGAAGGAACAAATATGAGTACTTCGTTCGGACATATATTCGGAGGAGGATATGCAGCCGGATATTACGGATATAAATGGGCAGAACTACTTGATGCCGATGCATTTGAATACTTCAAAGAATCAGGAATATTTAACAGGGAGGTTGCCGGTTCCTTCCGTAAAAACATACTGGAAAAAGGTGGAACTGAAAAGCCTCAGGAATTGTACGTCAGGTTCAGGGGCAAAGAACCTACGATAAATGCGTTGCTGGTCAGAAGCGGACTTGTGAAATAGGCAATGGGCAATGGGCAATAGGCTGACAATAGGCAGAAGGCAGAATAACGAAAAACGGTAAACTAAAAACGACAAACGATAAACCTTTAAGATCCTTTTACGCTCTTTGTGGTTTAAGATAAGAAAAAATAAATATTATCTTTGCAGTGCCAATTTCAGATACTTCATAATTTGTAATGTACTATTTATCAATATATTAACTTCATAATATGATTCTCTTCTTCGAAGGTAAAGACAAAAATATTTTTGCAGTAGGAACCTTAACCCAGCCATTACAAAATGACATTGACAAGCTCATTTGGCTTTTCAGCGGGGCTGTTCTTCTGCAACAAAAAGTTCTGGACAAAAAATTCATTGGTCCGAGAAAAGAGATGATAACACCATGGAGTACTAATGCTGTTGAGATTACACAGAATATGGCCATCACCGGGATAACCAGAATAGAAGAATTTCACCCCGTTAACTCTGAAAAACCGGTATGGGATCCAATGCTTCAGGCGCTGTATAAAGGTCTGGACCAACATATTTTTACAATCGATAAATTACCTGAGCCTGTCATCAGCATTGAAGATATTAATGAGTACAATAAGAAAGAAGGACTTGCACTAAGTGAATCCGAAGTAGCCTACCTTGAAAATCTAAGTAAATCAATAGGCCGCAAACTAACTGACAGTGAAGTATTTGGCTTTTCACAGGTCAACTCTGAACATTGCAGGCATAAAATATTCAACGGCATTTTTATCCTTGATGGAGTGGAAAAGAAGTCGACTCTTTTCCAGATGATAAAGAAGACAACCAGTACAAATCCAAACAAAGTCGTATCAGCATATAAAGACAATTGTGCATTTGTACAGGGCCCGGTTGTGGAACAGTTTGCACCGGCCACACAGGATAAGCCGGATTTTTTTGAGATAAAAGATTACGAATCGATTCTTTCAACAAAAGCTGAAACTCACAATTTTCCAACCACAGTTGAACCTTTCAATGGTGCTGCCACAGGCACCGGTGGCGAGATCAGAGACAGAATTGCCGGCGGAAAAGGATCACTTCCGATTGCCGGCACTGCGGTTTACATGACATCTTATCCACGCACTGAAGCAGGTCGCCCATGGGAAGAGGCTACAGAGGAAAGACCCTGGCTTTACCATACACCTTCAGATATACTTATAAAAGCATCAAACGGAGCCAGTGATTTTGGAAACAAATTCGGCCAGCCCCTTATCTGTGGGTCATTATTCACTTTTGAACATTTTGAAAACCTTAAAAAATATGGTTACGACAAGGTAATAATGCTTGCGGGCGGTATAGGTACCGGTAAAAAAGAGGATACTGAAAAAGACATTCCCGAAAAGGGCGACCTCGTAGTTCTGCTTGGTGGTGATAATTACCGTATAGGTATGGGCGGCGGAGCTGTTTCATCGGTTGACACAGGCGATTTTGATACAGCATTGGAACTCAATGCAGTACAAAGGGCAAACCCTGAGATGCAAAAAAGAGTTTATAATGCTATACGTGCATTAAGTGAAACAGGAAAAAATCCGATAGTTTCTATTCATGACCATGGTGCAGGCGGACATCTGAATTGTCTGTCAGAACTCGTGGAGGTAAACGGCGGCAGAATAGATATCAGCAAACTTCCGGTTGGCGATCCAACACTGTCAGCCAGGGAAATAATAGGTAATGAATCACAGGAACGCATGGGACTGGTTTTGAAGAGAGAGGATGTCGGAACTCTGAAAAAAATTGCAGAAAGAGAAAGAGCTCCTGTTTATGTAATAGGGGAAGTTACCGGTGATCACATTTTCACTTTTGAAAATCCATTTACCGGCGAAAAACCTATTGACATATCTCTTGCCTCATTGTTCGGAGACGCTCCCAGAACAATTCTGAAAGATAAAACAATTGATGTCAGGTATAAACCACTCGATTATTCACAGGACAAATTATACGAATATATTGAACAGGTTCTACAGCTTGAAGAGGTCGCTTGTAAAGACTGGCTTACCAACAAGGTTGACAGATCTGTAACAGGAAGGCTTGCTCTCCAGCAATGTGCAGGCCCGCTTCAGCTGCCTCTCAACAACCTGGGTGCAATCACACTGGACTACCGCGGTAAATACGGGATGGCTACTTCAATTGGCCATGCTCCGGCAGCAGGGCTTGTTGACCCGGCAGCAGGTTCAGTACTATCTATTGCTGAGTCACTTACAAACATTATATGGGCTCCGCTAACCGACGGGTTGGAAAGTGTTTCCCTCTCAGCCAACTGGATGTGGCCATGCAAAAATCCTGGTGAGGATGCCCGTCTTTACTCTGCTGTTGAAGCTTCCAGTAATTTTGCCATAAGCCTCGGGATCAATATTCCGACAGGCAAGGATAGTCTGTCAATGACGCAGAAATATAATGGCGAAGTAGTGTTCTCACCCGGGACAGTAATTATATCAGCCACAGGTGAGATCATTGATATCATGAAAATCATCAGGCCGGTTATTGTAAATGATCCGGAAACTAGCCTGCTGTACATAGATATGAGCAGGGATTCATTCAAAACGGGGGGCAGCAGTTTTGCCCAGGTTTTAAACAGGCTTGGAAATGAAGTTCCCACAGTAACTGATCCTTCATACTTTGCAGAAGTATTTAATACAGTTCAGGGGCTTATACTGGATGGGAAAATTTTGGCAGGACATGATATTTCCGCCGGTGGAATGCTTACAACGCTTCTGGAGATGTGCTTTTCAAACACTGACGGCGGAATTACTATAAATCTTTCAGCGCTTAATGAAGAGGACACTGTAAAAATTCTTTTCAGCCAGAACCCGGGAATCATTATACAGGTAAAGGATGAAGAGGAAGTTGCAGAGACGTTTCTTGAAATGGGAATTACCTATTATTCAATTGGCCATCCGGTTGATGAAAGAAAACTATTTATTCAAAACGGCTCTTCTGATCTTGTATTCGCAATTGATAGCTTAAGAGATAAATGGTTTCGAACATCCTATCTTCTCGATTGTAAACAGAGCGGCGAGAAGCTTGCACTTGAAAGATTTCAGAACTACAAACATCATGAACTTAAGTTTGACCTTATTGATTTTCAGGGGTCATTCAAATCCCTGGGTATCACCCCCGACAGGAGAAAACTCTCCGGTACAAGAGCAGCCATAATTAGGGAAAAGGGCGTCAATGGCGACAGGGAAATGGCATATGCTCTTTACCTGGCAGGTTTTGATGTTAAGGATGTGCACATGACAGATCTTATTGCGGGAAGGGAAAATCTTGAAGATATCAACATGATTGTTTTTGTGGGAGGTTTTTCCAATTCAGATGTTCTTGGTTCGGCAAAAGGATGGGCAGGAGCCTTCAGATACAACGATAAAGCCAGGATGGCGCTGGAAAAATTCTACAAGCGTTCTGATACACTTTCTTTAGGCGTATGTAATGGCTGCCAGTTGATGGCTGAACTTGGTCTGATCTATCCTGAGCATAAAGAGATGCCACGGCTTCTTCACAATAAATCAAATAAGTTTGAATCAGGATTTCTCAACGTTAAAATACTGAATAACAGTTCTGTTATGCTCGGAAATATGTCGGGAATGGAACTGGGCATCTGGGTTGCTCACGGGGAAGGACAATTCCGGCTGCCATATGATGAGAACAGGTACAAAATTCCTATGAAATATAGCCGTAATACTTACCCGGCAAATCCTAACGGATCTGATTATGATGTTGCCGGATTATGCTCTGAAGATGGGCGCCATCTGGTGATGATGCCACACCTTGAGAGAGCTTTTCTGCCATGGCAATGTGGATATTATCCTCCGGATAGAGATAAGGATGATGCAACACCATGGATCAAGGCTTTTGTCAACGCCAGGATATGGATTGAAAAAAAGACTTCCTGATAAAGTCACATTTTAATATTTATCTGCTTTTTTCAGGTTTCAGATGAATTGAAATCAGTTTCGAGTCATCTTTATTTGTATTACCATTATTCCAACTGTAGTCCTGTGGAAGAATTTTTTCACTTATCACCTGAAAACTTACCAGCCCCGTGTCCTGGATGAACATTGATCCCATAAATGAATCAGCTGTGTAATAATGCAAGCCACCATCTGAAGAGTTCTGTGATATTTTATCAACCTCAGGATGTGCTTCGATTCTGGTATCATCAACGCTGACCTTTACAGGATTTTTATATTTAAGATTGGTTGAGTCTTTTGTAAAACTCGACAACCATACATCATATCGTCCTGCTTTTGAGACGACTACATCCCATTCAGCGGTATTACCTGAAGGATCTTCCATATTACTGTAGCAGGCGGCTTCCTTTAGATCAAGCGAAATAGTTCCGTCTTCATTTTGCATTATCTTGTTTTCCGATAGCTGTTCTGATTTTATTTTCTCATTTCCATTACTGCTGCAGGAATAAAAATGAGTAACTGTGGCAAACGCCAGCAGCACAAATATTTTTCTTCTCATATTATCCGGCCTCCTTTCATTATCATATTCTTCATGTTGTTATAACGTAAAAAAATCAATTTCAGTATCTGAATTTTTATATTTTCAGCTTGCTAAAATATATTAAAAATTTAAGATATTTAAGTTTTCTCCTCGCAGACAAAAAGGATCAGGGTTTCTATACTTAACACCTTTCCGGGCAGAAAGTTGGAAAAAATCAGATAATTACAAAAACTTTTTTCGAGGAATTTT
This sequence comes from Bacteroidales bacterium, assembly GCA_038247205.1. Taxonomy (GTDB): domain Bacteria; phylum Bacteroidota; class Bacteroidia; order Bacteroidales; family VadinHA17; genus LD21. The sequence goes on from JBBRVC010000009.1 coordinate 36,443, forward strand.
CCCCGGTTAAGGATTTTTGTGCGGAAGGAATAATTATAGCTTCTGCAACAATTTCAGAGATATCTGATACTCTTGTAGTTGTAGCCGAGGCAAAAGATTTTTTGCAAAGTGGGCATGCTGTTGCAAGTATATCCGGATTACCTTTGGTTAGTTCAGCTGCCGCAGATGATGCAATCTTACTTTTATTTCTGTAATCCAGCTTTAAATTTCCCAGGCTGCTTCCGCAACAAAGGGAATTTTCATCCTCAAATTTTGTTTTCAGAAGCTGTGCGACATGTTGAAGTACTTCTTTTGGCTCATCATAAACACCTGAACCCCTTCCCAGTTCGCATGGAGTATGATATGCCACTTTCGTCCTCAAAAAATTCAATTTGAGTCTGCCGTTGTCTATCAGCCTTTTGATATACTGGGTATGATGCAATACTTCAGCATCAAGATAATAACTCTCTTTAAAAATTTTATAGCATATAGGACAGGAGGTTACAAGTGTATGTGCCCCAGATTTCCAAATCTGCCTCGAATTATGGTTTATCAATTCCCGTGCTTCTTTATCCTGGCCTGCGAGCATAAGTGGCCTCCCACAGCAGACACCACCCTCTTCATCAATAAATGACCAGTTTACACCTGAAGCATCAAAAATTTTAGTCATTGATGCCTTTATTGAAGGAGTAAGATGAGTCATGCAACCGGCGAAAAACAATACATCTGCTTTTTTTGATTGTTGTTCAGGAAGCCAGTCGAATGAAAGCTTTTCAGATTGTCCGTTTAACGGATATGTTTTTACATCAGGAAAATATCTATTAATAAGTGAATTCAGTTTCTCAGATCCATTTATCCCTCCTCTCCGGGCAATCATCCTGATGGGTGATAATTCAATACCAACAGGACATTTCACATCGCACCTTCCGCACATAAGGCAGTTATAAGCGATCTCCGAGACATCCTGATTATTCCTTATTCCTTTTAATAAATATGAGGATTGGATATTTGTAATACCGGCCGAAAAGTTAAGCTGACAGGCATCTATACAAATGCCGCATGAAGAACAAGAATATGTTTGGACCTCTGAATATGTGCCTGCTTTATCTCCGGTTCTTATTCCTGAGTTCCTCATGAATATCAGGAATAATTCAGTTGGAATATGCATGTAACGTGTAAGAGGCAGAAGTATAAAAAATGTACCAAGCGATAATGAATAGAGCCACCAGAAAGGCCAGGCAAGCTGCTGAACCGGAAGAAAAGAGGCAAACCATGAACCAAGGGTACCTGTAAGGAAACTTCCTGTCCCATAAGCTCCGCTTGTCATGCTCTCAGCTAAAAGTCTGCTGGGAAATATAAGCCATAAAGAGGTTAGAGCAATTTTATCAAGGAATTTCAATCGTGTTGTCTTTTTCATTCCAACCACCTTTGATGAAAATCTTTTGATTACTGCAAGTAATAATCCTGAAAGCACGAAGGCAAGAATCAGATCCATCAGAAATGAATAAAATGCTTCAAAACCCTGTCTTCCATGTTCCGGATTAAAATACTTGAAGAAAATTGCCTTGTAGGGAGCGTTAAGGTGTTTTTCGCTAAAAATATCAGCTTCAATAGTACCGAAAAGGATCAATAAAAACCATCCGAATGCGAGACTCATGTGCATATAACCCAGCCGGAAGTTTGACTTAAGAATTTTCAGATGTAACAGACTTTCAAGGAAAATCTCTTTTAAGCTCTGACCGAATGCTTTTCCGAAGAAGCCTCGCTGCAGGCGGAGCTTATCAGGTCTGGAGAGATTTCTAAACCAGATCAGGCTTCGGGTTACAACATAAAACAAAATGAAGTAAAGTCCTAAATTAAAAGGTATTACAAAGGGATTAAACTGCATTTCTTTCCTGTTTTTGAAAAACCTGTTTTGCCAGAAGAATGACATTCCGCGTATTTACACCCCTTGGGCAAACCAGGGAGCATTTACCACATAACATACATTTTTGAATGTTCAGCCTGACCTGTTCGTTCTCTCCCCGTTTAAGAAGTATGTTGAATTCACGCAAGCTAAATCGAGTAAAGTTCCCGGTTGTGCATGTTGCTGAACAACCGCCGCATTCGATACATAATCTGAAGCTAGGCTCATTTTCACTAATATAATCTGCAATGGTCCGGTCGTTGGAATCATAATCGATCTGACGGCCTTTTACAATTGAAAAACCGAACTTATTTATGCTATTTCCTGACATCTTTCAGATAATCAATGACTTCAAATACAGCGGACCTTGCATGTGAAATTGTTTCGGTAATATTCATAGGTGCGGTACATGAACCCGCAAAAAAAACACCGTTAACATTACTGAGATTGCTCCCGTAGTGATTATCTCCGGACTGAAAGAAGCGATTTTCGCCCGTTTTAAGTCCAAGTGAAGCTGTAAGCTTCTTACTTCCTTCCGACATTTCCATGCCTGCCATTAAAACCAGCATATCAAGTTCCATTCTGAGAGGTCTGCCTGCCAGGGTATCTTCAACTTTTACAACAAGGTTATGGTTTATAGTCTCACCAACTTCCGAAACCTTCCCCCGGATATAATTAACACCGTATTTTTCCTGCGATTCCATATACAGTTCTTCATAAAGGGCCCCTCCCATTCTCATATCCATATAGAAACAAAAAATTCTGGATTCCGGGAGATATTCTTTCAACTCCATTGCTTGCTTCACAGCGGTTACACAGCACAATTTTGAACAATAAAGATTGCCCGATTTAGCATCACGTGATCCTACACAATGGACTATTCCAATGCGCTTTGGAAGTTCACCGTTGCTTAATTTCAGATTGCCGGTACGGAATTTCCGCTCCAGATCAGCTGAGGTTATTACGTTATCGTAAATACCATAACCATATTCTTCTTTGCGTTCGCTTTTAAAAAGATCAAAACCTGTTGCTAAAACAATTGCATCGGCAATTATCTCATTACCTTGCATGGTATTGATAGTGAATTTTTTTTTGTTTTTTGCTATTTTGTCAATCCGCTGTCCGCCAAAAAATTTAAGATTGTTACTCTTAATTCTTTCATCCAGATATTTTTTTACTTCCTCACCGTTTCTTCTGTCAGGAAAAAGATGATACCACTCCTTCAGATGGCCTCCTGAGTCTTCATCCTTTTCAAAAAGCATCACGTTATAGCCGGAACCGGCAAGAAGACCTGCTGCCTCCATTCCTGCCGTGCCACCTCCTATTATAGCTACATCACAATTCATTTTCAGGTGTTTATCAGATTTTGAGGAATTTGCATTTGCCGTCCGTCTTTCGTTTTATATTTATCAGAACTGTCGAATTCAATTCCCATTTTTCTCAGCAGAGGTTCTGACTGAACCATATGATATTGAAGTCCCAGATCCCATGGATTGTATCCCAGAACAAGTCCTGCCAGTTCTTCATAAGTCAGTACAGAAACTGATTCAGCACCATTTCCAAAGGTTGTCCCATCCATCTCCCTGATAGTATATTGCCATTTATCCATGAACATAGTGCATCCCGGGCAGTTGGTAAGTACCAGGTCGGGTTTATAGGGTTTCATTGATGAAAATTTCTTATATGTATTTGAAACTGAGTAACCCCGGTTGGCCTGAACAAGGTATTGCCTGAAACCAAAACCGCAACAATGCCTCCTCTCGGGATAATCAACAACCTTTCCCCCCCATGCTTCAGCCATGCCGCTTAATACGTTCGGAAACTCCGCCCCTCCCATTCCTGATTTCGGGAACATCTTCGCATAATGACATCCTATGTGCTCTATGATATTCAACGGCTCACCAGTTTTTGCATTAATAAGACGATGTTTTGCTTTTTGGGCTATCTCATCCTTGAATTTAAATACAATGTCGCTTGTATGCGCCACATTATCAGGTATATCAAATTCCCTTCGTGTTGCTTTAAAAAGATATTCCCTTGTTTTTTCAAGTTCTTCCGGAAAATGTTTCCAGGTATCAAGTATTTCGGTATAGAGTCCGAAAGATGTAACGCATGAAATTGCAATATTTTTGTAACCTGATTCTTTCATTAATGCAAAATGACGGGCAATCACAGTCATTATTGTAGCGGAAGGAACAATATCGGAATGGTAGCCGATGCCCGTACATGTTGTATGAGCAGGGTTCTCGTACACATCTTTACCGAGTATGTTTCTCATAAGATTGAGAAAAAACTGTTCAGAACCAGGAAAGAAGCTTTGACGGATGCATGATCTGACATAAAAAAAATGATCATCCGCGACTTCTTTCTGGTAATCTGACCAGATTCGTTTTTTTCCCTCCTGATTCATTACCTTAAATTAGTCTTCGTGAGTATTGTGAGATCCGTTGTTGGCTGTATAAACCTCAGTAAAATATTCATTATCTGTTCCTTCAGCGCTGAATTGAAGACCCAGTTCTGAGGCTTTGTTTTTAGAGTGTTCTTCAATAACGCTGAAGAATTCTGTGCCTCCGGTTACATCAAATATCGCTCTGAGTTCATCAAGAGCTTCCTGCGGTATTTTTCTTAGCGGGCCTGTTCCTATCCCGTTTATTTGTCCGCCGAGCCGCTCAAAAACTTCATCAGTGTTCTCAAGTATATATTCCCAGATAGGTCCCTGTTCAGGGTGCATCTGAGGATTAACGGCATATGTAGCGGCACAATATCCATATTTAAAAATATTTTCTCCTACTGTGCGTTTTATCGCAAACTGCTGTCGCCCTTTTTCAGATTCTGTGAAATATCCGAATTTCTGGGATAAGGTTCTGAGTGCCATAATGATAAAGCCGGGGGTATTATCCCGGGGGCATCGTGTTTTACACGACATACATTCACCACAATACCATATTGTCTCGGATTTCAGAAGTTTTAATATTTCCTCATTATCCCTGCTCTGTACAGTATCCACTACTTTTCGTGGATCATAATCATAAAACTCTGCAGCAGGGCAGATTGCAGTACAGACCCCACAGTTCATACAGGCTTTCAGTCCCTCTTCAAACCTGACATCCTCCATAAGAATCTCGTAAAGATTTTCCATAAGTCTGCTTCTAAGCAATTGTTAATTGATTAACAACAAAAATAATTCTATTGTCAACAACAAAAAGTAGCTTAAAACCTGTTTTTAACTTGGTATTTATACCTATAGGGAATTGATCATCAGGTCGATGTACTACCTTACTTCTAATCAGAGGAATTTATGAATTGAAAAAATATAATAACTTGTTATACTGCTCATTACAAATACAAACAGGCACAATTCAATATTATTAATGCCTCCTTCGTACAGATGTTAATAAAAATTAAAAATGAGATACAGAAAGTAAGATTATTAGGATTTTCAAAAATCATGTAGTATTATTGCTTCAAAGTTTTTCGAGAAAAACAGGAAAATAAGCTGTTTTTAACCCTTAATAAATAAACCTTACATTTGTACTCAACAAAACTAAATCATGAACGAAATTAAATTAGTCCTTAAATCACTTGTAACTGCAGAGACATCAAAAGAAAGCGTAGCTTCAATTATTAACACCGACACAGCTTATGTAAACAGGGTTCTTAATGCTCCATTAGAGATGGAACAGTATAAAAATCTTAAGAGCATGATCAAGCATGTTGGCGTTACAAAAAATTTCCGCGAGATTATTGATTATTTCAAGGTTCCGGCAAATGAAACACCTGCCGGTTTCAAAATTCAGTATTTGATTGAAGAAGCCAGTGTATTACGCGTTGACCTGGTTCGTGACATATCCTATGATAAAAACGGCATCAAGAGACCGACCAAGTTATTATACTCAGCAGATAGCGCTAATCCATATGAGGTTGAACCTGTTAAAAACATCCTTGCAAACCTTACTTGTAATCCTGGTATTATTTACGATCTTTTTATAAACAATCCGAAAGCAAATGTCGGAAACAAATATAAAACCCGTGATGAGGTAATGCAGGAGATTGGAAACATTCTGGGACCCGGTTGCGACATTTCTGTTGAACTAAATAATCCATTCTCAGATTCAATAAATGAACTTCTTGAAGAGGCTGCAAAATTCAGGGAAATGCTTTCACCGTACCGTTTAGTAATGAAAGTTCCTCACACCGGACCTGTTAATGCAGAAAACGTAAAAGAACTGCTTCAGGGTGATAAAAAATTCCAGAGAGCATATGATGCAGGTCTGACTAAAGATAAAATGAGAGGCCACAATCTATCATTGCTTTTCCATGAACATGGATACAGGATCAACTTTACTCTGATGTTCGAGCCATACCAGACTGCTCTGGCATTACAGGCAAGACCATACTTTATAAATGCATTTGTAAGACATCGCGGTATAATGAGTAAAACTATCAAGAGATATCTTGATTTATTTGCTGCTACCGAAGAGCCTAAGTTTCTTGAAGATCTGAGAACATTCTTTATCGATAAAGATGTTATTTCTCCTCTGTCAGGTAACATGAGCCTTTTCGATGTTAAGAAAACAGGTGAAAGAATGCTTAAATACAGGAATTGGGACAATAACGAGGGAAGTGATGAGCTCGACAGCGTAAGACATGCATTAAGATTACTCAAAACCTGCCACATGGATGATACACGTTTGATTATCTGCAGTATGGAAGGCGAAGATAATTACCCGGCTATTGACAGACTGCTTGTTGAGCCTGAATTTATCGATATGTCTGACAGGGTTGTTATTACAGCTGAACCTGAATACCTTGCAAAATTCACTACAACACCTCAGGTTGTATCATACCAGAGAAGGTTTATGAATGCAGCAAACGGACAGAAATAAATGTTTCTGAAATATAGAATAATTCTAATCTTTAAAAATAAACACAATGGATAAAAAGTTAATGGGAATTTTCGCACCTATTACTACCCCTTTTGATGAAAAAGGAGAGGTTGCATATGATAAGCTCATAGAGAACATGAAGTTCTATTCAAAATCCAGTCTTAAGGGATATCTTGCTCTCGGATCTAACGGTGAGAACAAAAGTTTAAACAATTCTGAAAAGGAAAAGGTTCTCGCAACAATTATCAAAAACAAGGCTCCCGAACAGGTTGTTATGGCCGGTTGTATCTTTGAATCAACAAAAGAAACAATTGAATTTGCAAAAATTGCCGATGGTTTAGGCACTGATTATATAACACTTCTGCCTCCTTCATATTTTAAAAAGGAAATGTCAGATGCAGTTCTTCTGAAATATTTTTCAGATGTTGCCGATAGTGTAAAGAAACCATGCCTTGTATATAATGCACCTCAATTTTGCGGTGGAACTGTTTTATCAGTCAGCCTTATAAAAGAACTTGCAAAGCATCCTAACATTGTTGGTGTTAAAGACTCATCAAATTCAGCTAATATTGAAGGCTTCCTGTTTGCTGTAAGGGATACATTCAATGTAATACCCGGTTCAGCAAATTTTATGATGAACTCATTGGTCATGGGTGCCAACGGTGGTGTTATATCCCTGGCCAACATTTTTCCTGAACTGACATGCGAACTATATAATTTAACTATAAACAAGAAGTATGAGGAAGCATTTAAATTAAATGAGAAAGTCCTTCTTATTAATAAGAATGTTTCAGGCAGCGGCGGTGTAGCAGCTGTTAAATATGCCATGGATCTGGTTGGTTTGTACGGAGGAAATCCAAGACTTCCCCTTCTGCCAATAAATGATGATCTTAAGAAAAAAATTGCTGATTACTTAAAAAAAGAAGGCTTAATGTGAA
>JBBRVC010000010.1:0-43616 GCA_038247205.1 Bacteroidales bacterium
CTGATAAGCTTGTCTGGAAAATCAACGATACAGTTGCTTTCAGCCAGACAACCAATGTGCCCCAGGAGCCATTGTTCATAAATCTCTCAGGTGGTCTCGATAAGCCAATCAATGGCATGACAACAATGGAGATCGACTGGGTGAGAGTTTACCAGACTAAATAATTATGGATTTTAATAAAGGTTATGGAGAATCGGATTCTCTTGCTTTTGTTATGCTATTTTGCCAGCGATAAAAAAAATGCTGAGGCCTTCTTTATTACAAGGGTGACTAAAACCCGAGGGCGCCCTGACTATGAGCGACAAAAATCAATTACTCCCTTTAGGGTCGGGGCAAATAATTGATTTTCAGTACAACAAAATATTTATATGTGATTCACACTATAGTCATATAATTTTATAATAATCCGGCATTCTCTCAGCAACAAAAACGACAACCTCTGAGAAAAACCAGGGTTTTTGTAACTTTTTATCTTCTCAATCGTCTTTGCATTGTAACTCTTTTTATGACTGTAAAGGAATATAACAACTCTGTTGAGGAATTTGCTGATCCGGTTTACCGCTTTATACGGTCCAGCCTGAAGGATGATGACCGTGCAAATGATATTGTACAGGACAGTTATGAAAAGTTATGGCTGCATGTAACCGAAATAGAATACAGGGTAGTGAAATCATGGCTGTTTTCGACTGCCTATCACACAATGGTTGATATTATAAGAAAGGAAAAAAGGATGACATCGCTTGATGATTCTTACGAAACAACAATGGTGTATGAAACCCAGCCCTGTGACTTGAATGTGATTTTGCATGAGGCTCTTGGCCGGCTTCCCGAGCAACAGAAAACATCCGTTTTATTGCGCGATTATGAAGGCTATAGCTATAAGGAAATTAGTGAAATAACAGGTTTGAGTGAAGCTCAGGTTAAGATAAATATTTACAGAGGCAGGGTGGCACTGAAAATTTATATAGGAAAGATTGAATCAGTGATTTAACGATGAAAGTTAACAGATCAAACTACGAAATTTGGATAATCGACTGGCTCGACGGCAACCTCAGCGAACCGCAGTCAGCGGAGCTTTTGTCATTTCTTGAGGAGAATCCCGATCTGAAAGAAGAGATGGAAGCCCTCACCCGATTCCGGCTGGAAAAACCTCTTAATAAATCCCAGCGGTTTGATTCACTTAAAAAACCAGCAGAGGATATTACCGATACACAATTTGAATATCTCTGCATTGCCCATATTGAGCGTGATCTCTTCCCTGAACAGGAAAAAGAACTCGAAAAAATTACACAACAGTACCCCGCAAGAAAAGAGGTACTTGATGTTTTCCGGAAAACCATTCTGACACCTCCCGATAACAGGTATAATAAAAAGAGCCTTCTCAAAAAGAAAACAACCGGAGAGAAAATCCTCACACTGTCAGTCAGATTTCTGAGCGCAGCAGCTTCACTAGCACTTCTGTTTTCCCTTTATGTATTAATTACAAACAGGTTTCAGGAAAATAAAATCGCATATGGTCAACCGCAGTCTGATACTCTAACAATAATCCGCTCAAAACCTCTCGTATCAGAAAGGCAACCACTCGTGTCAGAAAAACAAATATCTGCAATTGCCTCCAATATAATCGCTTCTGCTGCCTTATCCTCAACGGAGGTCGTGCCGGAAGAAACCACTGCAGATATTGTTCAAGCAATCGACTCACTATATAAATTCAGGCCGGTTGAAGGATTTCATATAATGCCAAACATCCTGCTCGCTTCAATTAATATTGTACTGCCAGCCGACATAAATAATCTTATAGCTTACATTCCCGAAAAAACAATCCCTGCTGATAATTATGAACGAAGCAGGATTGGAAGATTTCTTTCACGAACTTATCGTGATCTTATCCTGAACGAAGAAGTGGCCAGCGACCTGCCAATCAAAGGCTACGAAATTGCAGAAGGTGGAATTAACGGACTTAACAAGCTGCTTGGATGGGAAATGGCATTGCAGAAGACTAATGATGAAAATGGCGATCTTCAATCGCTCTACTTCAGCTCAAAAATGTTGAAGTTTAATGCCCCGGTAAAAAAAACAACCACCAACCCGTAACTTTTTCATTAGTCCGATCGTCTCAGCATTGTAACAAAAAAATTAACAAACATGAAAAAATTTGGAATTTTACTTTTACTGACATCAATTATATTACAGGGATTTGGTCAGGAAATACAGGGAGTAAAACAATTTAACAGCATGGCTGCAGACTCCAATGAAAACGCCAAAGTCGTTATTGGAAAGGACCGGCTGGTGGTGGAAGAAAACGATGATTCATTCCAGATAAGAATTGGAAACAGGGGCCTCAGTATTCTTGAATCGCTTGAAGGAAAAAGAAAGCTGAGTATTGAAAGGTATGATGAAACTATTAACAGTGATGAGGAATGTGATCAGGACAGCGACACTTACCGTTACCCCGAAAAAGAATATTCTGAAGACCTTGACACTTACCGCCAACGCGAAAAGGATTACTATGAAGACAGCCACATAAGAGGCGCCAGAAGATTCAAAGGTCATTGGGCAGGGCTTGAATTCGGATTTAACAACTACAATTTTATAAATACAATGGATCTTCCATCCGAAATAACCTATATGGAGCTTCACTCTGGCAAATCAAACAGTTTTAATCTGAATTTTTCACAGGTGAGTCTCGGTATATTCAGGCGTCTTGGGATTGTAACAGGACTCGGAATTAACTGGAACAACTATGTTTTTTCTGGTGACAATAACATTATCGTAGGTGGCAATGGAACAATTGAGGAATTGATTCCTGCCGGCGATGTTCCGTTAAAGAAATCAAAATTCTCAACTCTGTATCTTAATGTCCCCGCCATTCTCGAGTTGCAATTGCCAACGGGTGAAGGACACAGGCTGAACATCGGCGCAGGGGTTATTGGCGGTATAAAAATTGGTTCACATACGAAAAGGGTATATGAAGATAAGCAGAAATTCAAATCGAACAGTGATCTTAACCTGAACCTTTTAAGAGGCGGAGTGACCGGTCGGATAGGATATCAGAATTTCATGATTTACGGTACATACTACCTCACCCCGTGGTTTGAAGATAATAAAGGACCGGGATTTTATAATCTGGAACCATTCGAAATAGGTTTTGCATTCACTTTTAATGATTAGAAAGTAGGGGCGTAAAATTTTACGCCCCTACTTTTACTGGTTTTAACAAATGCAGGGGCGTTAATTTAAACGTCCCTGCAATATTTTTGAATCCTGTCAGTTCAGATGTATATTTGTACTTTCAAATGAAACATAAGATATGCCGGGTGAAAAACTGACCTCAAGGGAAAAAAGAAGGTACGGAAAACAGATCATGATACCTGAGATAGGTATCGCCGGTCAGGAAAAACTGAAAAATGCAAGCGTTCTGGTTGTCGGAGCTGGGGGACTGGGTTGCCCGGTGCTGCTCTACCTTACTGCTGCAGGTGTTGGAAAAATTGGAATTGTGGAGTTTGATGTTGTTGATGAAACAAATCTGCAAAGACAGATCCTGTATGGTTCACGTGATCTGGGAAAACTAAAGTCAATTATTGCAAAAGACCGGCTTGAAGAGATTAACCCGCTTATAACATTAAAAGTAATAAACCTTAAGCTTGACAATACAAATTCGACAGATATCTTCAGGGATTATGATGTAATTGTAGATGCAACCGATAATCTCAAAGCCAGATATGCCATCAATGATGCCTGTATCCTGATGAAGAAACCTATGGTGCATGGCGCCATTTATAAGTTTGAGGGTCAGGTTACTGTATTTAATTACAAGGGCGGACCTGATTACCGGAAATATAATCCCGAACTTCAGGGTGACGCTTCAAAAAATCCTCAACCGTCAGATGTTGGACTTATGGGGGTATTACCGGGAATAACAGGAATGTATATGGCAAATGAAGTAATAAAGCTAATAACAGAAACGGGTACAATTCTGAATGGTAATTTACTTATTTTCAATACTTTGCACAACTCTTTCAAAATCCTGAAAATAAATTGATATAATGAAATTACTACTTATCAGCAACTCAACTAATCCGGGTGAACCTTACCTTGATTACCCAAAAAACAATATAAAAGAGTTTCTTGGATCCACTCCTGTCAAGGTGTTGTTCATTCCTTATGCAGCAGTAACATTCTCCTTCGATGATTATGAATCCAAAGTGTCGGAAAGGTTCAGGGAGATCGGTCATGAGATTGTCTCAATACACCGGTTCAATGACCCTGTCGAAACTGTCAGGCAAGCTTCAGCAATTGCTGTAGGGGGAGGCAATACATGGCAACTGCTGAAAATGCTTAGAGACAATAAGCTCATAGACGTGATCCGTGAAAAAGTTTTGGCAGGAATGCCATACATCGGCTGGAGCGCGGGCTCTAATGTTGCCTGCCCTACAATAAGAACCACTAATGACATGCCGGTAACCGAGCCTGATTCTTTCAAATCATTTAACCTTATCCCCTTTCAGATCAATCCTCATTATCTTGATGCTAATCCTGAAGGTCATGCAGGTGAAACAAGAGAACAGCGGATCCTCGAGTTTATTGAAGTCAATCCCGATTTGTATGTGGCCGGCTTGCGTGAAGGGACGATGCTACTTGTTGAAAACAAGAAGGTTTCACTTTATGGACCGCGTAAAATAAGGATCTTCAAAAAGGGAACTGCAACAGCAGAACACGGTCAGGAAAATGACCTTTCCTTTCTTTTAGAAAATTAATCACCTAACTTTCTGGTATAAAAAATAATATGAGAGCACTGCTCCGGATTTTTAAAATTACCTTCATCCTGACAATTTCAATTTCAGTAATCCTGTTCACTGCTTCATTTTTTTTTCAGGAAAAAGTTGCTGCCGTCCTTATAAAATCGCTCAACAACAACATCTCAACAAAGCTTGATATTGGTTCGCTGAGGCTTTCCTTTCTTAAACGATTTCCAAGGGCTTCTCTTGAGCTGAAGGATGTTTTAGTACACGCTTCTCCCGATTTTAGCCGGAGCAGCTTTCCCGGTATTGATACCGACACACTTCTAGCGGCCAGTACTGTCTCCATTGAGTTCAGAATATCTGACATAATAAGAGGAAAATACAATATTGAAAGAATTGGTATTAAATCGGGTAAGCTATTACTCTTGTCAGACAATGAAGGACATGTCAACTATGAGATCAAAACCAAAAATCCGGGTACCGGAAGCAGTGAATTCGTAATTAACCTTGAAAGAATAAATGTAACCGGCATTACCGCAACATATAATAATCTTGCTACCCGGCTTATCATTAAAGGAACGATCGGAGAGGGTCTTTTAAAAAGCAGGATATCCACCGATAATATTGATTTTGAGGCAATATCCTCAATGCATATCAGTCTCTTTCAGCTATATAATACCAGAATAACAAGAGGGATCGATGCGGAACTTGATATCAGTCTGAATGATGCCGGTGGACTGACGCTTTTCCGGAAGAGTACGTTAAAAATTAATGATCTGGAATTCGGACTCAAAGGTACCGTTAAGGATGCAAGCTTTCTAAACCTTGAGGTTACAGGGAATAAGATCGATTTATCAAAGGTAAGGAATTATCTACCTGACAGTCTGCAGATTAAACTAGCCAGTTATGACCCTTCCGGCATTTGCCAGATACAGGCTGGTATCATCGGAGTGATTTCCAGAACAAAAAATCCCCATATCGAAATAAAAGCATCACTGGATAAGGGGCGTATAAAATATGGCAGATCGGGTGTGGCAATCCGTGATCTTTCATTTTCCGGAACCTTTTCCAATGGATCAAAAAATACACCTCAGACAACAAACCTCACTGTTAATAATATACTGTTAAAGCTTGGATCATCGCAGTATTCCGGGTCATTCATACTTCAGAACTTTGACAAACCAACCGCATCAATAGTAGTTAAAGGCTTACTTAAGCCCTCCGAGATAATCGAATTTTTTGATCTTAAAGAAATTTCAGACGGAGCTGGTTCAGTAGATCTTGATTTGAAACTCTTTGGAGGATTGGATTTCAGAAATAAGTTAACTGTAGGCCAATTACTTTTACTAAAAACTGAGGGCAATCTGGAATTCAATTCACTCGGATTCCGGATGAAAGATAATTTCTCACTTGATAATGTAAGCGGATTTATCAGTGTTTCAGATGTTATAACTGCCAATGATGTCTCTTTGAATTTAAATGATAATCAGATTAAGATTGACGGTGAGTTCAGAAATCTGCCCGGCTGGCTGGCCGGACGGGGTGATCAGCTGCATGCTTCAGTGAATGTTAAAATGGAGAAGTTTAATCCCGGACAGTTTTTTCATGAAAGCAAACCAAAAGTTGCAACTGAAGTACGGCCATTTTCAATGCCAGGGGATCTTGTACTCGAAGTTAATTTCAATATCGATCAGTTTACATATAAGAAATTTAGTGGTGAAAAAATCAGAGGGACTCTCAGTTATAAACCAAACGTGCTAACTGTTAAATCGCTCAATATAACTTCATTAGGAGGCAATATATCAGGTAATGGTGTTGTTTTTCAGAATGCTGACAAATCCCTTCTTGCGAAGGGTATTTTCGATCTTAAGAATATTGATATAAATAACGCTTTCAGGACATTCAATAATTTCGGACAGGATTTTATAAAGGCGGAAAACCTTGGTGGTGCCCTCTCGGGTTCATTATCGCTTCTCCTGCCAATGAATGCATATCTTAAACCTCAGACGGGTTCGCTTACTGCTGAAGGAAAATACATGATTCTCAAAGGTGCTCTAATCAATTTTGATCCGATAAAAAGTCTTTCTGCCTACATCGAGCTTTCCGAGTTGCAAAACATTAGTTTCGATAAGCTCGAAAATGATTTTTTCATCAGAAATAATTCTCTTTATATTCCCCAGATGGATGTCAAATCAACAGCTGCTGATTTAACGGTTAACGGGAAGCACACTTTTGACAATAATTACGAGTATCATGTAAAGATACTCCTCTCACAGGTTTTAAGCAAGAAATACCGGAAAAACAGGACATTTCAATCAGATTTCGGAATAATTGAAGATGATGGTCTGGGACGGATCTCCATTCTGCTTAAAGTTGAAAGTAAAGGTGATGAGATAAAGGTCGGGTATGATATGAAAGCGGCGGCAACAGAAATAAAAAAGGACATTAAGGAAGAACGGGCATCCATCAAGACAATATTAAATGAAGAATATGGTTGGTATAAGAATGATACCACTGTTGTTCAAAAGAAAGAAGAAAAAAAGCCAAAATTCCGGATTATATGGGACGAAAGCGGGGAAACTGAAAAGACAATTCCGGAAATTGAGCCTGCGAAAAAAACAGCCCCGGTAAAAAGTATATTTAAGAAACGCATAAATTGAGATTTTACAACAATAATAGTATCTGGAAACTCGCATTGTTTCTGTTTGCAGTTCTGATCGGTTTCTCATCCCTGTTTTATACCGAAACTCTGGTTTACAGGTTAAAAATAGAGGAGAGGGAGAATGTAGAGGTGTGGGCTGAAGCAATCAGGCTCATAAATTCAGCTGATCAGAACCAGAATCTCGAATTTCTTGCCACAGTAAATGAGTACAATAACACCGTTCCTGTAATTCTTACCGACGAATCTGACAATATCATTGATACCAAAAATTTCGATGCCAACAGGATCAAAAGAGAACCGGATTACCTCCAGAAAAATCTTGAAAGAATAAAACAGGCAAATGATCCGATAGTTATTAATCTTAATAATGAGCACTATAACCTTGTCTACTACAAGGACAGCATTATTCTGACAATGCTTATCTATTATCCGTATGCCCAGCTAGCAATTATCATTCTCTTTATACTTGTCTCGTATCTTTCATTCAGTACCTCCAGAAAGTCTGAGCAAAACCTGGTGTGGGTAGCAATGTCTAAAGAAACCGCACACCAGCTGGGAACACCAACTTCATCATTGGCCGGATGGATTGAGGTACTGCAGCAGAAATATCCTGATATACCCCTGACAAGAGAGCTGGCTCTGGATGTTGAGCGTCTTGAAAAGGTAACTGAGCGATTCTCAAGAATCGGGTCGAGACCCTCCCTGAATAAAGAAAATGTTGTTGCCATCATTCTCAAAACTATCGATTATCTTAAATCAAGGTCGTCTTCAAAAATTGTATATACGATTGGCTTTGATCACGATCGCATTATCCAAATACCGGTAGATACTGCTCTTTTCAGCTGGGTGATAGAGAATGTGTCAAAGAATGCTATTGATGCAATGGAAGGAAACGGAGAAATTATCTATAAGCTGACAGAGACCGATAAGACTGTTCTTATAGATATTACAGATACAGGTAAAGGGATGCCCAAATCTGCTTTCAAGAAAATTTTCAATCCGGGGTTCTCGACAAAGCAAAGAGGATGGGGACTTGGCCTCTCACTTACCAAGAGGATCATCCAGCAATATCATAAAGGAAAGATCTTTGTAAGATATTCTGAAATAGGAAAAGGATCAACAATAAGGATAATAATGAATAAGAAATAGCTTATTTAATACCTTTGCAACCCGTAAAACAGTATAAATGAACAGGAAAGATATAGAGATTATGGCTCCGGCCGGGTCGTATGATTCTTTAATGGCAGCCATCCAGGGGGGTGCGGATTCGGTTTATTTCGGCGCAGAGAATTTGAATATGAGAGCTGCCTCATCCAATAATTTTACACTTGATGATCTTCACAATATAGTTTCAATTTGCAGAGAGGCAGGACTGAAAAGTTATCTTACCGTAAATGTAGTGGTTTACGACCATGAAATTGATCAGATGAAAAGACTGATTGATTCAGCTGTTTCGTCAGGAATAACTGCAATCATAGCCTCCGACTTATCGGTGATTAACTATGCATTCCAGTCCGGCATTGAAGTACACCTCTCAACACAGCTTAATATCACTAACATTGAAGCTTTGAAATTCTATTCCCAATGGGCTGATGTTGCAGTTCTTGCAAGGGAGCTCAATATTGATCAGGTAAAGCACATATACAATTCCATAAGAGAGCAGGAAATAAGAGGACCTTCAGGAGAACTGGTCAGGATAGAGATGTTTGTTCACGGTGCATTATGCATGGCTGTATCGGGTAAATGTTATCTGAGCCTGCACGAAAACAACCGGTCGGCCAATCGTGGAAACTGCTATCAGACCTGCCGCAAATCATATATCGTTACTGAAAAGGAATCGGGCTATGAGCTTGAGGTAGATAATCAGTATATAATGTCGCCAAAAGACCTGTGCACTATCGGCTTTCTTGACAGGCTGATCGATTCAGGGGTCAGGGTCCTGAAGATTGAAGGAAGAGCCCGCTCGGCTGAATATGTCAAAACGGTAGCATCGTGTTATAATGAGGCATTGACTGCAATAATTGACGGCACTTACACCCAGGAAAAGACTGAAGAATGGCGCACAAAGCTTGCCACAGTTTTCAACCGCGGGTTCTGGGATGGCTATTATCTGGGCCAGAAAATGGGAGAATGGAACACACGCTACGGCTCAAGTGCAACAAAAAGAAAGATCTATCTGGGGAAAGTGACTAATTACTTCTCAAACCTTAAAGTAGTTGAGATAAAAGTCGAAAACGGCACCCTGAAGAAGGATGATAAAATACTAATAACAGGACCTACAACCGGGATATATGAATATGATGTTCAGGAGATCCGCGTGGATCTGAAAGAAACCGGTGAAGCTTTAAAAGGAGAGCTGTGCTCAATAAAGGTTGAAGATTATCTCAGACGCTCCGATAAAGTGTATAAATGGGTTGATGAGAGTGAGGTTAAGAATCAGTAAGCCAGCTATTTCCATTCCAATTAAAAATTTCCTGACGCCATTCAAGGCATACCCATAAATTTAAGCATATAATGTAAATTTAAATATAAAAACTTTCCCCTCCTTTAAAAAAAGGAGGGGAAAGTATTATAATCCGACCTTATCACAATATTAAAATATTTGGGACTTTTAAGCTGATTCACCACACAATTTTTTCTGCTGCTTTCATGACTTTTTGGGCGTTCTCACCGATATCGTCTGTTTCGGATGTGACATAAATGATATTCCCGGGTTTCTTTTTTTTAATCCCAAACAGATAAGCCTTATCGTAGTAGTTCAGAGTTATTTCGATCGCTTTCGCAAAATCGCCTGTTTCTACAGCTTTTAATGCATCGGTGGTATTGTCGCCTCCCAGCCTCTTGCTTATCTTCAGAATGGAGCTGTAAAGAGCCTCAGGAGGAAAAATTGAATACTCCTTTATCAGCCTTGGTAATCTTTTCTTAATATCCAGTAGAAGAATTATAGTTGGAGCATTCTGCATGTTACTGTGAAACCGGTCGGGCAAAAATACTGTGCCAATATTACGACTTTCATCCTCGAGCCAGACAGGCATGTTACTGTCGACAAGAGTCCATTCCACAAACAACTGATTTCCAAACTGTTCAGTTGATGGCTGAGGCGGTTGACCAAGTGCACCAAATGCTGATCCTTTGTGCTTTGCTATTCCTTCGAGATCAATCACCTGGTTACCCGAATTCCTGATATATTCGAGAATGTGAGTTTTACCGGTACCGGTTAAGCCACCAAGAATTATCATTCTCCTCTTTTCAGAAAGGCCATCAAGAATGTGATTCCTGTAAGCTTTATAGCCGCCTTCAAGCATATAGGTTTCAATATCACCAAGGGAAAAAAGCCATGCCATGGCTTCTGACCTCATTCCACCCCTCCAGCAATGAACAAGCAATTTACCCTCGACGGCAACAGCGAGCGCATTTTTGAGTTTGCCGGACATTGTGGGTCCCATAAGGTCGAGGCCTTTCAAAATAGCCTTTTTCTTGCCTTCCTTTTTAAATTCAATTCCAACAGCCTCCCTTTCGCTGTCTTCGAATAATGGAATATTTATTGCTCCGGGAATATGGCCTGCATGATATTCTGAAGGTGATCTGACATCAACAACAGGAATAATTTCTGCCCGCATCAGAAATGAGGTTACATCGAGTTTACTTACGGGTTCCATGATTATGCTTTAAGAAAATATTTTGCCAGAAGCTTTTTAAGTTCGTCAAGGCTTACCGGTTTTGAAATAAATTCCTTTATCCCGAACATTTCTGCTTTTTTCCTTGATTCCGGCATATTATTAGCTGAAAATGCAACAATCAGTGCTTTCTTATCGGATGCAAGAATCTTTTGAGCAGACTGGTAACCATCCATTTCGGGCATTAACAAATCCATGAAGATAATATCGTATTTAACGTTTTTAGCCGCCAGATAACCTTCATACCCATCATTGGCAAGGTCAAAGCAGTATCCCAGGTTTCTAAGCATTGCACCTAAAACCAACTGATTCATTTTATTATCGTCAACGACCAGGATCCGGATATCCCTTCGGATCCTGTCAGTATCCTCTGTCGTAATTCCTTTGCCTACAAATGGAAAACATTTTTGAATCGATGATACCAACTCGCTTATGTCGAAAGGTTTTATGAGGTAATCATCAATTCCCATAGTAACACATTTAGTGTAGTTTCCCTTTTTATCATTTGCACTGATCATCAGAATAATAAATTCAGATGAAAAATTGTTTTCAAACAGAACCTCGGCGGCATCAAACCCATCAAAATTATCATCGTCAAGAATTACTATCATTCTATACTTTTCGGGCGACTTGAGGTTTGATTTTATCTGAGCTATTGTTGATTTCTGAAAAGTAGTTACAGATATTGACAGCCCGATCCTATGGAGGCTGGTGAGTATTTCATCATCCCGCGTTGCAGTACCTGTTATGACAAGAGTCTTAATGTTGCTGAATGAAGTTATGTTTTCCGATGAAAGATTTTTCTTCTGTTTGTCGCATGCATAGGTAATGATATTGAACCTGACTTTAACTCCGCTTTTTCCTGAAATACCTGACGGTGATTCGGCTGAAAGTTCTCCACCCATAAGTTCGACAAGCTGTCGTGCGAGTATGGTTCCGAATCCCGAGTCATCTTTTGATTTTACTATTTTTGACTCAGTATTTACATAATCTCCAAAAAGTTTATTGAGTTCTCCTTTGTCAAAGCTTAATCCGCTATCGGCAAGCTCAAAACCAAGATTTACAATACCTTCATCACTCTTCTGAATGCCACATTTCAGTTTTATCAGGCCTGATTCAGTACATTTCATGGAATGATTTAAGAGATTTGTAAGAACCTGTCGAAGTCGGTAAGGGTCTCCAATTACGTTTAAAGGAACCTCATCGTCGATTGAAGCCTCAAGAGTAATCTCTTCAGAATTGAGATAAGTCCTGGCCAGGTCGACACTATAATTGAATTCCTCTCGAAGGTTAAAAGGAATCTCATCGAGTATCATCTTCCCTGTTTCAATTTTTGAGAAATCAAGAATGTCATTAATAATATTAAGAAGAACTGAGGTCGATCGTTTAAGAAGGTCAACAATTTCATTCACCTCCGGGGTAAGCTGATATTTGGCAAGAACATCAGTCATTCCTATTATCCCGTTAAGAGGAGTCCGGATCTCATAACTCATTCTGGCAAGAAATTCAGACTTGGCAACATTTGCTTTAACCTCCTGTTTCCTGGCCGAATCCAGCATGGTTATATCGATCAGGATCTCCATTGTGCATTTTTCTCCAAGAAAAAAGATTGGCAGGCTATTCCGGTACAATACCATTTCACCGATTTCCTTTTTGATTATCACAAATTGCTTCGGATTCAGTGATTGTCCCAGATTTTTAGAAAGATGTTCATTTTCAAAGGAATTAGAGGCTTCCGGGAAAATTTTACCCTTCATCTCATTTTCGTTATTGAAAGCATACTGGCCCGCCGCAATCCTGTTTGCTTTTACAATCTCCCTGTTCTTATTATGAATTATAACACCCAATGGCATCTCTTCAATCAGAGAAAAGAGCATCCTTTCAGATTCAGATAAGCTTTTCAAAATCAGATGCTGTGATTTGAAATATCTGTAAAAAACAAAAATTATAATCAATACAAGAAACAGCGTGCCGGCAACTATGAAGATGGAGTTTCTTATAATATACTTCTGGAAAAAGTCAGTTGGTGCTGAGAAAATAAGTCCAAGCTCCCTTTGCATCAGCTGGGTTGAATAGTACGATGAAATAATCTCCTTCGGTTTCCCTCCCATCCGTGCTTTATGGGTAGTATTTTCAGTTATCCCGTTTGCCAGATCTGCAGCTATACTATTTAAACCGATATACTCAATTTCTGTTGGATAATTATCATAAATAATTTCACCTGAATCACTTAAGACCCATTGCCACTGGTAATCCTTCAGATTAAAAACCTTAAATAACTCATCAAAATATTTTTCATAATCAACAGTCACAACAACATTTCCGATTGCTGTATTACTTTTTATCACAGGAAGATAGTACTCATATTTTTTATTGTTCCTTACCGATTTCTCCATGGCAAAGATCTCGCCCTGACGTTGCAGCTTAAAAGGTTGCTCGAGCCACTCCTCAGTAATATCATCCTTTTTAAGCGTGAACTCATTCCGGTTATTATCATATAGTTTTATACCGACAACAAAATCCTCATATTTTGAAAAAAACAGTTTCATTTTTTCCCTGGCCCGGTATTGATTGTCCTGATCATTAAAAAACATTGCAAGGTCCTCGGAGAAACTTATCTGGTTGAGATCGCTTAAAAACAGGTTATTTGTATTGTCAACTGAGAGCCCGACTATTTGCACCTGACGGTCTAGAAGAGCAACTATATAATTGATTTGCTTGGAATATAAGCTTCTGTAATACAAATAGTTAACAAGGAGTATTACAACAAATACCGAATATACAATGATCAGAAGTTTTTTCATTTACTGGATAACGTTTACTGCTCAACAATATATAGATTTAAAACCAAAACTCTTTACCTGTATTTACTATTCTCATCCTCAATTATATTTACATAACTCCGGTAACGCAATTGGTCAATATCGCCGCTTATAACAGCTGCCCTTACTGCGCAGTCGGGTTCATCAAGGTGGAGACAGTTATAAAACCTGCATTTTTCAGAGATCCTGAACATCTCAGGGAAAAAATGATATATTTCATTTCTTTCCATATCGACCACTCCGAACCCCCTGATGCCGGGAGTATCAATAACAAATCCCCCAAATGGCATTATGTGCATTTCAGGAAAAGTTGTGATATGCTTTCCCTGTTTGTGATAATCGGAGATCTCAGCGGTTTTTAGATTAAGATCCGGGTTAAGCGAATTAAGAAGCGTTGATTTTCCCACCCCTGAATTACCGGAAATAAGAGTCTTCTTATCCTTCATCAGATTTATCAGGTATTCAAGGTTTGTTTTGCTGTATAATGATAGACTGATGCACTGATAACCTATCTTTTCGTATATTGAAATCAGGTTCTCCATCTTGTCAAGTTCCTGATCGCCGTATAAATCTGTTTTATTAATAATGATCTTTGCAGGTACCCTGTAGGCCTCAGCTGTTATAAGAAACCTGTCAATAAATTCAACCGGCGTTTCCGGAAGGATTATCGATATCATCAGGAACAGCTGATCAATATTTGTAGCAATTATCTGTGATTGCCTAGAAAGATTTGAAGCTTTACGGAGAATATAGTTCTTCCTTTCAAGGACTCGGGTAATAATTCCGGAATCACTGTTCATTTCAAACTCAAAAAAAACATTGTCACCAACTGCAACCGGGTTGGTTGTATGTAATTCCTTTACCCTAAGTTTGCCTTTAATTACACAATCTATTATATTACCGGTCCCCGTAAGAACGCGGTACCTGCTGCCGGTCGATTTTAGTATTAGTCCTTGTTCCAAAGATGTTTCTTTAAGACAAAAGTAAGGAAATTTAGGCCTGAAGGTAAAATCATGCTATTTTTTACTGCAATTGCCATCTGAAAAAAATGCAGAGATGTTGGGTGACATCTCTGCATTTTAATGTATCCCGGAATTATTTAAGCGATCAGATATCTGAAGCCATAAGAAGGAACGGTTTCATTTCAAAGCTGTGGTAGTATGGTCTAAGCCTCTCAGTACTATAATGATCAGATACATTAACAAGCTTTTTGGAAGAGGTAATAACATCTATTGGCAGGTTACTGTATCTTCCATTTTTAAGAACAACAATTCGTCCGTGAACTCCTTTGAGCACAAGGTCAAGTGCCAGATTACCATATGCCATTGGAACAATAGAATCAAGAAAATCAGGATCTCCACCGCGAACCATATAACCAAGCTTCTGATTTATAACCTCTATTGTTTTTCCTTTATTATATTTCCCCGAAAGGTCCTTTAGTTTTGATGAAACCAGATCACCTATTCCTCCAAGTTTTGCATGTCCGTAAGCGTCTTTTTCGCCATTTGCGAAAATCATCTCTCCTCCTTTGAACATTGCTCCTTCTGAAACAAGCACAACAGAATACTTACTCGGATTCTGGTTCCTGTCCTCTACCAGTAAGTTTGTCAACAGATCAATATCAAACTCATATTCAGGGATAACGCATCTGTTTGCTGCACCTGCAAGTGTTGGAAGCATAGCCGTAAACCCGGCATAACGACCGAAAACTTCTAGTACAAGAAGTCTTTCATGAGAGCCGGCGGAAGTCCTCAGACTATTTGTCATCTGAATTGTACGTGTAACACAAGTGCTGAATCCTATGCAATAATCAGTCCCCGGAACATCATTATCCATTGTTTTTGGAATAGCGACTACATTAACTCCCTGCTTATACAGATGTACTGCATAACTCAGAGTATCATCACCTCCTATTGGTATCAGATAATCAATCCCCAGCCATTCAAGATTTTTGATGATTTCAGGAGTCAGGTCATTCATGTCTGCATTATAAGTTCCCTGAAGATGTTCAGGGACATTAGCCCTAGACATATGACTTGGCCTTGTGCGTGAACTATGTAAAAAAGTACCCCCGGTGCGGCCCGCCTTATTAACGATATCATCGGTCAGCACCTGGAAACAGTTTGAGTTGTCTGCCTTGGCATCCCTTACGATTTCTGTTATACCTGCCCAGCCTCTCCTTAGTCCGATAACCTTGTACCCCTCACGGTTCGCACGGATGGTAACCGCACGAATTGCAGGATTCAGCCCCGGTACATCTCCTCCTCCGGTAAGAATTCCAATAACGCCTTTAGATGTTTTCAGATTTGCCATGTTTTGCTTTTAATTTAACTCAGTTATTCGTAATTTTAAAAACGCCTAAATTAATAATTTTTTGTCATTCCAGAAGTATAATATGTTAGAAAAAGTTAACGATAATAACATTCTCAAAGCCCCAAGTGTCCTTATTTCGGGAGGCAGCGGAATGGTAGGAATGTATCTAACTTCAGCTCTTCTGGAGAGAGGGTACAAAGTTTCTCATCTTTCGAGGAACACCAATCAGTTTGGTAAAGTAAGGGTTTTCAGATGGGATCCTGAACAGGGGATCCTCGATCCATTGTATCTGGAAGGTGTCGATTTCATAGTGCATCTATCCGGAGCAAATCTCGGAGAAAAGCCCTGGACCAAAAAAAGAAAAGAAGAAATAATAAATAGTAGGGTTGAACCGGCTTTGCTTCTTCATAAAGTAATCAGGGACAATGAGATAGATATAAAATCGTTTATCTCGGCTTCGGGAGTGGGTTATTATGGATCTAAAACAACCGGTAAAATCTTTAATGAGGATGATCCTCCCTCTGATAGTTTCAGCAGCAAGACTTGCATTGAATGGGAAAAGGCAGCTGATGCTTTTGAAAAAGATGGAATCAGGACGGTCAAAATCAGAACGGCTGTGGTACTTGCAAAGGAAAGTCCGGCATTATTGAAGTTAATGACTTCTGCAAAATTCGGATTTTTAACCATGATCGGAAACGGACGCCAGTTCTTTCCATGGATCCATATTCAGGACCTCTGCAATATCTATATCAAAGCTATTGAAGATATCCTTATGACAGGTCCCTATAATGCAGTTTCGCCTCAGCACACTACACATAAAGAATTTATCGAAATGCTCAGTCATTCCATTGGCAGACCTGTTGCTCCGGTGGCGGTTCCGGCAATCGCACTCAGGGCTGTTTACGGTGAAATGTCAGATATTGTGTTGAAAGGGAGTCGTATTTCTTCCGAAAAAATAAAAAATGCAGGTTACGAATTTGTATTCGACGACCTGCATTATGCATTTCATGACATTCTGAGAGATTAAGAACTGACTATTTCCCTCCTATCTGCATATCAGCAACTCGGAATGAAGGAGCTGCAAATGTTCTGTTCATGTCGATATCATTTCCCATCATATCAATTGCGTTAAGTATTTCAGATGCTCTCCCTGCAATTGTAACCCCTTTTACCGGGTGCGCTATTTCTCCGTTTACGATCCATAGGCCACTCGCGCCACCACTGAAATTACCTGTTATGGGGTCAATTCCGTAACCTGTTACTTCCTTGAGCAAAAGTCCTTTTCTGGTTGCTTTAATGATATCTTCCTGTGTATGAGTACCGGTAGCGAGATAAACATTATGAGTGCCAATCCCTGGAAGGGAGCTGAAACCACCTCTTGATGCATTTCCTGTGCTTTTAACACCTGCCCTCTTAGCTGCATTTGTGTTGTAGATAAAGCTTTTCAAAACACCATTTTCAACAATTGTGTTTTTTATTGTAGGAACGCCTTCCCCGTCGAAAGGCGAGCTTCCAAGACTTCCTGGCTTTGTTCCGTCATCAATAATTGTAAGAAGCTGAGAAGCAAATTGCCTGTTTAAATGATCTTTCAGGAAGCTTGCACCCTGAAGAACCCTTTCACCATTGACAGCAGTAATAATTCCACCGATAAGGGAACGGGCAACATCCGGGTCAAAAATAATGGCAGCTCTCTGGGTATTTATCATCACCGGATCGATAAGCTCGAGAGCATTCCTGGAAGCAATGATTGCAATTTCTTCGAGACTTACCAGATCTTTAAAAAATACTCTTGAACAGGATTCTCCGCCGGTGTTTTTCTGATCGCCTTTTTCAGCAACAACATAAACACCAATTGAGCATCCAGAGCTTTTAAAATTCTTCAGTATCCCATTTGAATTCGCTATGAATATCTCTGATTCACTCTCTCCATATCCGGCACCTGAACTTTTGCTTATACCAGGTTTTTGCATTGTGATCTTTTCAAGTTCCAATGCCATGGCAATTTTTTTGTCCATTGACACCTCTGAAATGCCAATGTCGAATAAGTTTTCTACCAGTGTAAATTCCTTTATCTCAGTAAGGATGTTATTCTCATCAGGCGTTGATAATCTGGCGAACGCAATTGCTCTTGCAATGGTATCCTCAAGTGATTTATTACTGAAATCATTGCAATGACTGAAGCCCATTTTCCCATCAACAAAAACCCTGAAGCCAACGCCCTGGGTTGAAGCCTCTTCGATTGTTTCAATTTCACCTTTCAGTACATTAACTGAAAGATTTCTGTTTGATTCAAGAAAAACTTCTGCAGCATGCGCACCCAGGCTGATGCTTTTTTTGACGAGTGTTTCAGTTAATTCTAAGTAGTTCATTTCTTTATCCGTTGAGTATTTAACTAAGCTTTACTTCCTCCTACATTTATACCTCTGATCCTTACCGTTGGCTGTCCTGCAGACACCTCAGCATTCTGCCCTTTTCCACAGATCCCCGGACCAAAATCAAGGTCATTTCCGACAGCATCGATATTAGAGATTACATCCATGCATGAACCTATAAGAGTTGCGCCCTTGATGGGGTTTGTCTTCTTTCCGTTCTCAATCATATATGCTTCACGGCAGGTGAAGTTAAAGACACCTGTTACAGGATTCACACTACCTCCGCTAAGGCTCTGAACATAAATGCCTTTTTTGGTTGAAGAAAGTATATCTGCAGGATCATCAGTTCCTGCATCGATGAATGTGTTAGTCATTCTCGGAATAGGAATATATCTGAACGACTCACGCCGGCCATTACCGGTACGGTCTATAGACAACTGGCGTGCGCTAAGGACATCAGTCATAAATCCTTTCAGTACACCATTTTCAATCAGTACATTTCTTTTTGCTTCAGTTCCCTCATCATCAAAATTTATTGTACCACGGAATCCCGGCATTGTACCATCATCAACCATTGTGAACTTTTCATTTGCTACTTTCTGTCCTATCTTGCCTGTAAAGGCGCCAATGCCTTTTGCAATGTTATCAGCTTCAAGCGGATGGCCGACTGCCTCATGAACAAGTACACCGCCCCATCCATTCTGCATAACAACATCCATCATCCCGGCGGGAGCATCTTCAGCTGCCAGCATGGCTATAGCTTCCCGTGCAGCATTTCGCGCGATCACTTCAGGGTTGACATTTTCGAACATTTCAAAACCTGAATGATTACTTAGCCTTTCACGTGCCATATGTCTCGCCTTCCCGTCGTCACTCATTGCCTGAACAATAAAAAACAAAAGCGGTAGTTCGTCTTTCAGATAAACGCCCTCACTGTTTACTAGAACCCTTCCTCTTACCTCATCATAATAGTCGATCATGGCCATTTTTATGCGGGGATCATAATCCCTTGCAGCCTGATCAGCCCGTTTTATTATTTCAATTCTTTTTTCATCGGCAATTTCCGCCAAAGGTTGTTTAACGGTCACAAAAGAAGGTCTGACAGTATCAGTAATGTTAACCGGAGAAATAATATTTCCATTCCTGGCAACATACGATGCAACCTCGGCTGCTCTCAGAAGTTTTTCTTCAGTAATTTCATCGGTATAGGCATAGCCTGTTTTATTGCCGGAAATAACCCTTACTCCGGCCCCCTGACTTATACCATAAAGACCGCTTCTGAACTTTGACTCTTCCATGATGATCTGCCTCGATACACGGTTTTCGAGGTATACGTCTGCAAAATCGCCTCCTTTTTCAAGAGCTTTGGCTATAATTCTGCCCAGCATTTCTTTGTCCATATCCATACCCGATGATACGGCAGATCCATTGCGGCAAGATACTAACTGAGACATTAGGACAGGTGTTGCAGCAATCAGCAACCCTCCTTTCATGCTCAATTCCAGGAATTTTCTGCGTGGAATATCCCTCACAGAGTGTTTTTCAATTTTCATTGTGCAGATTTGGGTTTATGATAATTTTAAAAATATTGACATTTTCTGATTAATCATCATCTTATAACGAATTCTTTATTTTTCAGAACACCTCCCCTGGTTGAGGACAGATTTGCTTTTCCTTTCAGCTCAGTTGTATTGTAAAGTCTGATAATAAAAACAGCCGTAGATATTGACTCTCCCTCAGTAAAAGGAACAGTAATAGAAACAGGGACAGGTTGGTTTTCATTATCGTTACCACCTCTTGATTCCATGGCCGGCTTTGGCTTTTTCTCTTCAATAAATTTGTAAGGCAGCTTACCATTGACTGTGGTAGTATCAAGGTCCAGGGTAACACGGTCTTCGCTAACAATTTTAACAAGATGTGCTTGTTTAAGAGCTGTTGGAAGCTTTCCGGTATTTTTATAGCTGATTTTCACCTGGTAATCGGCGGAGTCTGTTTTATATGATTTGCTTTTTTTAACATCTATCTTTTCCCAGACAAGTTCAGGGAGATACTTAAGCATTTCAACATTAAACATGGCTTCATTCTTTATCCATGGCTCAAGATGTTTTGCGGGAGGATTCTGGGAAAAGAATTTCGGATCAAACCCACCAATTTCAACCTCGCCATAAAGAGGATGCTTTGCGGGTGTCCATTCAAAAAAACCCTTGCCATCATTTTCTTTATCGTCCCATATTAACATGTCAAGCTGGTCTGTTTTGCCATCACCATTAAAATCCTTATGCCTGGCTCCATTCCATATCTCGTCGCCATACCATATGGCTCCAAAATACCAATAACCAAAGTCAGGTCCATGACCGAAGAGGGGCGTGCCGCTTCCATAATCATCATAAACATCACCAGCCTTTTCGTAACCAGTGATCTTTTTACCGATCTCATCAAACAGCGTATACCATTTAAGATCTTCGGGATACATCCTGTCTTCCGAAGAGGAAGTGGATGGTGGCCTCAGGTGCATGGGGACGCTGGTATCCATTGAATTAACGATATAGATATTCGGGTGGGTAAGCAGAAATGAGATCACTGCCCTTGTTTCTGTCTCACTCAATGGATATTCACCGGCTCCTCCCTGTGTGAAGCCGCGACCTGTTACTTCAGTTTTTGGTCTCCAGTTTTCGGGATAATTTCTATGAAGGTCAAGGCCTCCGATACCATCTTCATTAATCTTTCCATCGCCATCGTTGTCTAAACCTTCAGAACCTGACATATACATTCCTTTACCTGCAGCAACTCTTTTCATTATCCGTCCTGTTGAGTCGGCCGGATCGACGATAAGATTACCCTTCTTTTCATCCTTCCATCGCATTGTAAGGATGATCCCATTATTGTCAAGATCATCCGGAGCATCCTCGTCAAGCAATCCGTCACCATCAGTATCATCAGGTCTTACTGTGCTCCGGTTGCTCTGAGCTGTTTTCATATAAAGGTTGTGCCCATCGGGATTATTAATCGGACGCAGATAAATTGATTTTGAATCAATGAGATGGGTTACAGCAGGATCTGTTCTGTAATTGTCGAGAAGATATTTTATAAGCCATAGGACGGATTCGGTCCCGGTTACTTCACCGCTATGCCTGCCTCCTTCAAAAAATGCTCCAGGCTTATCGGTATCCTTACCAGTCTTTTTATTAGTGAGTGTTATCTGAAATATTGGTCTTCCTTCGAAACTTTCTCCCACCTTATAAAGGTCTATAAGATCAGGATATTTTTCTGACCATTTCTGAAGCCAGGAATAGACAACTTCAGCAGAATGATATCTGTCGAATGACAGGATTTCGCCGGCTTCATACTGAACCTGAGACAATTTAATTTCAGGGAAAAAATTAACGCCATGCCTGAAGCCTGAAAGAGTGTAGTTTTTAGGGCTCTCTTTAGGGCCATCTGTTGATTTAATTGATGCGTTATTGGGTGTTTGTCCGAATATAAAAGTGGAAATCAGCAGGATTCCTGCCAAAGAAAAAGGTTTTTTCATCATATTATAATTTCTATTTTAATGGAATGATGGATCCGCACATGATTGACTTCGTCGAGCCCGCTTCGCTCGGAAAAAATAAAAATCCTAAACCAAAAACAATTAAAAGTCAAGGGATCAGGTTATCCTCTTTTTGAAATAATTTCAAGCATGTTCATATCAACCACCTCAATAGTCTTGCCAAAAACCTTAATTATGCCGTCTTTTTTGAAATCAGAAACCGTTCTGATAACATTGGCAGTACTCATACCGATATAATCAGCTATCTCTTTTCTTGATATAGGCACTTCAAATACTCTTGAATTATATATTTCCTTAGAGAAATAGAGAAGTACAAAGGCAACTCTTCCTGCCAGGTTTTTCTGCCTGAGATCAAGAGTCTGACTTAATATTTTATCATTGATCTTGGAAATTTTGGTCAGAAGACCCATTGCAAATGCACCATTTTTCAGGAATAAATCCTTTATAAAGGAAAGCTTGACAACGCAGACCACCGAATCTTCAACAGTAGAAACCGAATACAAATACCGTTCTTCCGAGAAGATACTCATATTGCTGACAAACTCAAAAGGACGTGTTATTGTTATGACCTGCTCCTCACCTGAAGTGGTTCGGCGGTATAATTTTACCAACCCGCTCTTCAGATACTTAAAGTCAATAATTTTTTCACCTTCATGGTTAATTATTTCACCTTTCCGGTAAGATTGTTCCTCTTTGTGATTGCACAATTCCTGTATTGAATTATCATCAAGATATGAGAATACAATATCTCTGAAATCACAATTTTCGCAGATACAAAACTTTCTATTATCGTTCACACTGATGAGTTTTGCACAAATTTATTATTTTATAACTCATATTGTATCTTTTAATTGATTTATTCCCAAATTTGCAATCTGATTTGGATGTAAGTTATATTGTCAATTTCTTCATATTTCATGATTTACCGTACTGATTACCATATACATTCGTTATTTAGTGACGGAAGAGCTGAGCCTGAAGCATATATTGCACCCGCTATTGAAGCAAACCTGAGTGAAATAGGTTTTTCTGACCACCTTACACTCTTTAAGGATCAGCAACATTGGAATATGAGTCCTGAAAAGATATCGACTTATATGGATCATATAAATACCCTGGATAAGAATACGGCAGGCTTAAAGATCAGGACCGGACTCGAAGTGGATTATTTTGCAGGAAAGGAAATAGAGACTGCAGCTTTTCTCAAAACCCTTGATCTTGATTATGTACTGGGTTCAGTACATTACCTGGGAGAAAAGACTGTTGACGAAGGACCTGATTTTTACGTAAACAAAAACCTTGATAATTTATTTGAAAACTACTTTGACCAGGTTTGTAATGCTGCCTCCTCCGGACTATTCGACATTATAGCTCATTGTGATCTTATAAGGATATACGGTTACAAGCCGTCATTTGATCCCGGACCACTTTACAGGAAGCTTGCCAAGGTAATGAGGCAAAGCAATGTAGCCTTTGAAGTGAATACCAATGGCCGTAACAGGCCCCTGGCAGACTTCTATCCCGATAGAAAGTTTTTATACATTTTTCAGGAAGAAGGAGTGCCGGTTTGTGTCAACTCCGATGCTCATATGCCCATGCGGGTGGGTCAGTATTTTGATGAAGCCTATGATCTGCTGCGGTCGGTTGGTTTTAATGAGATGGCAACATTTGAAAAACGGGAAAGAAGAATGGTTCCGTTTTGAGCTGCATGGAGCTCTAACTGTGTGCTGGTTTCAATGATCTTATCAGCAAGCCGATCAAGGCTGAAATGAATAATGCAGCCAACCCTGAGCTTGCGAAAAGCCATCTCTGGCCTTCCCTGAATCAAGAATTTGCAATGGCCACTATTGCCTTAGTCCAGTCGTCATTATCATTCAGACTCTCAACGAGAGTAAGTTCCTCACCACCCAGTTGTTTAAACAGGTTTCTATATTCATCCCCTATTTCAACTATTGTCTCGAGGCAATCGGCGACAAAAGAAGGCGCAACGATTAAAACCCTCAATTTACCTGACGCAATAAGCTCTTCCAGCCTTCTGTCAGTAAATGGAGTAAGCCAGTTTTTTGATAATCTTGACTGGAATGATACTGAGTAGCTTCCCTCTGCAAGATTCAGTCTTTTTGTCAGCAGCCTTGTTGTTTCAAAACAGGTTGCTTTATAACAAAAAGTTCCATGCGCCGGCAATTCATTTTCACAATTGCACGTAGCATAGTCAACCTCCGGATGGCTTTTTTGAATATGTCGCAGTGGAAGACCATGGTAGGAAAAGAGAACATGATCGTACAGATGCGGATTATACTTTTTAATCTGATTGGCAAACACCTCTATGAAAGCCGGATGGGAATAAAACTGGCCTATGATTTTTACAGAAGGCGTATTGCTCAATACATCTATATTCTTCTTAATGAGATCATTAGCTGATCCGGTTGTTGAAGAAGCATAGTGCGGGAATAAGGGAAATACTGTTAATTCTTTCACAGTACTTTTCTTAATCACTTTCAGCAGGTGTTCCAGTGAAGGATTTCCATATCGCATAGCTCCCAGCACAGTATAATCATCACCAAGTTTTTCGCTGAGCTTTGATGTAACATTGTTAAGATAAATAAGAAGCGGAGATCCCTTTTCCGACCACAATTTCTTATAAAGTGCTGTCGATTTTGGAGTTCTGAAAGGAATTATTATCAGGTTAACTAAAATTTTCCGGATCAACCATGGCAGATCAATTACGCGATAATCGTTTAAAAACTCTGACAGAAATCTGCGTACATACTTCTTTTCAGGCTTCTCAGGGGTACCGGTATTGACAATAATGAAGACCTTATCTTTCATTTCCGGTAATAAGATCTGATATATGTTTTGCCTGCTTAACCCTATCGGCCATTCCGATGCCATCCCTGATATTTCCTGCAAGTATCAGCCCCGGGTACTGATCCTGGATGCTTCTGATACATTCAAGTCTTTCGCCAGTGGATTTTTCGTATTGCGGAATAGCATGTGAGTATCTGTATATTCTGAACAGATCGGGATTATCCGAATTAGACATCATTTCTCCTGTTTCCCTGAGCACGATCTCTTTGATTTCTTCATCTGATTTTGATATCATTGACGGTCTTTTAACACCGCCAAGGAAGACGGAAAGAAGTGCTCCCGATTCCGGAGCCCTCCCGTTAAAAATTGCTGACGGAAATAATATTCCCAGGATCTCCCGTCTTTCTTTCGATGGAATAAGACCACCAAATGCGTCAGGCTTAGTTCCTCTCCAGACATTATAACCCAATGCAGCCTGGACAATCCCTGCATAGTGCAGGTCAGTAACCGGTTTCAGCTTTTCGGGTGAAATAAATGGTAAAAGCTCAGGAAGTCCATACCCTCCCGAAGTTGTAACCACAACAGGCGCTGTAAGAGTGGATTTTTCTCCGGAAAGGGTAAAAGAAACCTCATACCCGCCGGCTACAGGATTGATGTAATTATCATTTGCATTGGTAAAGATATTTTCAATCCCTATTTTCTGGTTAAGAGCTTTTATAAGACTACCGAGACCTCCCTCAACAGAAAAGACTTCTCCGGTTGCCCTTTTCTGAGCTTCTGTTTTTGGCTCTTTGGCTTTTTTTATCGCACCTTTTATAAAACTGCCATAGTTTTGTTCAAGGGCAAAAAGCTTAGGCAGGGCATAACGGGTAATTAGTTTTTCCGGGTCTCCGGCATATATACCTGAAATAAAAGGATCTACTGCATAATCAAGGAAACTACGTCCCATACGCCTTATAACCAACTGGGCAACAGACTCATCGGGGTCGGTTCCGGGTTTCCGGAAGGGCTCCCCCAGTAATCGAAGTTTATCATTAAAAGTGAATAATGGGGTTGTGATCCCTGATAACAACCCGGAAGGAAGAGGCTGCCATTTTCCTCTTTTCAGGATATACCGCTTTTTTGATTTTGGGTTTGCGGTTGTCAGTTTACAGAAATCCTTTAGCTCCAGAAAAAGATTTGCGATTTCAGGGGTAGAAAGAACTCCGGTATTCGGACCGGTCTCATATGTAAAGCCCTTTTCGGAGACAGTATTTATAACACCGCCCGTCTTTTTTTCTTTTTCAATAAGAAAAACCTTTTTACCCTCCTTTTTAAGGAACCAGGCCATGGATAATCCGGTAAGGCCAGCCCCTACAATTATCACATCTGCAGTTTTTGTATTCATAGTTATACCGGTTTTGAATATGTTTCTGATTTTTCTATGTATTCCCTGTCAAATGAAGCTGCAATATTTCTGATGAATAATGTTCCCATTTCGGTTACTTCAATTTCATCAGATGTATAATTCATAAGGCCATCTTTTACAAAATCATCCAGTTTTTCCTCACTGAAATTTACAAATTTTTTCACATCCGTCACTGTCAGATTCATTGCCCGTGATAATTCGCTAAAGCTTAATTTTTTGTTGCACATCAGTGTGGTAATAATCTCACGGGTATGAATCTGTTCGTTGTTTAAAATATACCCTCTTTCAACAGGAAGGTTTCCCTGAGTTACTGATTCGATATATTTATCAAGATCTTTTATATTCTGTGAGTAACCCTTCTCCAGCTGACTGATTGCAGTAACCCCGAAAGCATAAACCTGACCGGTGGTCCGACGTGTGCAATAACCCTGGAAATTCCTGTGCAACTGATGGTCATTCAAGGCCTGGAAAAGATCATCGGTGGGCAGGACAAAATGATCCAGACCAATCGGTTCGTAACCGGCAGCTTTGAGTATAGCCCAGGCTCTGAGGAACATCTTCATCTTATCCTCCGGGGAGGGCAGTCCTTTCTTCTCAAGTACAATCTGGTGTTTCTTCACCCATGGTACATGCGCGTATGAGAATGTTACCAGCCTGTCGGGCTTAATGCTTATAGCCTGTTCTATTGTTTTTGAAAAAGATCCGACATTCTGCCCGGGAAGCCCGTAAATGAAATCAAAATTCACACTGACGTTTTCAGCGCCATTCTTAATATAATTAAATAGCTCAGCCGGGGGGATTGCCGAAGGCTGTCTGTTTACCATATGAAGTATCTTATCATCAAAATCCTGGATCCCAAGACTGAAACGATTGAATCCACACTTCAATAATTCATCAACATATTTAAGATCAAGATATGCCGGGTTACATTCAATGGCTATTTCAGGCTTTTCAATGAATGAGAAAGCAGAAAACATCAAATCGTTAAGTTCTTTTATGAAGCTCACATCCAATGAGTTAGGGGTTCCTCCTCCATAGTGGATCTGCGAAACCTTACGGGTCTTGTCGATTTTTGAAGAAACCAGTTCTATCTCTTTTTTCAAAGCTTTCATGTAAGGTATAACCTGACCTCCGTTTCCAAGGGAACAGGCATTACAACCGCAATAGAAACAAATCTTCTTACAGAAAGGAATATGTATATACAACGCAATATTTTCGGGTGTCCCTGTGTTGGACTCTTCTATCAGCTTCAGATAGTCAGCCTCAGTGAAATTTTCAGAAAAATGATTTGCCGGCGGATAGCTTGTATACCGCGGCACCGGTACATTATATTTTTGCAATAACTGATCAGAGATTTCCATATGCTTTTTCTTTGTGTTCTATTTCTTTGGGAAGTGAATAAATTAAAATTGCAAAGGTAAACAGGCAAAGCAACGCTTCTATTCCGAAAAGTCCTTTGTAGCCTGCCATATCGCCGATTTTACCGCTCGATACAGAGATGACCAGACTGCTCAGATGGGTTATCACAATCTGCAATGTAAAATCAGTTCCTTCGCGTCCTTTACGAACAATATCCATGGAGGTTGTATAAATTGCTACGGAGGATAAGCCATAGGATCCCCATAATAAACCGATACCTGTATATAGTTCAGGAAGTGATGGGGTTTCTTTTCCGGCGATATACCAGAACCATGAAGCTGCAGTAAAACTAAGGAACAAAAACAGATACATGGATGATTTTCTTCCGACTTTTTTAACGATAAACCCGCCTGCAAAAGCTGAAATAACTGCAACAGAAGTTCCGAACAGGCCCGACATTAAACCAATCTCTTTTACATTATAACCAAGATCTACCAGGAACGGTTTTAAAAGCGTCAGAATTCCTATAATACCGGAATAATAAAAAATCAAGATTAAAACTCTCTTATGCTTACCCCTCTCGGCAAAAAACCTGTATATCTCTGCAAATGAAACTCTTTGCTTAGTCTCGTTATCAATATGTAGCGGTTTGCGGTACCATAGTAACGGTGCAATGGCAAAAATTACAAATGCAGCCAGCAGCGTCAGTATATTTGTCCAGCCGAAATAATAGTATGCGATCAACAGTACTCCGGTTCCAAATAGGCTCCCTACAAAGCTTCCTGCAGATTGCATGCTGTTTCCAAGGCTTCTTTCTTCAGGTTTTAAATGAAGAATGGCGAAAATGTCTACTCCTATGTCCTGGACAGCCGAAACTATAAAAGCCAGGATCATTAAAATAACAATAAGCTTAAAATCGGTTTGCAGATTAAAAAATCCTATGCTCAGGATGACAATAGCATAAAAGATCTCAGATAAAATTATCAGGCCTCTTAGTTGTTTTGATGTTCGTGCTTTATTATCAATCGTCGGGGCAATAAGAAATTTAAGGATCCAGGGAAGCTTTACCAGCTGAAGAAGACCAATGGATTCGAGTGAATATTTCTCCTGGCGCATAATTACCGGAACAACGGTGGAAAAGAAGCTCATTGGGATTGACTGAGCAATATAAAGACTGAATAAAACAGGAAATTTGTGCCAGCTTTTTTCTATCATCAAATTAAAATTTTACGGATAAATTCATTCCTATCTGCATTGGCTTTCCTGCCTGTGCATATTTATTTCCCAGAGCTTCAAAATAGAATGAAGAATAATCTTTGTTTAAGAGGTTTTTTGTCCAGATATCGAATTGAAATGATTTTCTCATAAAAGAAATTTTTGCATCTGCCAGGCCATAATAGTCCTGCTTTTGTGAGTTTTTTTCATCCCAGAATATTTCACCGGCTCCCCTGTATGTTGCACTTAATCTGATATTGTCCAAAACCGAGGAACCACTTACTCTTATGGACTTGGAGGCCTGAAATGCAACGGTATGACGTGGAACATATGGTAAGAAATTATTATTATAGTTAGTTGTCTCATTAACAACATTTGATATGAAAACGGCATTCGTGTAACCATAGGCAAGCATAAACTCATATCCCTTCATTGGCTCGGTCTTTAAAGAAATCTCAGTTCCCTTGCTTACTGAATGCCCTGCATTCTTCAGCATAGATCCTCTTCCGCTTGGTACTGTCTGATATATTTGCTGGTTTTTCCAGTCAATATAAAATACCGCGATATCAGCGTACACAGTGTTATTCAATAAGGGTGACTTAAAGCCCACTTCATAATTCCAGCTATGCTCGGGTTCAAAAGTAAGATCTTCGGGACGTTCGAAAGTTGAATTGAAGCCTCCTGTTTTATATCCGCGTGCAACTACAGTGTAAAAATTGCTGTTGTTCAGCTTAAAATTAACGGCAAGACGGGGAATAACTATAAAGGACTTCAATGATGGATAAACAGTATCTGCCAGGTTGGCAAACGTATTGTTAAGAGTCCTGTCATAATTATAATCAAGAATATCCTTCTCTGCATCGATCCTGATGCCACCCGTTATTGTTAAGTTTTTTAACAGGAAGTTATTTATTGATGACTGATGAAAGAGAGCGTAACCATTGATCCTATGATCATAGGTTTTTATATAGTTCATATTTTGTGTATAGACATCTGCTTCTACCTCATTATCAAAAGCCTGGTAGAAAGCATATGCACCAAGCAGCCATTTATAATTTTTATTGCCTGTTGACCTGAGAACTAACTCCTGCGACAGCATGTTCTGTTTTTGTTTCTGCTGTATAAAGTACAGGGATTGAGGTGTAAAGTCCTGATCAATTGCCTGTTTATCATTCAGATACTGATATGATGTGGTTGATACAAGCTCAAAATTATTACCCGAATACCTGGCAAGAACTGCATCGGAGAACAAACTTCTTTTATAGGAACTGTATTGATTATAATTCACTTTATCAGCCCTTCCCAATGAATCGTTGTATAAGGCATAGGGATACCCCCCCTGACTGCTGATCTCAAAACCTGCAATATTTTCAACCGTTAGTCTTTTTGAGATCTCATATATCAATCTGTTTCTTGCACCATATGAATCAAGGTCATCAACCTTCTTACCAGTATATTCATTTTTAAAAAATCCGTCATTATGTATATAGTTTAGAGCAAGAGAATATCCGAATTTGTCATTTAACCTTCCGTAATGTCCGCCATTTAATGAGTATGTCCCATAATTTCCTGTCGAAAAGTTAGCATGCGAGCCCTGATAATCCATTGGCGATGTTGTTACAATATTAACAATACCTCCCATAGTGTTTCTTCCAAACAATGTGCCCTGCGGGCCTCTGAGTACTTCAATGCGCTTTATGTCAAAAAAGTCGAAGTTAAAGGCTGCTTTTTCAAAATAAGGCACATAATCGACGTACAGCCCTACCGAGGGGGCATTTATTCTCGAGCCGATTCCTCTTATATAAACCGGGGAGGTAAGTTTTGAGCCATAATCGGGCATAAAAAAGTTTGGAGCTGTTCCCGAAATATCATCTAGAGATCTTATTTCATTTTCTTCAATGCTGTTCGAAGAAATAACTGAAACTGACGCAGGAATTGCCTTGTAAGTCACATTGTCTTTTGATGCCTTAATCACAATTTCTCCCAGGCTTACAGACATTATGCCAGTAGTATCGATGTCTGGCTGTTTTTGCTGTGCTTCTGCCTTACCCAAAATAAATAAAAGTAATAAAATACTATATTGAATTCGTTTTTTCATAAATCCTTCATTTAAAAATTTCCCCCTGGTGATCAAAAATCTATTGCATGAATTCCAAAGCCATTTCCTGATTTACAGTCAGGGCATGATCAAAAATTCAATATATCAGTTGTTAATGGGAAACATTCCCATATAAAAATCTGATATAAAATTTAAATTGGTTGGTACTATCCCAGAGGGGAGGGAGGAGGTCTTGAAAAAAGATTACATCCCTCATGATAAGAAGTTACTTTTTTGTCGGGGATATAACGGGGAAGAAGAATAAGATGCTGATAGTAAATATTATGGAGTGTTTCCTTGCTTATGTTTACCTTCCCTTCTAAGCTCTGGTAGTAGTATACGTTTTTTTCCCGTGTACTAACTGCCGTTTTTTTGACAACCTGAACTTTATTATTAATGGAGAGCTCCTGTTCATTGCCCGTTACGGTCTTATTAACCGCACTTGCACCGAAATAGATCAGGTAGGCAAATGCCAGGACGAGTAATGGGACCTGAGACAATAATGAACCAAAGGGAAGCATAATAATCTGTAATATGAGTGCAAATTAACGAATTAAATTTTTACCAATGAAATTTCAGGCAACTTATCAGCAGTTTTAAGACAAATTACCGGGCAGTTCAGTTTAAGCCAGCATATGCTCGAGAAAAATTTTAACTCCGATAGCTATCAGAATCAATCCTCCAACTATTTCAACCCGCTGACCAAGCCTGCTGCTGGCAGCTTTTCCAATACGAATTGCGGTCATAGAGGCAAGAAATG
Source organism: Bacteroidales bacterium (assembly GCA_038247205.1). GTDB lineage: Bacteria > Bacteroidota > Bacteroidia > Bacteroidales > VadinHA17 > LD21. The sequence goes on from JBBRVC010000010.1 coordinate 31,787, forward strand.
TAACAACTGCAATTACAATTCCAATTTCCCAGATCATGATATTTAGCAGTGCAAAACTTAACCCTACGGCAAAAGCATCAAGACTGGTTCCAATTGCAACAGTCACAAGATCCATGAATTTTCTGAATTCCTTTACTTCCTGCTCTTCCTTCATCGTATACCCCTCAACAATCATCTTGATTCCGGCAAATGTTAATAATCCCAGAGCAACCCAATGATCAGCAGTCTTCAGAATATCTGAAAAAATTGATCCAAGAAAATACCCGCCTACTGCCATCCCACCCTGGAATACAGCCAATACAATTGCAATCTTTGCAGCCTGTCTTATCACGATCTTATTCCTTACAACACCATATGACAGTGAAACTGCAAAAGTATCGAACGATAAACCCAATGATATTGCCAGTATTGTAAAGTAATCCATAAGTAGTTTTAAAAACTGCCGCAAATATAATATAAAACCTCATTTTTAGCTTTTCAAAATTGATTACATATATTTGGTCTTAAATTGAAAAGTTTCATGAGGGCTGTGATACAACGGGTAAGAAGGGCTTCGGTAACAATAAACGGTGTAATTAAATCGCAGATTAGTCAGGGTTTACTGATTTTGCTCGGTATTGAAGATCAGGATAATAACGATGATGTTGAATGGCTTTGCAATAAAATAGTCCAGCTCCGCATATTTGATGATAACGACGGGATAATGAACTTGGCGGTTACTGAAATTGCTGGAAATGTCATGATAATAAGTCAGTTCACGCTTCATGCTAAAACAAAAAAGGGCAACAGGCCATCATATATCAGAGCTGCAAGACCCGAAACAGCTATTCCATTGTATAACAGTTTTATCAAAACAATATCTTCACGGATGGGCAAAGATGCTGCAACCGGCGAATTCGGGGCCATGATGGATGTTGAACTTGTTAATGACGGTCCTGTTACAATTTTTATAGATACAAAAGAGAAAGAATGAAAGTGGAAAATGTAAAAGGACAATCGGACCCTGTTGATGAAAAAACATTTAAGACTTCTGTTTTACTTGTTTCAACATTTGCAGCATTTCTTACACCATTCCTGGGCTCGGCAGTTAATCTGGCGCTTCCGGCAATAGGAAAAGATCTTAATGCCAATGCAATTGGTCTGGGCTGGATAATTAGCAGTTTTATACTCTCTTCTGCAGTATTCATGTTGCCCTTTGGCAAGCTTGCTGATATTATAGGTCGTAAAAAAGTTTTTACCTCCGGAATAGTTCTTTTTACTGTTTCAACATTTCTTATTGTATTTACGGGAAGTATCACTTCACTTATTGTTTTAAGAATTATTCAGGGACTGGCCAGCGCAATGATTTTCGGGACAAGTCTTGCAATAATTACATCTGTTTTCCAACCTGGCGAAAGAGGCCGGGCAATGGGAATTTATATAACTGCAGTTTATCTCGGATTGTCGATGGGGCCAATTGCAGGCGGTTTTCTTACTCAGTATTTTGGGTGGAGGAGTATCTTTGCTTTCCTTGTACCCTTTGGATTAATGTCTTTTTATCTGATAATTAAAAAGATGAAGTCAGAGTGGGCAGAGGCACATGGTGAAAAATTCGACTGGGCCGGATCTCTTATCTATGGAATTTCTCTTTTTTCATTTATGTATGGGTTTTCAAAGCTCCCTTCAACCTCAGGCTGGATATTTCTAGTTGCCGGAATTTTTATGGCTGTTTTATTTCTTTTTTATGAAAAAAGGATTGACAATCCTGTGTTTGATGTCCGTCTTATTCTGCAAAACAGGGTTTTTGCATTTTCAGGCATGGCGGCCCTTATCCATTATTCAGCTACAAGTGCCACGGGATTTTTTATAAGCCTCTATTTGCAGTATCTCAAAGGTCTGGATGCCAGAAGTGCCGGGCTAATAATGATCTCTCAACCGATTGCAATGGCTCTGCTGTCGCCTTTAGCGGGCAAGCTTTCCGACCGGGTAAATCCGGGAATCATTGCCTCGATTGGAATGGGCCTGACAACTATTGGTCTAATTCTGCTTTGTTTTATTCAGGCTACTACTCCTCCTTATCTGATTGTTTTCCTGTTACTTATGATGGGTATAGGATTCGGGTTGTTCTCTTCACCAAACTCAAATTCGATAATGAGTTCTGTTGAAAAGCGTCATCTGGGGGTAGCTTCCGGAGTTGTGGGAACGATGCGGATGATCGGGCAGATGATGAGCATGGGTATTGCAATGATGCTTATCTCTTTGTATATCGGGAAGGAGGTAATAAGCCCGGCAACATATCCCGGGTTGATCGCTGCCATGAGAACTGGATTCGTGATATTCTCAATCCTGTCCGTCTTCGGTATATTTGCCTCACTTGCACGAAATAAAAATCGTGGGAATCATATTTAACCACTGATGGCACTGAGGACACGCATCTTTCCCTTTTGAAGGAAGTGAATTGTTGCGTAAACTCCTGAGGAAATACCCGAAGGAGTGTTCCTGAAACTTATAATCGGAATTAAAATAGTTATGAAAGCAAAAAACATTATATTGAACCCGTTCTTTTTTAACATTTTTTGTAATATTAAAATATAGAATCTACTGTATGACAAAGTTATATGAAAAACTAATAAAATCCTGTCCCTCAGAAACAGAAATAAAAAAGGGACTCAGAAAAGCATCTGCCAAGACTCCTGAGTGTATAGAAAAGCGTGTGTTAATGAGCATTTTGAATGCAATTGATTTAACAAGCCTGAATGCTCAGGACAATAAGACCAGTATATTAAAGCTTACGGGAAGGGTAAATAGTTTTTCGGGCAGATTTTCAAATATTCCGAATGTAGCAGCAATTTGTGTTTATCCGAACTTCGTTTCCGTGGTAAAGGATAAATTAACAATCAAAAATGTAAAAATTGCATCTGTCTCAGGTGGTTTTCCTTCCTCCCAGACCTTCAGAAGTATTAAAATAGCAGAAACGAAAATGGCTATTGAAGCTGGCGCTGATGAGATTGATATTGTAATTCCGGTAGGCTCATTTCTGGCTAAAGATTTCGCAGCAGTAGCTGATGAAATTAGAGAAATAAAAGCAGCTATCGGCGACAGACAACTTAAAGTAATCATTGAATCCGGCCTTCTTGGCAGTCCTGAAAATATTTTTAACGCATCAATGATTGCAATGGATGCCGGGGCTGACTACATAAAAACCTCAACAGGGAAAACCAGTATATCTGCCACTCCTGAAGCAGCCTTTGTAATGTGCAGTGCGATATCAGATTTCTATTCGGAAACCGGCATTAAAGTAGGCTTTAAAGCAGCAGGGGGCATAGTTAATCCTGCTGAGGCAATGATCTATTATCAGATTGTAAAATATTGCCTTGGGGAAGCCTGGCTCGACAATTCACTTTTCAGAATAGGAGCTAGCCGGCTGGCAAATAATTTACTGGCTGAAATCTCGGGTACAACCAATGATTATTTCTGATACTCTTTAAGTAAATTTAAATAAAGCTTCGTATAGCCTGATTGTAACACTGTTTGTAATTATCACTATTTTTGTGCCTTTATTACCGAAAGAAAAATATGATAACTGGTTTATATATTCAGGACACAATCAAACCGGTTTTAGCTGTTTCTAAATACACATCAAATCAATCAGCGGATACATCCATTCACACATTCAAAGCTCCGGCTTACCGTAAAGCACACAAACCTACAGAAATCACCACTCAGGTCAGTGACACAACCTCTGTTTGTAAAAGAAACCCAGTTTCAGATATCACTTTTTATGACTCTCTGAATTATATTTCAGAAAATAGGTTCATTGCATCGGACCCCTTCCCTGTCATTTTTATTCAGAAAAATCAAAAGATCATTCAGGAAGCAAGGACGGTTCTTATAAAAAACCTAAAGCCCGGAGAAAAGATTCCTGAGCCTGCCCTTCATCATGACTGGTTGCTTGGGATCTTCATAATTTCAGCATTTATATACTCTTTGATTCAGACTACATCACGAGGCTTACTGAAAGAAATGAGCCGATTCTTCTTTTTTCGTGGTATAAACGATCCCGCCTCAAGAGATATCGGTGGATTATTCAACTGGCAGGCAACATTATTAAACCTTGTCACCTTTTTTAATCTTGGCCTGTTTGCCTATTTCGCAGCTGAATGGTATAATGTAATTCCTTCCCAAACGCAAGGAATTCTTGCCTGGATGATTTCTGTGGGAATAATAATTATTGCTGTCACTTTACGTCACTTCATAATTATAATAACCGGAAATATCAGTGATCAGAAAGAAATTTTCAGGGAATACCTTCTTGGTGTATATCATTCTCACCGGCTGAGTGCGATTATTCTTTTCATCATCGTTGTGCTCATAACCTATACTGATTTACTTTCAGTGAGACTATTAATTCTATCCGGATCCTTCATATTGATACTGATGTATTTCATCCGTGTTTTGCGATTGCTTTTAATATTTATAAATCGTAATGTTTCTATATTCTATTTGATTTTATACCTTTGTGCGCTGGAAATTCTGCCTGTTTTGATTTTATTAAAGTATTCTGCAGGTCTTTTTTAGTTTGAGGGGGTTACTTGGTAAGTACAATTTAAACTGTAAGAAGTTGAAAATAAGGAAGATTTTAGTGTCTCAGCCGGAACCGAATAATCCGAAATCACCATATTTCGAATTAGCGAGAAAATACAACCTAAAGATTGATTTCAAGCCATTTATTGAGGTTGAGGGTGTTTCCTGCAAAGATTTCAGGCAACAGAAAATCAATATTCTTGATTCTACCGCAGTAATTTTCACAAGTAAAACCGGGATTGATCACTTCTTCAGGATTTGCGGTGAGTTAAGAGCCGTTGTACCTGATACAATGAAATATTTCTGTATTACTGAAAATGTAGCTTTTTATCTTCAGAAGTATATCGTCTACAGAAAGCGTAAAATTTTTCATGGAAAAGGCAAGTTTCAGGATCTTATTGACGTGATCATAAAGCACAGGGAGGATAATTTTTTCGTACCCCTGTCTGAGCCTCACAATGCAGAAATCCCTGATCTGCTGGATAAACATACCATCAAGTATTCGATCGGAACTCTCTATAAAACAAAAAGTATCGATTTTTCTAATTTCCAGGACTTTGATTACGATATTATTGTATTTTACAGTCCTTCAGGTATAAAATCACTTAAAGAGAATTTCCCCGGCTTTGTGCAGGGAGAGATGAAAATTGCTGCTTTCGGACCTACAACTGCTTGCGCTGTTGAGCAGGAGGGCCTGAGACTTGACATTAATGCCCCTAACCCAAAGGCGCCTTCAATGACCATGGCTCTTGATGATTACCTGAAAGAATATAACCGGAACAGTAAATAATATTCGATTTATTCGGTTTTCAGAAGCAATAACTTTCTAAAAATTTTGTTTTCTCCTAGAATTGGTGGATTATGTGTTTGTTTGATAAATTCGTGCCAGAAACGATTCAATATGGAAATTTTAAGGGAGACTTTTAGCAGAGACGAGCGACTTCGCAGCGTAAAAGTAATTGAAACATTGTTTGAGGAAGGAGAAATATTCTACTCTCCTCTATTTAAAGTAGTATGGCAAAGGAGTGCAGAAGCACTGCCATTTCCGGCGAGAATTGCCTTCAGCGTACCAAAGAAGCGATTCCGTCTTGCTGTTGTAAGAAACCTGATCAGGAGAAGAATGAGGGAGGCTTATCGCAAAAATAAATTCATTCTGTATCAGCATCTGCTTTCACTCGATACCCGGATAAACCTGGTAGTTATTTTCAGGGGAGATAATATAACTGATTATTTCACGATAGAAAATTCTATGAAAGATATTTTGAATAAGCTTATGAACCAGATTAAAGAAAAACGGTAAAAAGTTAAAATTGTCTTAATTGTTTCGTAACCAATATCTTTATAGATTTTCTTATTAATTTTGCCATCTTGATATTAGCTAAGATTATAATGAAAAAGATACGCACAAACCGGGTAATTTTTGTGTTTGCAATTTTACTTTTTTCTGCACTCAGTGCAGGATTTCTCATTACACAAGAAACCAGAGATTTCAGGATTGCCAAAAATCTTGATATATTTTTTACCCTTTTTCGCGAACTGAATACCTTCTATGTTGATGATATTGACCCTGATAAGGTAATCAAATCAGGAATTGATAATATGCTTAAAACACTTGATCCCTACACAGTTTATTATCCTGAATCAGATGCAGATGAGTTTACCATTCTCACCACCGGGAAATACGGAGGTATTGGGTCTCTGGTAAGAAGCAGCGGTGATTTTACCGTAATAACAGAGGTTTATAAAAATTTCCCCGCCGACAAAGCAGGAATTAAGCCCGGCGATATCCTTAAAAAGGTAGACGGCGTCTCCCTTAAAAGTTTCACAACCGATAAGGTAAGTGAAAAACTTAAAGGCAATCCCGGGACGGATATTACCCTCACCATCGAGAGAAGCGGGAAAGAATCAGATTACAAACTGAAACGGGAAAAAATCGCTATTCCCCCGGTTCCTTACTCAGGGATGCTCGATTCAAAAACAGGATATATTCGTTTTACAAATTTCACCCAGAATTGCATTGAGGATTTTAAAAATGCTCTCAATGAGCTGAAAACCAATAATCCCGAGCAGATAATAATTGACCTTCGAAGCAATCCGGGCGGACTCCTTACTGAGGCAGTTGAAATAGTAAATCTTTTCGTAGGCCCCGGAAATGAAGTAGTTTCAACAAAAGGAAAAGTTAAACAGTTCGATGAGGTTTTCAAGACAACAAAGCAGGCTATTGATGAAAAGATCCCGCTTGCGGTATTGATAAACCGCGGATCTGCTTCTGCTGCTGAAATAGTTGCGGGGGCAATTCAGGATCTTGACAGAGGCATAATTGTAGGTCAGAGATCATACGGGAAAGGGCTGGTTCAGATTTCTCGGCCACTCAGCTACAATACCCAGCTAAAGCTTACAACTGCAAAATATTATATTCCGAGTGGAAGATGCATACAGGCACGCGATTTTTCGCATCCAAATGAAGATGGCAGCGTTGGATTAATCCCTGACTCGGTTATAATGGAGTTTAAAACACGGAATGGCAGGATAGTAAAAGACGGAGGCGGTATTGCTCCTGATGTAGAGGTTCTTCCCGCATCATTAAGCCAGGTCGCCACAGAACTATATTTAAAGAATCTAATCTTTGATTATGCGACAATATATTACAGGCAGCATCCTGATATTAAATCACCTTCTGAGTTTATATTCTCAGACAGTGACTATTCAGAATTCCGCAATTTCCTTGTCACACGCCAATTCGATTATAAAACCGTCACGGAAGAATCGGTTAATGAGCTTGTAAAAAATGCAAAGAAGGAAAAATATTATGAGGTTCACAAAGACCTCTTCACCGAGCTTGAAAAAGATATCGTTCATGATCTGGACCATGATCTAACCGCCTTTAAAGATGAGATAACAGATTTGATTGAAGATGAGATAATAAGCCGGTATTTCTATGAATCAGGAGCTATAGCATGGACATTGAAAAAAGATGAGCAGGTACTACGGGCACTTGAAGTATTGAAAAACAAGGCTGAATATACCTCAATTTTATCCGGGAAAAAATCACCTTTACTCATTACCGGAAAACCTGTAAAAGAAGCTTCTTTGCATAATCCGGGAGGCATTATTTCCATTCGTGGGAATCGTCACCATATATCTCCTTCTTCCAGACAGGCAGCCTCTCTTTAACTAGTTCGACTGCCTTGCTGCAGGCTTCTGTTGCCTGCTTTCTATGGCCCGCGGCCACGCCAACCAGAAGCGATATTTCTCCGGCTTTCACCACACCTAAGGAATGCAGAATCTCAATTGATTTCACATCGTCAAAAGATGTTAATATTTCTGCAGCAATTTTTCTCGTTTCAATGTCTACCATACCTTCATAGGCGGTATATTCAATCGCCTTTACTGTTTTGTCCATTAATTGATCGGCTCTTACCCGTCCCAGAAAGATTGAGTGTCCTCCGGCCGAAGTATCTTTTCCCATATTGCAAGCTATTTCTGCAACTACATTTTCGGTTATCGGACCAGTGATCAAACAGTTATGTCTCATAGTATGATGATTTATTTGTTCATTCAACCGCCGGCAAATGGAGGCATCAGAGCGATCTCATCTCCATTGGAAAGCAATGGATCTTCATCGGTTATCTCACTATTTACTGATATGCGGTAGCTATAGTGAACAATTTCCGGAAAATCATCCTGAATCCTTATTCTGAGGTCGCCGAGGGATTTAACTCCGCGGTACGTTTTTAAACTGGTGCCGGTTATCTCAGCCAAAACACCGAAAAATAATACTCTTACTTCCATAATATCTGATGCTGAGGTTTCTTGTTTCTTGTTTCTCGTTTCTCGTTTCTCGTTTCTCGTTTCTCGTTTCAGGGTCACTAATGTGCCTCATGCCAGTTTTTTCCAACACCCCAATCAACTTTGATCGGGACATCAAGTTTTGCGGCATTGGTCATTTCGAAAACAACCAATTGCTTTACTTGTTCGAGTTCCGATTCAAGCGTTTCAAAAATAAGTTCGTCATGCACCTGAAGTATCATTTTGGACTTTAATTTTTCAGCTTTGAGCCGGTCATGGATTTTGATCATTGCGATCTTAATAATATCAGCTGCACTACCCTGTATCGGAGCGTTAATGGCATTCCTCTCTGCATTTCCCCTCACCACCTGGTTACGCGAATTTATATCCCTCAGATACCGTTTCCGACCGAACATTGTTGTTACATAACCCTTTTCCCTTGCATTTACAATACTTTCATCCATGTATACCTTCACGCCAGGATAGGAATTAAAGTAACCATCAATAAGCTCTTTTGCTTCCTTCCTGCCTATGTTAAGCCTTTCAGATAGTCCAAACGTGGAGATGCCGTAAATAATGCCGAAATTGGCTGTTTTAGCCCTGTTTCTCATTTCCCTGGTAACGTCCGACATACTTACTCCAAAAATTTTGGCAGCCGTTGCAGTATGAATATCACTTCCTGACAAAAAATCATCAATCATGTTCTGATCTTTGCTGAGATGGGCCATAAGTCTTAGCTCAATCTGGGAGTAATCAGCAGAAAGGAAAACATAACCCTCTGCCGGAACAAAAGCTTTCCGTATCTCCCTCCCTCTTTCATCCCTCATTGGTATGTTCTGGAGATTGGGGTTATTCGAACTCAACCGGCCGGTGGCCGCAACAGCCTGGTTAAAGGAAGTATGAATCCGGCCGGTTTTGTTGCTGATAAGCAATGGAAGCGCATCAACATAGGTTGACAGTAATTTTTTCAGACCCCTGTATTCAAGGACTCTGTTGATGATGGGATGCTTATCGGCAAGTCGTTGCAAAATTTCTTCACTGGTAATGAATTGCCTGGTTTTTGTCATTCTGGCCTTATCATCAAGCTTTAGTTTCAAAAAGAGGATGTCTCCCAGTTGTTTCGGGGAAGAAATATTGAATTCGATACCGGCCAGAAAGTAAATTTCTTTTTCGAGAGTGATAATATCATCGCGCAGGTTTATTGTAATTGTTTTCAGATCATCAAGATTGAGCCTGACACCATTCCTTTCAATATCCGCAAGTACTCTGATTAACGGCATCTCAATAGTTGATGCCAGTTCTTCAAGTGATTCGAGCCTGATACGTGACTCAAAAACATTCTTAAGCTGATAAGTAATATCAGCGTCTTCAACCGAATTTACCAGAAGCTTTTCAACCTCTTCGGCTTTCATATTCAGAAGATTTACCCTTTCACCGGAAAATGACCCGTTCTGGACCGGAATGTAAGATAAATACGTTTCCGAAAGCGTTTTAAGATCATGACGAAGATCGGGTTCAAGAAGGTAATGTGCGATCATCGTATCAAACAAAGGCCCTTCAAGGTTTATACCATAACCTGCAAGCACCTGGATATCAAACTTCAGATTCTTACCGACTTTTTGAATTCCGGGATTTTCCAATAACGGACGGACGATTTCAAGCAGATTTTTTGTATCCTGTTCTGACTCAGGGAAAAATATTATACACCCGGTATGCTTTTCCCACGAAAAGATTAGTGCAACTATCTGTGATTCAAGTGCATTATAGCTTGTGGTTCTGGTGTCTATGCAAATCTCACTCAGATCAAGCATTTTGATTACTGCTGACCGGATATCATCGGGTGTTTTTAAAATTTCATAGTTGTGAATAATCTTTTCGATAGTCAGAATGTCTGCCGGAGCAGGAGCTGAGGCTTCGCCAAAAAGAGTACCATGCCAAGAACTTTCAGGTTGAGTTGCAGTTACCGGGGGGGATGCGGGATGGTATTTATTGAGCAGCATCCGGTCAATTTCAGATAGAATCTTTGTGCCTAGAGCTTTAAACTCCAGTTCATCAAAGAGAACCTGGAGTTTATCCCTGTCAGGAACCTCCATCACGAGCTTCTCAACAAGCAGCTCGATGGGTGCATTCTGATCTATAGTGACAAGTTTTTTTGAAAACTCGATTTGTTCCTTGTAGGTTTCTATTATCTCTCTGAGTTTTCCCTTGAGCTTCGCAGTGTTTTTAAACAGTTCCTCAACGCTTCCGAATTCCCCGATGAGCTTCATTGCGGTCTTTTGGCCAACGCCAGGCGCTCCGGGAATGTTGTCAGAAGCATCACCCATGAGGGCCAATACATCGATAACCTGCTCCGGGCGCTCAACACTAAAAGCCTTTTTAACATCTTCTACCCCCCACAATATGGATTCATTTCCACTTCTGGATGGTTTGAACATGAAAACACTTTCAGAGACAAGCTGCGAAAAATCTTTATCGGGAGTCATCATGAATGTCTCAAATCCTTTTTCTGAAGCTTTCCTTGCCAGGGTCCCGATAACATCATCAGCCTCAAATCCGGGGCAGTCGATAACAGGTATTTTGTATGCCTCAATAATTTGTTTTATATAAGGAATCGCAGATTTTATATCCTCAGGGGTCTCATGGCGCTGAGCCTTGTAATCAGCAAACATATTATGTCTGAATGTTGGCGAAGGATGGTCAAAAACCACTGCGATATGAGTAGGTTTTTGTTTGAGAAGAACTTCTTCAAGAGTAAGGAGAAAGCCAAAAATGGCAGAAGTATTCAGACCCTTTGAGGTGATCCTGGGGTTTTTAATGAAGGCATAGTATGCACGATAAATAAGTGCGTAGGCATCAAGCAGGAAGAGCTTTTTGGGTTTATTGTCTGTCATCTTTATATATTATCAGCAACAAACCATTCAGCGTATGATTTGGCAGTTTCAAAAAGTTTCAGGCTATGAAGAGTTGTTCCGGCAGGAAATTCCCCGTTTAATTTCGCGGCAAAATCCGCAACGAGATTTTCGCAAGTGGGCTGATAATTTACCACCACGGTATTGCCAAAGGTTTTCGTCATCATTTCCATTTTATCCTTATCAAAGTCACGGCTGACTACGACTGAATGATCAAAAATATTCACGATCTTTCTGAGAACGATGTTTTTCAGTTCGGTAAAATCAATTACCATTCCATGTTTTGGATTATCCCCATCAGTGACAGGAGTGCCCATAACAGTAACGAATAACCTGTATGAATGACCGTGAACATTCCTGCACGGACCATCATAATTCCTCAGAACGTGGGACATTTCAAATGCAAATTCCCTTGTTACTCTTATAATTGAAGCCATATATCAAATAAATTATTTTACAAAATTAACTTTTCTATACGACAAAATAATTAATTTGAAGAATCCCGACCCAATTTGAGTGTAATATTCATATTCAGATTAATTATAAGGCCAATATTTCTTAACTTTGCA
>JBBRVC010000011.1:0-43150 GCA_038247205.1 Bacteroidales bacterium
CCCATAGTTGAAATTATATTTCCTGCATGAAAGACCTCATCATAATCGAAATATCTTCGTGGCATCCCTTCCAGACCAAGATAAAACATTGGTCCATAAAGGGTATTGAAACCAATGAAAAACAACACGAGTCCAATATTTGCCCATCTGTTATCGTACATTTTGCCGGTAATCTTAGGGTACCAGTAGTGCATTGCCCCAAAGAAAGCGAACCCAGTTCCCCCAAAAACAATATAATGAAAATGAGCAACCACAAAATGAGTATTATGCAGATGTACATTGGCAGCCAGAGATCCGAGTATTAGTCCCGAAAAGCCGCCTATCATAAACACAAAAATGAACGCGACAGACCAGTAGAAAGGGTTTTGCAGATCAATTGAACCCTTATGCATGGTAGATATCCAGTTAAAGACCTTTATAGCACTCGGGATGGCTACAAGGAATGTCAGGAGAGAAAATGCATAAAGAGATACACCACTCATACCTGATGTAAACATATGATGACCCCATACAAAATAACCTACAAAAGCAATAAGAAGGCTGGCCACAACCATGAATCCATAGCCGAATATAACTTTCCTTGAGAACGTCGGGATGATTTCCGAAATAGCACCCATTGCCGGGAGTATCATTATATACACTGCAGGATGGCTGTAAGTCCAGAAGAGATGCTGATACAGAACTGGATCACCTCCCAGGGTAGGATCGAAAAAGCCAATGTTCAAAGTTCGTTCCGCAATTACCATAAGCAGAGTAATTCCCACGATAGGAGTAGCAAGAAGTTGAATCCATGCGGTAGAATAAAGTGTCCAGGGGAATAATGGCATTTTCATCCATGTCATTCCCGGCGCACGCATTCTGTGTATAGTTACAAGAAAGTTTAATCCGGTAAGTATTGAAGAGAATCCGAGAAAAAAGGCGCCAATCACAGCCGGAAGCATATTTCCGGCAGTTCTGAAACTGTAGGGAGCATAAAAAGTCCATCCTGTGTCAGGTGCCTGCCCACCGGCAAATTGAGATATCACAACACATGTAACACCTGTTAAGTACAAATACCATGAAAGGAGATTGATACGGGGGAAAGCCACATCTTTTGCGCCGATCATAATAGGAAGCAGGAAGTTCCCAAAAACAGCCGGCAGCCCGGGGATAACAACTGCAAAAATCATTATTATCCCATGCAGTGTAAAGAATGCATTGTAAGTCTGAGCCTCCATTATGGTTTTTCCGGGAGCTATGAGTTCAAACTTGATCAACAGACCAATAGTTGCGGCTATCGAGAATAGAGTAAGAATGGAGAAAAGATATAATAAACCTATCCTTTTATGATCAGTTGAAAAAATCCATGCAAAAATTCCTTTATATTTTCCTTTGTACTCCAGGTAACTGGGTTCGTGATCACTCATAGCCTAAACTTTTACTTTTTTTCCTGAAAAAACCAAAAATAAGAAAATTACAAACCCAAAGAAAATAATAAGGATACCTGCAACTCTGGTAACATTAAAAACAAACTGGTTTTTTCCTTCATCATACGAATAGCAGACAGCCAGAACACGGTTTATACTTGGACCGATTTTTCCATTGGCAGCTTCGACCATGGTGATTTTAACTTCAAAAGGAAGAAATTCAATCCCGCGCATATACCTGGTTATTTTGCCGTCTGAAGCCAGAGCAATAAGCCCCGTAGGATGAACGAATTGATTATTAACATATCTATAATTAAAGCCTACAGATTGTGTTAATTTGGCAATATTTGCGCTGTCAGAGACAAAAAATTTCCAGTCATAGGCAGCTTCTTTCCTCTTCATGGTGCTCAGATAATTGGCTTTTTTCTGTATCCCAAGATCAATGCCTTCAGTATAATCAAAACTTATGGTAATCACCTCATAATCCTTTCCAAGCTCCAGATCGAGTTCGTCAATGAACTTTGAAATGCCCCACATCAGCGGGCTGCATGTGCCGGGGCATCGATAATAAACCAGATTGAGTATCGTAGGTTTATCTATTACATCCCGCAACATGACTGTATCGCCTGATTCATTAACCAGTTTTACATCAAGATCAGCATATTGTCCCTGCTTTTCATCAAACCCAACCTGCATCTGCTGATCAAAGAGAGTAGGCTGAGCAAAAGAATGAAAGCTGAAGAGACAAAGAAATGATAGTGAGAAAAATCTTAATTTATTCATCTTAATTATTAAATATTATATCCCCTAAAGATAAAATAATTTGCAATTATTTCCTACTCCAGCCAATTCACTTTTACGGATTTAAGATCCCTTGAACTGGAACCTATAAAAATTACAAAATCTCCCGGTTCCCAGTCATAGACAAGGTCGCTGTTATAGAATTTAAGATCATCAGGGGTGATACTTAAGCTAACCTCTTTAGATTCCCCGGGATGGAGCATTATCTTTACAAAATCTTTAAGTTCTTTTACCGGCCTGGAGATTGATGCCACAGGATCCTGAATATACAATTGCACAACTTCTTCACCTGCATATTTTCCTGTATTGCTGACTGTTACAGTAGCTATTAATATACCATTACCCTTCATAGAGCTGTTATCCAGCCTGATATTTCCGTAAGTAAACGTAGTATAGCTAAGTCCAAATCCAAATGGATAAAGAGGATCGTTTGATATGTCAAGATATTTAGATGAGAATTTATTTTCGGGACTCATTGGCCTGCCTGTATTCTTGTGATTATAGTAGAGCGGAATTTGCCCCACGCTTCTTGGAAAAGTTGTTGTCAGCTTTCCCGATGGATTATAATCGCCGAAAAGGACATCTGCAACTGCGTTTCCTCCTTCAGTTCCCGGAGCCCAGGCCTCGAGAATGGCATGGACAATGGCATCTTCCTTTGTGAGAGTAAGCGGCCGCCCGTTTATAAGGACAAGTACAACAGGTTTCCCGGTTTCCAGGAGTGCTTTAAGCAGATCCTGCTGGATGGAAGGGATACTGATATCTGAACGGCTTGCAGCCTCACCTGACCAGGCAGCGGGCTCACCCAGAACAGCCACGATAACGTCAGATTTACGGGCAATATCAACAGCTTCCTCTAACAGTTCTCCGGCTGGTCTTGGTGTTTCACTGCTTACCTTAAGATCAGGACCTCCAACTGTACTTGTAGCTTTTAGCAGGAGCGGGTCATCGGTAAACGGAGAGCCTTTTGCATACAAAACATTAAGACCTTTAACTTTTTTTATTCCATCAAGAACGGAAACAGCATTTTTCGGATCACCTCCCATAGACCATGTTCCCAGCATATCAGCCTTGCTATCTGCCAGAGGCCCGATAACTGCTACTGTGCCTGACTTCTTAAGAGGCAGAATTTGTTTTTCATTTTTCAGTAGTACCATCGATCTTGCAGCCATTTCCCTTGCAGTCTTTAAATTTCCGGGGGTGAGCACTTCGCTCTTTGCCCTTGATTCGTCAAGATACCTGTAAGGATCCTCAAACAAGCCCAACTTGTATTTTGCCTCCAGAACCAGTCTGCATGCACGGTCAATATCTTTCATGGCCACGTTGCCTTCGGCCAGCGATTTTGTCAGAGTTGTCAGATAACCTTCTCCCACCATGTCCATATCGCTTCCTGCCTTCAGTGCTAATGCCGATACTTCCTGAAGATTACCCATCCCGTGCATAATCATTTCATTTATAGCGGTGTAGTCAGTTACAACAAACCCTTCAAAGCCCCACTGTTCTCTCAGCAGTTCTGTCAGCAGCCATTTGTTTCCGGAGGCAGGTACTGCATCCACGACGTTAAAGGATGTCATTACGCTTCCTGCTCCTTCATCAATTGCTGCCTTGTATGGAGGAAGATAATCATTAAACATGGCAATCCTGCTCATATCAGTTGTATTATAGTCGCGCCCACCCTCGGCAGCTCCGTAAAGAGCAAAATGTTTCACACAAGCCATCATTGTATTATTTTTAGCAAGATCATCTCCCTGATAACCCCGTACAAGTGCTCTTGCTATCTCAGAACCAAGCCATGGATCTTCGCCCGATCCTTCGGCGATACGACCCCAGCGCGGATCGCGTGCAATATCAACCATTGGAGAGAATGTCCAGCTTATGCCATTTGCAGTTGCCTCTGAGGCTGCGATACCTGCGACCTCTTCAATGCGTTTCAGATCCCATGAGCAGGACATAGCAAGAGGTATTGGGAAAATGGTCCGGTAACCATGAATAACATCCATTCCAAACAGGATTGGTATTCTATTTCCTGCTCCTTTTAATGCAAGGTCCTGAACAGACCTCATATACGGAACCGACAGACTGTTTAATATTGAGCCTATCTGACCCGCGCTTACCTTTTGCTGAATGTTCTTGTTTATCATTGCACCCGTCAATGATCCTCCGGTGGCAACCTGATTTAACTGACCAATTTTTTCTTCCAGCGACATCCGGCCCATCAGATCAGTTATAAATGCATTCATTTTGGGATCTTGTCCTTCAATATGCATTATGACGCCAATAAACAGTATGCCGATTAAAAATAATTTTCTCATAATATTTGTTATAAGCTATTCCACTGAATTATCGATTTAAATGCATAAGACCTTGATTTCCTTCGATAGCCCCTTACCCTAAAGGGTGCAAAGAAAATCAATTGACAAATTACAGTTAAATAAACAAAGTTATAAATTCCAGGGGGAAAAGATACATTATCTTAACAGAATCCTGCTTATCTCAGGGCAAGTTCCCGGTCGCGGATTGTTTCTATCAATTCATCACCGGCGGGTTTAAATTTTGAGGCATTCTCAGGAGGAATGAGAAATACAAAGGTTCCCTCTGCAAGTCCCTGCTCAATAATTATATTCTTTTCATTAGCTTCTCCGGGCACAACTATTTGTTTGAAGCCGTCGCGTGTATATACGAAAGGGATGTTATCTGCACCTGCCTGCACACTTTCTATAGGTACATAAATGACATCATCGTATGACTTGGTTATCACCCTGTTATCGGTGGTCATGGATGGCCTGAGCAATGGATCAAATTCATTGATATGAACAAGAACTTCGAAGAGTTTTGAATCTGAATTCAATAATTGCTCGCCGATATTGGCAATGCTTATTACCTGTCCGGTATAAAGCTTTTCAGGGAAAGCGTCAATTGCAATTTCGACAAACTGGCCATATTCCACCTTGCTAACTTCGATCTCACTTACAAAGAGTTTAGAAATCATTGAAGACATGTCAGGCAGAGTTGCCACAACCGGATCGAAAGGATTGATGAATGATCCGGCCTTACGCTTCACACCGGTCTGATCTTTTTTATACATAACCATACCTGCAGCAGGAGCTTTTATAGTGAATTCCTTAAGAATCTCCTCCAGGTCAGTAACTTTTGTGCGCTGATTCTCAACCTCCCGTTTAAGAATTCTGGTTTCCATAATAGATTGGGCACGTTTAAGATAATAGAGCCGGTTCTTCCATTCGAGAAGTCTTTTGGCTTTATCCGCCTCAAGCTCAGCCTGTCGCTGTGTTGCGGGTGGTTCAAATATTGACTGTTCAACAACAATCTTAGCTTCTTCCATTACAAAAGCCTGATCTTTTATATCATCCCTGAGAGTACTTAATGTTACTGCTGTATCAATAACTTTCAGTTCAAGTTCGGATTTCTTAGTATTCAGGTTCGTGATCTCGCTTTTTAAAGTATTGTCAAATTCGGTCTTGTCAAGTGATGCAATATATTCTCCTTTTATTACAACCGTTCCTTCGGGAACAATATCGAGAATCTTGATAACGCCAGATCTGAAATTTCTGTTTCTGACAATATTTGGACCTCTTATATCAATAGAATTTTCAGCAATCAGTTCTCCGGCACCTTTAACCACAATTTCAAAACTTCCCTGCCTTACTTCTGCCAGATTCAGGGCATGGGAATCTTTTTGAGAGAGCACTCTGGTGAATACAATAAGTAAAATTGTAGCTAAGACAACTACTATACTTGTAATGATTAAAGTTCTTTTCATTAGAAACGAGCTTATAACTGACTATAAATATGCTTTATAAATAGATCTGCTCATGATGCCGGCTACAGATGCATAGTCCCTGTTTGAGCTTATTTATAATCATTCTAAACTATCAACAGCCAGATGCAGATATTGTTTGGATTTTATTGAGAGGAAATGGGAAGTTCATATAGATCCTTTTCTGTTAAGTCACAATCTTAAAATTAAATGCCGCTGATTGTGAAGTGGTCATAATTCTTACCCACAGGAGCAAAAAACCTTCAGTTGCCCTTGCTGCGGTTATATCTCCAAGATCCAGTATGTTAGCATTATTCCATCCAATCTGTTCCAGGAGGGTTATAACAATTGCCTTTGCGGCGGGATCATTCCCGGAAATATAATTTATATGGTCGCCACCACCAACCAGCCCTGGATTTACCATTAATCCGCACCACATAGTGTTAAATGTTTTCACAACCTTGGTACCGGGGAAAGCCTTCTGAATTTCCTCTCCGAGTGAATTATTGTTGCTCATGCCCGGCAATAGCGTTGGAGGCATACCCTTGCTGAAATCCAAGGGATTAGAGATATCGATCAAGATTTTATTTTCAAGATTTTTCTGCCCGGCCAACTTCATGATCTCAATAGAATTTTCACCTTTTGTTGCGTTTATTATCAACTCTCCTGAAACAGCAGCCTCTTCAAAAGTAACAAGCCTGACCCTGCTGTTATTGAGGTACCATTCACTGAATGATGGATTGCCATAATGGTCTTTGGCGGTGTTCGATGCTTTTTCGGCTACATTACGTGTTCCCATGAATACTTCATGACCCAGGTCAATCAGCTTTGCAGCTAAAGTCTGCCCTACACTTCCTGTTCCAAAAACTGCTATTTTCATATAAGTATGGTTTTGTTAATATTCACAATCTTTAATTATAAACAGGTTATTTCTTAAAAGGTTAACCATATTGCACATTAACTTTTCTGCAGATCGGGTATTAAGGATTTTAATTGTTTCAATTGATAAATTTTCCCATCTTTATTCCATAAAAGATTAAACCATTTAATCAATTACGTATGGTCAGGCGAATCCGGATTCTATTTTTACTCTATTCCCTCTGTGCTGCCGGAGCCAGGAAACGAATTGTAACAGTTAATTAATGGGAGAGCCGGGACATCATGATTTAGCTCAAAAACTTGGGCTTCGACGGATTTTACTTCCCGTGGTTATAGGCATTGCCATCGTAGTCTGGCTGATTCTAAAAGATATCAATATAAATGTACTGAAAGAAATTGTCTTTTCCTGGAAATCAGCTTTCTGGCTGTTAGTTGCCGTTTTACTTGTTATTGCCAGAACTTTAGGTTACATGGTGAGGATAAGAATTTTAACCCGGAATAGTCTTAACTGGAAACAATCCTTCAAAGTTATCATGCTGTGGGAATTCACTTCTGCCATTACCCCATCCACGATTGGAGGAACAGGATTTGCTATAATCTTTCTCAATAAGGAAGGAATCAGCGTTGGAAGGAGCACTGCTGTCGTCCTTGCAACTTCATTCCTTGATGAGCTGTATTTTGTGATTATGCTTCCTCTCCTCCTGATCTTTATTGGTGGAAATGCAATTTTTATAACATCGCTGCAAGGCTCGGGGATTGCTATCCTGAATAATCTTGTTCTAGTTGCAATTATTGGGTATACCATAATTTTATTATGGGTACTGCTTATAGGGTATGGTCTCTTTATCAACCCCGCGGCTATCAAAAAACTAATCATAAATTTTTTCAGGCTACCTTTTATCAGACGATGGAAGGATGCTGCTGTTAAGGCCGGAAATGATCTGATTGAAAGTTCAATCGAGCTTAAGAAAGAGACTGCATCTTTTTGGATAAAGTCATTCATTTCAACTTTTATCTCCTGGACAGCAAGATACTGGATAATAAATGTCATTCTTCTTGCTTTTTTCTCTGTGACTGATCTTTTCCTTATATTTGCCCGGGAGCTGGTTCTCTGGATTATGATGATCATAAGTCCGACTCCGGGAGGCTCAGGTTTTGCAGAGGTAATTCTGGGAAGATATATTTCCGATCTTATCCCGGTTGATCCGGTTCATGCAGGAGGAGTTGCACTTGCGATGACTCTCATCTGGCGTTTTATAAGCTATTATCCATTTCTGATAGCCGGAGCAATGATTGTTCCAGGCTGGATACAAAAGAATTTTATAAAATCTAAAAGAAAACAAATAACCGCTAGTAAGGGAACAATTACTGAAAGATGAGTGAAGAGATTCTAAAGGCCCTTATGGAAATGTTCGCACTTGTTGTTAAACAAGATGGAGGGATACTCTCTAATGAAAGGGAGTATGTTTTCAATTTTCTGAATAAGCAGCTAACCAAACGGGGAGTAAATGATTATCTTAATCTTTTTGACGAGCATGCCGGACCGGTAATGGAGACTCATTCAAAAGGCGGGTCGAGAATGCCTTCTGTTAAGGATTCGGTAAAAATGCTGGGTATCTGCAAAAAAATAAACCGGACACTCAACCAGGAACAAAAAGTAGTTGTTCTCATGCGCTTATTTGAACTTGTAAATGCTGACCGGCAGTTCACAGCTCAGAGGATGAACATCATCAATACAGTTGCGGAGGTTTTCAAAATATCATCTGATGAATTTGCCTCAATAGAGCAATTTGTTAAGAATGATGAGCCTGATAATCTTAAAAATCCTTTAATCCTTATACTTGAACCTGGTCGTGAAAACTGCAAATTATCCGACAGTATGCAATCAGGATATCAGGACACAACTATCCTTATACTTCATGTTGAAACTGTTGACATTTATTTTATTAAGTATCTCTCTAAAGATCAGTTGTATCTGAACGGGCTTCCAATTAGTGCGGGTAATGTATATACATTCGCTAGCGGAGGCGCTGTGAAAACCCAATCGGGGCATGCAATATACTTCAGCGACATAAGTTCCACTTTTCTTTCGGGAATTATCACCAATAAGATTTCCTTCACAGTTGAAAACCTTTCTTTCTTTTTTAAAGAAGGCCAGGCAGCTGTGCATAATGTAAATTTTTCTATAGAAGAGGGAAAACTGGTTGGCATCCTTGGTGCAAGCGGATCGGGAAAGACAACTCTTCTCAATTTAATGAGTGGCATACAAAAACCATCCGCGGGAAGAGTTACTATCAACGGTTTGGATATCCAAAAGAACCATTCGGAGCTCGAAGGTGTGTTTGGTTATGTTCCACAGGATGATACATTAATTGAGGATCTGACAGTTTTTGAAAATCTTTACTTTGCTGCATGCCAATGTTTTAAAAGCAAAAGCAAAGAAGAAATCTCGTTACTAGTCGATAACACTCTGAGGAACCTGGGTTTACTTGAGAAAAGCAATCTAAAGGTTGGATCCTCGATGAATAAAGTTATCAGCGGAGGTCAGCGAAAGAGACTTAATATAGCCCTGGAATTGATCAGGGAACCTTCTGTGCTCTTCCTCGATGAGCCCACCTCGGGTCTTTCCTCACGCGATTCTGAAAATCTAATGGATCTTCTCCGCGACCTTACCTTAAAAGGGAAACTCATATTTACCGTAATTCATCAGCCATCATCTGAGATTTTCAAGATGTTCGACAAAGTGATAATTCTCGATCAGGGTGGATGTATGGCATATTCAGGCAATCCTGTCGACTCAGTGATTTACTTCAAAACACTCGAATCACAGATAAATGCGCTTCAGGGTGAATGCCCTTCCTGCGGTACGGTAAACCCTGAAACGATATTTAATATAATTGAGACTCAGATTGTTGATGAGTTTGGAAAATATACTGAAAAACGAAGGGTAAAACCTATTGAATGGGCAAGCACTTTCAGTTCAAAAAATCCTTTTAAAAAAGTACCCGAAGTAAAGGAACCCCCTCATAACAATATGGACCGACCCGGGTTGTATAAGCAGTTTAAGATATATTTTACACGTGATTTTAAAAGTAAACTAGCTAATAGTCAATACGTTGCAATAACTTTTTTAGAAGCACCCCTGCTTGGTTTTATTCTCTCATATATTATCAGGTATATTCCTGACCCGGCTTCCAAGGTTTACATTTTTTCAGAAAACGAAAATATTCCCATTTACATATTTATGAGCATTATTGTAGCCCTTTTCCTTGGGCTAACAATCAGTGCAGAAGAAATATTCCGGGATAGAAAAATCCTTAAGCGTGAAAAGTTCCTGAATTTAAGCAGAACAAGTTATTTGCTGTCAAAAATTGCGATTCTGGCATTAATCTCAGCTTTCCAAACTCTTACATTTGTTATGATTGCCAATCCAATTCTTGGTATAAGCGGATTGTATTTCCAGTACTGGCTGGCACTCTTTACTACGTCTTTTTGTGCCAATATGATCGGGTTGAATATTTCTGCTTCATTTAACTCAGCCATAACTATATATATTGTAATTCCGCTATTAATCATCCCCATGATGGTCCTTAGCGGAGCAATGTTCTCCTTTGATAAGCTTAACAGGGTGATCGGTAATGTTGAAAATGTTCCGGTTATAGCAGAAATCATGCCGACAAGATGGACATATGAAGCCCTGATGGTTACGCAATTCAAGGACAACAGGTACAGCAGGGTTGAATTCAGTCCTGAAGGTGATACATATTATCTTCTTCAGAAAAAGCTGAGTGAAGCTGATTTCAACAAGGTATACCGTATTCCAGAGTTGAATAAGGCCCTGGAGACGACTCTTTTCGAATACAGGTCCAATCCACAGAATATTGTGAATAAAGAAGTTTTCAGGCTTGATAAGACTTTACAAAAGTTTAGCAAATTGTTGCTCCTGAAGAATGAACTAACTAAAATTTCAGAAAAATTTAACATTAGAAAGTTTAAATATCTTGATGATCTGACACCTTATGAATTCAATCCGGGCATTGCCGATTCACTGGTGAGTTATCTGAGAGAGATGAATGAGCTCTTCGGCAAAATTTCTAACTCGGCAAGTGATATGAGAGATAGATTTTATAATGCGAATGATGAAAGGTTGAATGAATTCCAGAATGATTACTACAATTACAAACTTGAAGAAATTGTAACCAAATACTACGAACGAACGAAAGTGCTTCTTTATAAAAACAGTCTAGTTCAGAATACTGATCCTATTTTCCTGGATCCGGACAGAAAAGGATTACTTAATTTCAGAACACATTTTTATGCTCCCTCAAAATATTTCCTGGGAATTAAATTTGACACTTATAAATTCAATATTTCTTTAGTTCTTTTTAGTTTAATTTTTCTGTATCTTACACTTTATTTTGACATAATTAGAAAATGTATCCGTATGTTTGAGAAATTTAAATTCCAAAAAAAACGTAATAAATTATAATACACTCTGTTTTTTTATATTTTTGTCAATTATTTAATAGCTCAATATTAATGAAAGGAAGAATATTCTTCTTAATTCTGCTTATCACCTTCGTATCTTTCTCCTGCAGGAATTCGACAAACAAAACAGGTGATTTTGTTTTCCCTGAGGCTGATTCTGTTCCAATTGGCGAGGCCGAATTACTTAGTGCCGAAGCTATTGCAGAGATCTCCAGAAATATTGCATCACCTGTCGAGATTGCGAATCTTCTTCAGAGTATGGACGTTCCATTTTCTCCCGAATATGTTGCAACATCAATTGATCCCAATAAGCAAACCACAGCATTTGATAAAGCACTTGCCCTTGGTATTCTCGGAGCCGACCTTGGCTACCTCAACATGTATGAGAAGACCGGGTCAGTTATTGATATACTTTCATCAATAAAAAAATTAGCCGAAGGAATCAGAGTCGGTCAATTTTTTGATTTCGAAACTATTAAACGTCTTTCACTTAATAAATCAAATCTTGACTCGCTTTTATTTCTTTCTATCGACTCGTATACTCAGATTGATAAATATCTCAGGGATGATAATCGGGGACAGTTGTCTGCTCTAATGATAATCGGGGTATGGATAGAAGGTCAGTACCTCGCAACACAGGTAGTCAAACAATACCCAAGCCAGATGTTAAAAGACCGGATTGGTGAACAAAAGATCATTTTAAATGATCTTATTATGCTGGCCTCTCCATACTGTGGCCGGGATGCCGAGTTTAATAACCTGTGCCGGGATCTTCAGCTCGTAAAGGACACTTACAAGGATGTCAGAATTACGTACACAATAGGAGACCCTGTAAGTGTTGAAAAGAATGGAGGACTTGTAATTACACAAACCGAGACAAGTCAGGTTGAAATGACCGAAGAACAGCTTGCCGGTATAACTGAGGTAATCAGGAACATTAGAGATGAACTAATTTTAAGTAATTAGTATGAAAAAATATATTTTCTCCCTTTCATTTTTATTTGCGTGCACGCTTCTGGTTAATGGACAATCCACTGATCAGCTGATTAGCAACTGCGTCATGAATGCAGGTCCCGATGCAAGATATCTTAAAGATTTCAGAGTCCAGCTTGGTTCAGCTGATATTGACAGTGATCTTCGGTTTAAAGCAAATATTTCGCTTTGGAAAAACACCAAATATCGTTTTTCTTTGTGCAATTCCGAAGGTTCAAAAGGTCAACTGATCCTCAGCATTAAAGATGCCACAAACAAGACTATTCTTTTATCATTCGATAAAAACTCAGGAAAAACTTATCCTTTTATTGATTTTGTTTGTAATAAAAGCGGTATATACCAGCTTAATTATGACTTTTTTAAGGGACAACAAGGCTCAGGAGTCGGAGTTGTATCGATGATTAAATAAGTTTCTACCACAGATACCAGAACTGAATCAATCCTATCAGGATAAAAAGGAGTGAAAAGAATATTTCCGGCACCAGCTTGTTTCTGATAAATACAAAATAGTGAGCCAGTAAATAACTTACAGGTATTGCTGCCAGCCAAACGATCTCAACGGATATGGAAGGAGAAATGATATAAAGTGTGATAGAAATTACAAGAATCCATAAAAGAAGATAAAATGTTTTTCTCGACTGGATCTTCTTGGAATTCATTACCATAAAAAGAAAACCCAAACTCCTCAGACTCAGAAAACCCACATAAACGAGTACAACAATTGTCAGACGGGAAAATTCAAAAGCTGCTGTTTTACCAAAGAGATTATATCTTACCAGGTTTAAAAGCTCATTTGCATCTTTACCCGCGACATAATAAATCCCGAAAGTAATTATGAACGGAGTAGCCAGACCAATAATTGTTATGCCAATCTCCTTAACACTGACTGTTCTGAGCAATGCAATTCCAATTAGTACTATCAGCCCAAACCATATTAAGTTGGCATAAAAAAGGCTTCCAATGCCAATAAGGATACCAGCGTCAAAAAAATTATAAGCTGTTCCCTGTATCCTGTATGCCTCCATAATTCTTTTAATGGCCAGCATAAGAAAAATCCCTGCAAAAAGAGCAGGATTCATCAACTGATACTGAGGGAACAGACCACTGAACAATACATAAAGCAATGCGTGAAGGAAAGTTCTCTCATTAATAAAAAACAGACTTGTATTCAGATTAACCATAGAAAAAGCCATCAAAACGACAAGCAGCATCGTGAAAAATAAGCCCGGAATGGGGTTTGTCCCTATCAGGCCGGTAATCAGGCCATAAAGAGGCATTGGATCGAGATCAAAGTATAGTGAAAACCTGCCTTTAAGATTAATGAATGCACTTGCCCAGACTAAAATAAGGGTAACAACAATTAAAAATATTGTCAGCGGACCAGATTCCTTGAATTGTCGTAAAAGCATTATCTATAAATCAAAACCAATATCATTTCTGTAATACGCTCCTTCAAATGAAATTAATCCCGCATTCCTGTACGACCTTTGTAGTGCATCCTTCATAGTAATTCCCCATGCACTCACTGCAAGAACACGGCCTCCGGCAGTAACAGTATCATTATCTATTCTTTTAGTCCCGGCATGGAATATAACACAATCTGAAGTAGAATCGAGCCCGGTTATCTTTCTTCCCTTTTCATAAGGTCCGGGGTAACCTCCGGAAACAAGCATTACCGTGGTAGCGTATCTTTCATCAGTTTCGAGGCTTTTTTCCCCAAGATTGCCATGCGCCACTCCTACGAGGAGATCAAACAGATCTGATTTAATTCTGGGGATGATGACTTCTGATTCAGGATCACCAAGTCGGGCATTGTATTCAATGACAAATGGTTCACCACCGACATTTATTAAGCCGAAGAAGATAAATCCCTTAAATGTAATTCCCTCTTCAGCCAAACCATTCATGGTAGGATCAATAATTCTATCTTTTACTTTTTCCATAAAGATATTATCCGCAAAAGGCACAGGTGAAACAGCGCCCATTCCACCGGTATTAAGCCCGGTATCTCCCTCTCCTATTCGTTTGTAGTCTTTTGCCTCAGGAAGCAATTTATATGTAATTCCATCAGTAATAATTATAACGGAAAGCTCAATTCCTTTCAGGAATTGCTCAATAACTACTGTTCTTCCTGCAGATCCAAATTTACCTTTAAGTATCTCCCTTATCTCTTCTTCTGCCTTATCAATATCATCAATTATCAAAACACCCTTCCCGGCAGCCAGGCCATCAGCTTTAATAACATATGGTGAATCAAGTGTTTTGAGATAATTCCGGGCTTCATTAACATTTGAATTGTCAAAGCTATTGTAAGCTGCCGTTGGAATATTATGCCTTATCATAAAAGCTTTGGCAAAATCCTTACTTCCTTCAAGACGCGCGGCTGATTTGTCGGGACCAATAACAGGAATATTCCTAAGTTCCGGATCAATAAGAAAAAAATCATGGATTCCTGCCACCAGCGGTACTTCCGGACCAACTATAACCATCCCGATATTATTATCGATAACGGCTTTTTTTACCTCAGAGAATTTTTCAGGGTCAATATTCAGATTCGTCCCTTCCCTTGCAGTCCCCTCATTTCCGGGTCCGATAAAAATCCTGCCTACCTTTTTACTCTGTGCAAGTTTCCATGCAAGAGCATGTTCCCTTCCTCCGGATCCGAGAATCAAAACGTTCATAATTAAGGAAATATTTAATAATCCAAATGTAATATTTCAATCCGACAAATAAAATCATTCTGCTTGTTCAGCTCATCCGCCATCCGGAGTCCGGTAAAACCTCGAGAAAGTCTTCATTACCGGATCAATATAAGTTTTAGAGACCGGAATATCAATTGCCAGAGGGCTTTCGAGTTCCAGGCTAAAACCATCCTTATCCCTCCGTATTATCTTAACCTTCTCAAAATTAACCATATATGACCTATGTGTCCTTATAATATCCTGGCCTGCAAACATATCTTCCATTTTCTTAAGGGTATCACGCAACATGTATTTTGATACTTTTCCCTTATTTATATAACAAATGCTTATATAATTTTCAGAAGATTCAATGTAAAGAAGACTTTCTCGTTTTAGTGAAAACCTTAATACTGACTTATCGTCATAAAAAGCAATCATTTCACGGGTATTGTCTGAGTATGATTGAATTTCAGCCAACCGCTCGATCTGCTCCTTTTTTTCATTCCATGAGAAATACAACCACATTATGGAGTAAGGGATCAGAAGAACCAGGGCGGTATTTTTTGCTGATACTTTTACAAGATCAGTGAATAACCTTGAGTCATTCAGCAACAATTTATCAAATATGGCATAGAAAAGGGCCATAAAAAATATTTCGGCAAAAATCCAGAGAAAGTATTGCCAGAGATTAATTACCCGCTTTCTACAAACGTTGTACATAATGATCCGGCTTACTACCACGACAAGCACCCCCGCCAGAATTACAAGACTTGAATAGGTTAGAAATTCGAGTCTGGTGTAGGTAAGCCATTTGGCAATTCCAAAGGGTGAGTAAATATTTATAAAAACAAGTGCGAAAATAGAAGTGAAAAGTATAAGCTGAATTATTTTCCTCTTTTCACACAGGTATGCAGGTATGGGTTTCTGAAAATCAGCCATTCTCATTATTTCTCATCTGCAAATTTAATTTTTTATTCTATCCCATTATAAAGAATTACATCCCTCATAGAGATATTTTATCCCTCAACCCTGTTCATACAACCCATAAATTTGCAGAAGGCTGATCGGTTAATTTTATTTGCATAAAAAGTTACGGATCAGTTTTATGGGGTATACAAATCAATTCAGGACTCTTCAATCCATTTTTACATCCGGGCAAAAGGAAATCAAGATTCCGGGTTCAGAGATCAGGATCATCAATACAGATTTCCATTCAGATACATCCTTTAATGATCATGTAAACAGCAAAGACAGCCATATAGCTGAGAATTCGTCATTCTCATATCCGGTATTTATCCCTGCTAATGTAACAAGTGACAAAGTAATTATACTTCTTCACGGACTCAATGAAAAGAGCTGGATAAAATATCTTGCATGGGCATTTTCTCTTGCTGAAAGCACCGGAAGTTATATCGTACTCTTCCCGATATCATTTCATATTAACCGCTGCCCGGGACAATGGAAGGATCCAAGGGCAATGTCAGATTTCATGAAAAACCGAAACTCTGATCTGGGCAATATTGAAATGTCAAGTTTTGCAAATGTTGCATTAAGCAGCAGGCTGACTGAAGATCCGATGAGATTTCTATATTCGGGTTTTCAAACAATGACAGATATTGTTAAGCTTCTTAAAACAATACGCGAAGGGAGTCATCCGGTAATCCCGGCTACAGGCAATTTCAATTTTTTTGCATATTCGATCGGAGCATTTCTTGCAGAAATAATCTTACTGGGTAATCCTGAAAACTTATTAACCGGATCCAGGCTATTTATCTTTAGCGGTGGCTCTGTATTCAGTAATATGCGTGGCACTTCAAAACTGATAATGGACCGACTGGCTTTTGAAAGAATTTTCAGCTTTTACATGACCGATTTTGAAAAATCACTGTCAGGAGATAATCCTCTGGTAAATTTTCTGAGCTCAAACGAGGCCGGAATTGCTTTCCGTTCAATGATCGATCTTGAACGTTTCAAAACATACAGGGAGAGCCTTTTTAAAAAACTGAATGGACAAATTCATGCAATAACCCTGAGAAAGGATACAGTCATACCCGCTGCAGGGGTTGTTAAGACTCTAAGCAGCTGGAACAGGGAATTAAGTGATACGGTTGAAGTATGGGATTTTCCTTATCCCTATTCACATGAGAATCCGTTTCCTGTATTTAATACATCAATCAGCCATGAGGTGGACCGATGTTTTGATCGTCTATTTTTAAAAGCAAAAATATTTCTTCAATAAAAAACCCTTATACTTTCAATTCAGGTAGAATGAATTTGTAACCCTTTGCATAAGTGTGAATTATAAAATCATTTAGTATAGAAGGAACAAACGACCGAGGAGTATCATGAAGCACGATAACAGAACCGGGTCTGATTTTCTTCTTTAAAATCCTCAGGGAATTCTCCGCTCCGAAGGATTCATCAAAATCATAAGGCATTATATCCCAGAACATTATCTTAAATGAAGCTTTAAGCCTGGAGTACTGACCCAACCTCATTCTGCCATAAGGTGGACGAAACAGTAAATCAGAAGTAAATGGCACTGCTGATTCAGCATTTTTGAGATATTTTTCGGTAGTGCATCTCCAGCCATTAAGATGTTCATACCCATGATTTCCAACTATATGGCCTGCTGACCTTATTCTATCTACTATTTCAGGGTATTTTTCTGCAGCTTTCCCTTTACAGAAGAAGATTGCTTTTATTTTATGCTTTTCAAGTATGTTAAGGATTCTGATTGTTGAATCCGGATCAGGGCCGTCATCGAAAGTCAGGCACAAACTCCTTTCTCCTGCACTGATCCTGAAGACAGCGTCAGGATAGAGCACTCTTGAGAAAAGACCGGGCCTGAAAAGCCTCATTTTAAATTATTTTGAATAAAGAATGCCGTAATAGTTATTAATCTGTGGTTCAAGTGTCCGGGTTAGTTCATCCAATTTCAATGTCATCGATAAATTATAAATATCAAGAAGAGCCTGCATATTTATTCCTATCGGATAATCAAGACCGAATCGTCCTGCATTTCCCTGACTTATTGCATAATCAAGGTACCCTTTAGCATATTTTGTTATATCATTTATGAGCCGCTCCCCTTCTTCAGACTGACCTGCCCTTATAAGGACCTCAGCCAGATCGACTGTGAAAAAATCATGAGGAATCTTTTCCGCCGGAACTATTTCAAGTCCACGACGGGCAACTTCAAGAGCTCTGACAGTATCGCCCTGTATAAGTAACTCCTTTCCAAGACTACCGAACAATCGCCTGAAATTACTGAGCATACGTTTATTATTTTCATCAAGATAAACGTCAGGATCTGCAGCATTTCCCCAGGTAAATTTGTTCATGAAATTATCATACATCACATTATAATCAATTATACCAACTTCTCCTCTTTCACCAGGCTCCAGGCTTACCGGCGCAATTCTGTAAGCCAACCCTTCTTGTATAAAGAATTTCTCAAGACCTTTATACTGACTTGAAGGAACTGTTGTGGAAATATAAATCGGCCTTTCCCATTTGTTGGTACCGATAAGATCCATCATTGCCAGATCGCCCTTAAATGCGTCACTTTCAGTGTATTCCCAAATCATAGGGGCAATCAGCTTATCTTTGAAATACGGTTTGACTGTACCGTTATTCAGAACTAAAGCAGTATCAACTTCAATAAGGAATTTGCTTGTCGGGAGGTAGTTGAGAAAATCTCCTCTTCCGCTGAGGTCAATCATATATTTCTTGTCATCCATCCCAGCGAACTGAACTACTTCATTGATATTCACCGGTTTATCAATTACTTTATTAACAGGGAGCTGGCCTCTGACGCCTTCAACATACTTTTCTCTTTCAAGTGTAAAAGGCAAGGGTTCAGATTCAAAAGCCTTCTGACGCATCATATCAATATACCAGCCGGCCTGTATGTAACTAAGGTTTGCCACACGGATATCGGGCCTTACCTGTTCCACATCCTGAACGTACCATACCGGGAAGGAATCATTATCACCATAAGTAAACAGAACACTGTTAGGTGCGCACGAATTGAGATAATTAGCGCCAATATCCCGGGCAGTGTAACGACCGGAGCGGTCATGGTCATCCCAGTTTTGTGTTGCCATCAGAAGCGGGCTTGCTGTGAAAAGAATAACAAAGGTCACAATTAGCGAGACCCTTGAGCCCATATATTTTTGTATCTGCTCATAGAAGTACATAAACCCCAGGCCTATCCATATTGCAAATGCATAAAAAGATCCGGCATATGCATAATCCCTTTCTCTGGGCTGATTTGGATATTGATTCAAGTAGAGGATAATTGCGAAACCGGTCATAATAAAAAATGTCAAAACCAGAATAAAGGAATTCCTATCCTTTTTATACTGCCAGAACATCCCTGCAAGTCCTATCAGAAGAGGCAAAAAATAATAGGTGTTATTGCCGGGATTACTTTTCAGATCCTCCGGTAGTTTGTCAAGATTGCCAAGGCGTGCTTCATCAATTGCACTAATCCCGCTTACCCAGTTACCATGCATGGGATTTCCATTTCCCTGTACATCATTCTGTCGTCCGGCAAAATTCCACATAAAATATCTCAGGTACATATAACCTACCTGGTAACGGAAAAAATAACGAAGGTTTTCACCAAAAGTAGGTCGGACAATACTTTCCTTTTCTCCCCCTGAACTGATAGTAAATTTTTGCCCCCTTATCTTGCCCCAGTAACGGTAAGCAGTTTCATGGTCAGGCTCCGGGCTGTACATCCTTGGAAAAACAGTTTCAAACTGACTGTCATAAGAATATTCAGGGCGGAAATAAGGCTCATATTTACCGGCAATCTTATTGTAACCGGCAAGAACTCTTTTGACACCGGTAACCGGGGCTGAGTAATAGTTCCCATAAAATTTCGGAGAACTTCCATATTGTACCATATTTATATAATATGAAAGCGAGAAGATGTCGGACGGATTATTCTGATTCATCGGCGGGCGGGCTGATGATCTGATCATAATCATAGCATAGGAGGAATAACCTATCATTATGACAGTAAGGCAGGTTAGAACATAGTTAAGCACAACCCTTCTGGTCTGTATTGAATATCTGATAGCTACAACAAGCAGTGCAATAATAAAAACAACAAAAACCAAAAGTCCTGTATTATAGGGCAGTCCCAGGAGATTGACAAAAAACAATTCGAAACCTTCCGCAACTTTTGGAACACCTGGTAATAATACAAAAACAAGTAACCATAATATAACAACAGCAACAGCAAGCGTCTTTAATAAGCCTTTTGTTGTAACCTCATATTTTCTGAAGTAATAGACAAATATCAGGGCAGGAAGAACGAGGAGGTTCAGGCGATGAATTCCAAGTCCGAGTCCCATAATATAGGCTATCAGAATTATCCAGCGACCTGCATATGGTTTGTCAGCCTCTTCTTCCCATTTAAGCATACCCCAGAAAACAAGAGCAGTTACGAGGGAAGAAACTGCATATAATTCGCCCTCAACCGCTGAGAACCAGAATGTATCTGAAAATGTGTATGCTAATGCACCAATGACACCGCTGCCTATTATAGAGGGGAAATGTTTTGACTCAAGATTTGAACCTTTCAATAACACTTTGCGAACCAGGTGAGTGATTGTCCAGAACAGAAACATAATGGCAAATGCGCTGCAAAGTGCTGAAAGAAGGTTAATCATCATGGCAACTTTCGAGGTGTCCCCACCGGCAAAGAGAGTGGCAACCCTTCCAACCATCAGGAACAGAGGGGCTCCCGGGGGATGGCCTACCTGAAGCTTAAATGCAGAAAGAATGAATTCACCGCAGTCCCAGAAACTGACAGTTGGTTCAATAGTAAGAGAATATACTATTGCTGAAATTAAAAACAGCAGCCAACCTGTGAGGGTATTCAAGCGGCGGTAATTGCCAAGGACTGAATCCATAAAAGATCTGTTTTGATTAATGAGAACAAAGAACGGAAAAATATTTGAAATCCATTTAACCCAAAAGCCGACAATGGGCTAAATCGGAAGCTTAAGACTCATTCATGTAATATCTATACCTATATATAATACCTCCAGGGTCGGGATTTCCAGTAATCGCCGGCATAATCCACACCAATTCTCACACCTGTTTTAAATTCCTTTACCGAAGGCGCATCTTCAATCCAGATCCTGGAGGAAGATGAAAGGCCTTCTCCTTTGAAAGAAGAATCAATTCCCAGCAGTTTTGTAACCCGCCCGGGGCCAATACAGTTCTCCACACCTCTGATAAGAACTGCCTGAGGATCATCTTCAACTGATGTAACAATATTAAGCATCCAGTAAAGTCCGTAAACAAGGTAAACGTAAAGCACTCCACCGTTTTGAAACATAACTTCAGTTCTTGGCGTTTTTCCCTTCGATGCATGACAGGCTTTATCCTCGGTCCCCCTATATGCTTCCACATCGTTTATGGTGAAGTTTATAAAGCTTCCGTCTTTCTGCCTCAAAACAATTTTTTTCCCAAGTATTTCAGTAGCAACTGTTAATACATCACGGGTGAAAAAATCAGATGTCAGTCTGTCCGGGGTGTTCATGCTATCAATAAGGAATTTTATTTTCAGACTGGATCCACTTGGTGAAGACCTTTTTGCTTTCGTTTTCGTCCATACGAATAAATGATATGTTCCTTTCTGAGGGATCAAGCAATATTTCATCATATATAAACTTGTCGCTGAAGCCTGCGGCTGCAGCTTCATTGCGGTCGGATGAGTAAACGACCTTTTTAATTCCTGCCCAGTAAATTGCACCCAGACACATCGGACAAGGTTCACATGATGAGTAAAGTGTGCAACCGGCAAGGTTAAATGTATTTAAAAATTCCGAGGCTTTCCTGATAGCCAGGATCTCGGCATGGGCAGTAGGGTCGTTTAACTGAACCACCCTGTTACTTGCTTCAGCAATTACTTTACCATCTATAGTTATAACTGCGCCAAAAGGACCAGCCCCGTTTTCTATTTCTTTTCCTGCAATTTCAACAGCTCTTTGCAGAAATGATCTTTCGTTATCCATGTAAAAGAAAATTAAAGTTTCCGCGTTTGATACTAAATGTAAAAATAGCTCTGTTTTGGTTATCAATAATAAATTCTCTTAAGATTTCTTTTTTTTATGGAAATATGTTGTATTTTTGCATTCCCGAAAATAAAGGGTTTTTTACATTAAGTACAAGTATATCAATTTAAAAATTATAGACAAGTGAACACCTTAAGCTATAAAACAGTATCGGCTAACAGGGCGACTGTTAATAAAGAGTGGGTAATAATTGATGCGGAAGGCGCAGTTCTCGGACGTGTTGCAACATTGATCGCTAATACATTAAGAGGCAAGCATAAAACCAATTTCACCCCCCATGTTGATTGTGGCGATAACGTCGTGGTTATTAATGCCGGTAAAGTAGCTTTAACAGGCGAAAAATGGTATGACAAAGAATATGTCAGACATACAGGTTTTCCTGGTGGCCAGAGGTTCACCACTGCTGAAGCGATGCTGAAAAAGAATCCGATCAGTCTGATTGAGAATGCTGTGAGAGGCATGCTTCCCAAAAACAGGCTTGGAAGAGAGCTTTACAGGAACATGCATGTTTATGCCGGAGCAACACACGAGCAGGAAGCACAGAAACCAAGAAAAATTGATCTTAAAAAATAAGGAATAGATATGGAAACAATCAATGCTATCGGAAGAAGAAAAGCAGCCGTTGCAAGGGTATATTTAAGTGATGGTAAAGGTATGATCACTGTGAATGGCCGTGATTACAAAGAATATTTCGGTGCTGAGACACTTCAGTATGTTGTTACCCAGCCACTTCATCTTCTGAATTCGGCAGATAAGTACGATATAAAAGTTAACCTCGACGGTGGTGGGGTTAAAGGTCAGGCAGAAGCATTGCGTTTGGGAATTACCCGGGCTCTTGTAATTATCGATGCCGAAAATAAGCCAAAACTTAAAGCTAATGGATTCCTGACCCGCGATCCCCGTGAGGTTGAAAGGAAAAAACCAGGACAGCCAAAAGCCCGTAAGAGATTCCAGTTCAGTAAACGATAGGAATAAATCAGTCAACAGAGATGCAAGTTTAGTATCTAAATTGCGGAGACCTCCTTTCCAGGAGCTACTTTGCAATTGATTGAAGAGAATGTAAACTTAATAACCAAAAAAATGCCAAGAACAAATTTTAAAGAATTACTTGATGCTGGTGTACACTTCGGACACCTTAAAAGAAAATGGAATCCGGCCATGGCTCCTTACATCTTCATGGAGCGTAACGGGATACATATCATCGACCTTGAAAAGACCATCGTAAAAATCGATGAAGCTGCCTCAGCTATGAAACAAATAGCTAAATCAGGTAAAAAAGTGCTTTTCGTGGCAACAAAAAAACAGGCCAAAGAGATTGTTGCTGAAAGAGTTAAATTAGTAAATATGCCCTACGTTACAGAACGCTGGCCGGGAGGAATGCTTACAAACTTCCCTACAATCCGCAAAGCTGTAAAGAAAATGGGATCAATTGATAAAATGGCTGTTGACGGTACATTCCTTAACCTTTCAAAACGTGAGAGATTACAGGTGACCAGACAAAGAGCCAAGCTTGAAAAAAACTTAGGCAGCATTATCGACCTTACCCGTCTTCCCTCTGCTCTTTTCATAGTTGACGTAAGTAAGGAACATATCGCAGTAGCCGAAGCTAAACGTCTTGGTATTCCGGTGTTTGCAATGGTAGATACAAATTCAGATCCCTCAGACATCGAATTCCCGATACCCGCAAATGACGACGCTTCAAAATCAATTTCACTTATCGTTGATGTTATTTGCCAGGCTATTGAAGAAGGACTGAATGACAGAAAACTTGAGAAAGATAAAGAACCTGCTACAAAAGACAAAAAAGTCATGAGAAGAGAACTCGAGACCAAAGATCTTCCGCAGGCAATTATAGAAGCTATAGTTGAAGAAGAAGAGGAAGTTGAAGTTGATGATGATGAAATACTCGTTGATGAAGAAGAGGAAGAAGAAGACCTCGCCGATGTTGACGAAAAAGATGAAGATTAATTAATTATTTGATTTTAAACATTTAACGAATTTACCATGGCTACAATTAGTGCAGCAGATGTTGCAAAACTGAGACGAGTGACTTTAGCCGGTATGATGGATTGCAAAAAAGCGCTTGAAGAATCAGAAGGCAATTTTGATAAAGCTATCGAAATAATACGTAAAAAAGGACAGGCTGTTGCCAACAAACGTGCTGACAAAGATGCTACTGAAGGTGTTGTTCTTTCAAAAACAACGCAGGATGGCAAAACAGGTGTTTTACTGGTACTGAACAGTGAGACTGATTTTGTTGCAAAGAATGCATCTTTCCAGGAATTTGCTTACAAAGTTCTTGATCTTGCTCTTGCAAACAAACCTGCAAACCTTGAAGAACTTAAAGCTCTTCCTCTGGAAGGTGGTAAAGTTGGTGAAAAATTGGTTGAATACATCGGTATTATAGGTGAAAAACTCGACCTTTCATTTTATTCAAAAATCGAAGCAGCTCACGTACAGGCATATATTCATCAGGGTAACAGACTTGCCACACTGGTTGGTTTTACAAAAGCAGATGTTGATGTACAGGTTTATAAGGATGTTGCAATGCAGATTGCTGCAATGAATCCTGTAGCTCTCGATAAAGATGATGTAAAACCGGAGACTATTGCTCTTGAAATTGAGATTGGGAAAGAACAAGCAAAAAGAGAAGGTAAACCGGAGGAGATGCTTGAAAAAATTGCACAGGGCAAACT
The DNA here is from genome assembly GCA_038247205.1 of Bacteroidales bacterium. GTDB lineage: Bacteria > Bacteroidota > Bacteroidia > Bacteroidales > VadinHA17 > LD21. The sequence continues at coordinate 24,817 of JBBRVC010000011.1, forward strand.
CGCAAAATTCTTTAAAGAGAATACTTTACTGAATCAGGATTTTGTTAAGGACAACAAGATGACTATCAGACAGTATCTTCAATCAATTAATAAAGATCTGACGGTGACAGATTTCAAACGCTTCACCCTTAATTTGTAATTCGTAAGTTCATATTTCAATATTAGAGCGCCTGAATAAGGCGCTTTTTTATTAAATTCGTTTTTTGTTTTTAGGTTTAAATAGTTTTGTTATTTAATTCACAGACCATTATATGAAGTACTCACGCATTTTACTCAAGCTTAGCGGTGAATCACTGGCAGGAAAAGGATCACAGGGAATAAATGAAGATGTCCTGTCGGAATATGCAAAACAGATTATTGAAATCGCCGGCAAAGGCTGTGAGATTGGCATCGTTATCGGAGGCGGCAATATTTTCCGTGGACTTAGTGGGACAAAATCAGGATTTGACAGAGTAAAGGGCGACCAGATGGGAATGCTTGCAACTGTAATAAACAGCCTTGCCATTGAAAATGCTATTAATAAACTTGGAGGAAAAGCTTCTGTTTTTACTTCCATAAGGATGGAACCCGTGGGAATGCTTTATAACAGGGACAACGTACTGAATGCCATGAAAGAGGGATTTGTTTGCGTCCTCGCCGGGGGCACCGGAAACCCATTTTTCACAACAGACACTGCAGCGGCATTGAGGGCTGTTGAGATTGGAGCAGATGTTCTTCTGAAAGGAACCAGGGTTGACGGAGTATATACTTCTGATCCGGAAAAGGATCCCTCGGCAAAGAAATTCGATACCATTTCATTTGACGAAGCTATAGCAAGAAATCTTAAGGTGATGGATTCAACAGCTTTCACCATGTGCCGCGATAATGACATGCCAATAATTGTATTTGACATGAATGAGGAGGGAAATCTTGTTAAGCTCGTAAATGGTATAAAAACCGGAACTCTCGTTTGTAATTGAAAATTCCAGCATTTTTATTAATTTTGTTATTATTATAACAATCTTCTAACCTGAAAAATATGAACGAAGAAGTTGAATTAATTCTTGATGAGGCAAAGGACCGGATGATAAAAGCTCTGGAACACCTTGAACTCGAACTTGCCCGCCTGCGGGCCGGAAGAGCAAATCCTGCCCTGCTGGATGGCATAACCGTTGACTATTACGGAGTTAATTCACCTTTATCTCAGGTTTCCAATATAAATACACCTGATGCCAAGACTATTATGATACAGCCTTGGGAAAAAACAATGCTCGGGGTGATCGATAAAGCTATCATGGCTGCGAACATAGGCTTAACTCCGGTTAACAACGGTGAAGCAATCAGAATCAATATCCCACCTCTTACTGAAGAAAGAAGGCACCAGCTTGTAAAACAGGTGAGAACTGAGGGCGAAGTAGCTAAAATCAGCATCAGGAGTGCAAGGAAGTGGGCAAATGATGAACTTAAACAGTCTCTTAAAGATGGCCTTCCGGAAGATATGGAAAAAGACGCTGTTGAAAAAGTGCAGGAGCTAACTCATGAATTCAACACAAAGATCGATAAGGTAATGGCCATCAAGGAGAAGGACGTGATGACGGTTTAAGCACTAACCTGTACTTTGCCGCTGCCTTTACTGCCTCCTCTGAAAAAGCATCTTTATAGAAATTTCCATCGAGATATTCTTTTGTCTGAGAAAGATAGAACTCACTTCCCGGGATCCCGGAAGTGCCTGTAGGTATCACTGTCCACGATTCATCCCAGTCAGCCGTATTGTAGATGTGCCTTTGCGAAGCTCCGTCAGTGACACTAAATCCGGTTGAATTGTACGAATAAGGACATACTGTGTGATTGCTTCCTCCAATAGGATATATTTCTGAGTCAAGATTAAAAATCCTGTCAAGAATTTTTACTTTTCCCAGAGGATGTTGCAGCTTAAATGTATGTATCTCCCCCCATATCCATTGATCCATATCAGTTCCATATGAGTCCGAGAGGGTCTTTATTCCGTCCCTGAAACTTGTGAATACAATGTCATCAATGCTCTCAATATCAGGTGTGTTTATATCATCAACCCATTCATCGGGTGAAACTGTGATAATCCGGTAGATATAATTATCCTTTACTGTTCCCGGCAATTGGTCATAAAGATCACCGAGTTCATCTCCAAGAAGGTTCTTTGCAAAGCTTATTCTGAAAAAATCAAACAGCGCCGGTGCAACAAGATCTTTATTCATATCGAAATCCCATTCTTCAAGAAGATTAAATGCTTCTGATTCAATAGAATTCATTTCAGGCAGCCTGTTCTTCTGCTTTAAGATTAATGGAATAAGGTTAGCTGCATAATTTGAATGCTGATCTGTGATCATGCTCTTGAAATCATCAATGCTGAATTTTTCCTTCTCTGTTAACATCTCCCTGATCCTGTTAATTCGGTATGGAGCTGAATATCTGAAAGATATGTAAAACGGATAATCGATGTTTACAGTATTGTTATTTGCAGAGGAAACAAAATCCGAAGGGGGATTAAAACTTGAAGGCAGGTGTTCGAACTGAACAAATCCTTTCCAGTCATATTCTTCGGTTTCGCCATTCCTTATAAGAGAACCATAACCTTTTCTGACTGGAATACCGCCCCCGGTATTAAGCCCAATATTGCCGGCCACATCAGCGTACGCAAAATTCTGACTTATTGAATTAAAATTACTGATCGCTTCCCGGAACTCATCCCAGTTTGTTGCTCTGTTAAGCCGATAGACAGCTTTTAATTCATTGCTCTTATCGTACCCTGACCATCTCATACTGAGAACAGCATCATTTATATTCCTGAATCCCGAAATCAGGGGTCCCCTGTGTGAACTCTTTATAAACAATGTATCAGCCTCCTCACCTTTAATATTTATGATCTCTTCCCTCAGAAGCAGATTCTTCCATTCTCCGTTAAAAAAATACTGGTTTTCATTCTCAGGGTTTATAGTTTCGGCAAAAAGGTCAATATCATCAACCATGAGGTTAGTCATTCCCCATGCTATTTTTGAATTATGTCCGGCAACTATGAACGGTTGCCCCGGAACTGCAACGCCTGTTACATCAAGCTTACCGGGAACAACTTCATGTATCTGCATCCAGATGCCGGGTGAATTTAGCCCCAGATGCATATCATTCGACAGAACCGGCCTTCCTGTTTCAGTTTTAGCGCCACTGACAGCCCAATTGTTACTTCCTGAAAATGAGTGTATTCCAAGTGATTCAAGTTTTTCCAGTGATGCAATCAGGGATAATGCTTCCATTAACTCTTCATCATCCAGCTTAAAATCGGGGAATGCAAATGTGTTAACTGCTTTCCCGTCAGGAATTAGCCGGGAGGCCTTTCCCTCACCAAGCTTTTTAACAAGCCTGTAATTGAAGATATCGGCCGTCAGATTGCCTGCCGCCAGATCCCAGCCCATATAACCTATTATATTTGCCATATCCTCAAGTTTCCATGGGTCGGGTTTATAACCAAGGATCCTGAATTCGGGTGGCAGCTTTTTTCCTGATTTGCTTATGTAATAGTTTACTCCATCAGCATATGACTGCATGCTTTTAATTATTTCAGGATCTTCGGTGCTTAATATCATCTTTGACTTTGTGGTCATGTCCAGACTTCTCAGAAAGAGATCAGTTTCCACATACTCACGGCCAAATATTTCAGACAATCTGCCGGTTGTTGCCCTGCGTATAAGGTCCATCTGCCATAGCCTTTCCTGTGCCATGACATAACCAGTTGAAAAGTAAAGATCCTGCTCATTTTCAGCATAAATGTGGGGCATCCCACGCGCATCCCTGAAAATAGTTACATTTGCCGACAGAGACTCAATAGCAATTTCGGCATTGTAGTCCGCTAGCCCGCCTCTTTTTATATCTCTTATCACCAGAAAAGAAACAAAAACAGTCAGGATAACTAAGGCTGTTAATGAAATCAGTAAGGTTTTAACAATCCTCATCCTAATTTTATTTAGACTGTTAAATTACGAAATTTAATGCTTGACACCTCTCATTCCTGAGGTGCAATTTCTGCATATTTCTATCGTTTTCCGGCCTGACAAAAGGCATTTTCTGAAGATCCTGTACTTAGGGCCATTCCAGATTTCCCTGAAGGAATCCTGTGTCAGATCGCCAAGTATGTGGGTTGCATCTTTATCAAAACAGCAAGGCACAACTTTTCCGTCCCATGTGATAACAGGATTAAGCCATAATCGCAGACACCGGTCAGGCATTTGATTCTTTATTTTGTACTCTCCGTTTTTTAAATTATACCGTCTGTATCCGGGCTTTCCAGGTAGCCAGAAGGCAATTCTCTCCTTCCCTGTGATCTGCATCGATTTCAGCTTCACAGATACATTCATTTTCCGGGCAAACTTATAAATATCAGGTATCTGGGATTCATTAAGTTTATTAACAAGAACCTGCAGTTCAATCTTCATCCCCGAATGAAATCGATTCTTTGCTTCTGAAACATTTCTTATCCCTTCTTTCACCAACTCTACATCACCGTTTTTCCGGTATGCAGAATAGGTTGCCTGATCGATACCGTCCATTGAGATAATCAGTTTATTCAATCCTGATCGTGCAAGTTTTTCTGCATTTTCTACTGAAAGAAAATGACCATTTGTTGACACTATGGTATGGACACTTTTTGCAGATTGCAGAAATGTAAAAAACTGCGGGTGCAGCATTGATTCACCCTGAAAATAGAAATTAAAGTTATAAAGATATGGTTGCAGTTCTGCAAAAAGTCTATCAAATAAGCCTATCTCCATGTAACCTCTTTTTCTTGTCATTAGTCCCGACCCAGAGGAACATTCCGGACAATGAAGATTACAATTATTTGTGAGTTCAACCCCGATTGAGACGGGCATACCATAAACTGCAGGGATTCCTGTAAGAGTACTCTTAAGATATGAATATCCTGATAATAAAAGATTTGTAGCCTTTTTAATCTTTCTGATCATTCGGTGTTCGATAATATTTTGAAATATAAGAAAAAAAAGATAGGGTAAGTAATATAGTTAATGGTCATACGCTTGAAACCCTGAACAAAGGTCTCATAACAAAAGGAAGTTAACGATTTTACTTAATAATTATTACTATGAAAACTTTTAAAAATTATTTGGTCAATGCGCTAGTGATCCTTCTTGCTTTTACAGCTCAGGCTGTTAATGCTCAGCAAGGGTCCGTTACAATCAGAGGAAAGGTTGTTGATGCCACAACTGGTCTGCCCCTTGTTTTTGCAACGGTAGCCGTAGCAGAGACAAACGTTGCTATTGTAACCAATATAGACGGAGAATTCACTCTTAAAATCCTGGAATCAGAAGCTTCTAAAAATCTTGAGATTTCCTATCTGGGTTACAAAAACAAAAAGATCCTGCTCAGCGATCTTAAGGCAGATAATGCCAAAAATACAATTTCACTTGAGACAGCCCCTATACCAATCAGGGAGATTATTGTAAAGCCGCTGAATCCGGAATTTATTGTGGAAACAGCTATTAGCAGGATAGGAAAGAATTATGAAGACATTCCCAACCTTATGACAGCATTCTATCGTGAAACCATCAGAAAAAACCGCACCTACGTTTCTATAGGTGAGGCTGTTGTTGAAATTTTTAAAGCTCCATATACCAGTGATTTACGGTATGATGGCGCACGTATCTATAAAGGAAGGAAAAGCTCCGATGTAGAGAAAATGGACACGGTTCTGTTTAAGTTGCAGGGAGGTCCTGTAAGTGTTATGCAACTTGACATCGCCAAAAATACGGAGGCAATCCTTACAAGAGAATCAATGAAATATTACAATTATTCAATAGGAGGTGTAATAGAGATTGATGACAAACCTCATTATGTAATTAATTTCCTTCAGAAACCTGATGTTGAGATACCATTATTTATGGGAAGCCTCTACATTGAAACTGAGTCTTATGCAATTACAGAAGTTGAATTTGGTTTTAATCTCTCCGACAAGGCAGCTGCAACATCGATCTTTATCAAGAAAAAGCCACTTGGAATGGAGGTTACTCCTGAACTTGCCACATACCGCACAAAATATCGCGAACAGAATGGTAAATGGCATTTTGCATACTCAAGGGCAGAAGTAAGGTTTAAGGTAAACTGGAAGAGAAAGTTATTCAACACTTATTATACTACAATGTCAGAAATAGCTGTTACTGATCGTACTGACCAGGAAGTTATTAAATTTGCAGGTAAAGAAAAATTAAGATACTCTGATGTATTCTCTGAAAAAGTTGTAGCATTTACTGATCCTCAGTATTGGGGCGACTATAATGTTATTGAGCCTGATCAGAGTATAGAAACAGCAATACGAAGACTCAGCAGAAAATTGAAGTTCAGCGATAGAGAAGAAGAAAAATAATCAGTGTCAGATAAAATGACCAGCGATATTGATATAATAAGGAGGATCCGTCAGGGTGATAAAGGACAATTTGAATCACTTTTCAGATCCTCCTATGTTTCGCTGGTACGCTATGCAAAAACTCTGATCAAAGATCATGACAGTGCAGAAGAAATTGTTCAGGATCTCTTTTTCAGAATCTGGCAGGACAGGGAAAAGTTAAAAATTGAAAGTTCTTTAAATGGATATCTCTTCAGGTCCGTTCATAATAAATGCCTTCACCTGATAGGTCATAAAAAAGTAGTTGAGAGACATGAGCATGAGATGAGTTACATGCTCCCGGAAAGTCCTGAAATACCAGCAGATATTCTGAACTATAAGGATCTTCAATCAAGAATAGCCGGCATAATAGAAAGACTTCCCGAAAGATGTGGTAAGATCTTCTATATGAACAGGTTTGAGGGAATGAAATATGCTGAGATTGCTGAGAAACTATCAATCTCGGTTAAAACGGTCGAGGCTAATATGGGAAAAGCTCTGAAAGAATTCAGACGGGCACTAACAGAATAAGAAGCTATGAATAATATAGATAAATACAGTGATAAGGAATGGGAGGAACTGGCTTCGCTCCTTTCTGAAAAATCTGCAGATCATGTTGGCCTCCTGAGCCGGTTTCGGGCTGAGGATAAATATGATACATTACAAAAATGGAACGATCTGAAAGAAATTGGCAATGATATGGAAATAGATGTTGATAACGCCTGGGAGAAACTATCTTCAAGGCTTGCTAACGAGGTTGAGATTATACCTGATAAACAGCGTTTCATCAGAAGGACGTTTCTGAAAGTGGCAGCCGCTATAATCATCCTTACAGGAGTCGGTTTAGGTACCTTATACCTGTTCAGTAGCGGCGCCCTGACTAAAAATATAACAGTTATTACCGATAGTACGCAGATGAATCATCAGGTCACACTACCCGATGGAAGCAATGTATTTCTTAACAGGAATACAATTATCAGTTATAGACCGGATTTTGAAAAAAAAGGCAGGCATGTCAGCATTGAAGGTGAAGCATTTTTTGAAATCACCCCCGACCCTTACAATCCATTTACTGTCAGTGCCGGTGAGTCAACAATCAAGGTCCTTGGGACTTCATTCAATGTTATCGCTAAAGACCCTGAGTCGTCAATTGAAGTTTTCGTAAGTACAGGCAAGGTTATGCTGGAAAGCGGCGGCGGATCGCAAAACCTTATTGTTGATCCGGGATATGTCGCTACAATAAGCTCAGATTTCAGTGAGAAAAAGTTAAATACCAATCCAAATTATATCTCCTGGAAAACCGGAAAACTCATTTACAATGGTCAGAAGCTGGATGTTGTATTCAGAGACCTGAAAAATATCTATAATGCCGATATTATTGCTACCGACCCTGAAATTCTGAATCAACCAATCACAACCGTTTTCGATAACGAACCGATTGAAACCAAAATCCGTATTATTTGTGTTACCTTTAACCTGAGCTATCAGAAGGATGGTGATACTTACCGACTTGAGAAAAAATAATACGAGAGGTGAAAAATGTTGCCGGTCAACCGTTTCATATATAATAAACATCGGACCGTAGCATTACTGATTCTTTTTCTGATCCTGTCATTTTCCGCCGAATGTCAGGTGAATATCATGGATTCGACTTTTACTTTCCGGGAAGGATCAGTCAAAACAGGTAATGCATTAAATATTATAAGTAAGGAGACAGGTTATAACTTTACATACGACAGCCGGATTATTGATGCTGAAAAGAAGACACGAATGTCATTTTCTGATACCCGGTTGAGTACTATCCTTGACTCAGTTCTACAAAATGATTCTCTTGTTTTTTCAGTTATTGATAAGTACATCATAATTTCTCTGGCTGATAAACCTGCTGATATTCAAAACAATGATTCGATTCCCGAATGGAAAGATAAATATATTACAGGATTAATCACTGACTTTGAAACTTCTTCGCCATTATCATTTGCGACAATAGGATTAAAAAATCAGGGCAGGGGAACCGTATCAAATAACAATGGGGAATTTGGGCTTAACATAACCGCTGATAACTATAATGATACCCTTTATGTGTCGTATCTGGGGTATATAGGACGGGAGATCCCTGTGAAAAGTTTCTCCGGCAACAATTTAAATATAATCATGCAGAGGGAGTTTATCTCTATCCCTGAGATAATTATCAGGACACAGATACCACAGGAAATAATTAAAAAAAGTATAGGTTCAATTCCGGCTAATTATGGAAAATCACCTGCTTTGCTTACAGGATTTTACAGGGAAGGGGTTCTGAAAAAATCAGAGCTGCAAAGTTATTCTGAGGCTATACTTCAAATTTATAAAAGCTCTTATTCAGGAACTTTTCTGGGCGATCAGATAAAGGTTTTAAAAAGCAGGAAGATAGAAAATACAGATCTCAGCGATACTCTTGCTGTCAGACTCAAAGCCGGTTTAAGTACCTCTCTTGAACTTGACGGAATTAAAAACATATTCGACTTTCTTGATCCTCAGAGAGATCAGGAGTATATTTATCGTATAACCGATATTGTTTCTTTCGATGAGGATGCTGCCTATGCAATTGATTTTGAGCAGAGAGAAGGAATAGATCAGTCCCTTTTCAGAGGGACATTCTACGTCAATACCGAAGATTACGCCATTCTTCAGGCAGATTTTGAACTGAATCCCAGGCATATAGATAAAATAAAGAATTCATTTATTTCAAGCGCGACCCGCGGCTTCAACACCTGGCCTGTATCGGTAAGATATTCAGTAAGTTACAGGAAGATAAATGACAGATATTTTCTTTCACATGTAAGGGGTGATCTTCTTTTCGCCTCTAAACAAAAAAGAAAACTGTTTAACACCCAGTTTAAAGTCTTTTTTGAACTGGCGGTAACCGACATCAGCCTTAAAAATGTTTCCCGGTTTGAAAGAGAGGAGCTGGCACCGGTTCATTCAATATTTTCAAGAACCATTACTTTTTATGATGCAGAGTTCTGGGAAGACCAGGACTTCCTTAAACCGGAAGAAGATCTGCTACAGGCATTAAAAAATATGAAAGTAAGACTAAGGGAGTTTACAGAAAATCATTAATACTTATCGATCAATCTGTATAGTTCGGTCAGATCCGGAGTAAGCACGATATCAGTTCTTCTGTTTTTTTGTCTGGCATCTGTGGTGGTCTTTGAATCAACAGGCGAGAATTCGCTCCTGCCAGAAGCTGTTAATCTCATTGGATCAATTTTTGAGCCATCCAGAAGCACTCTTACAACAGTTGTGGCCCTTTTAACACTTAAATCCCAGTTATCCTTAAGTTGCCCGCTTCCGGGATTATATGGAACATTGTCAGTATGTCCTTCAATGGTGACCTGAATGCCTGGATTTCGTTCCAATACACCGGCAAGCTTCTTCAGTGCATTCTTTCCATTCGCATCTATATCCCAGCTTGCAGATTTAAAAAGCAGTTTTTCATCCAGGGAAACATACACTTTACCATTTTTCATGGTAACAGTAAGTCCGTTATTTTCGAAACCAAGCAAAGCTTCTGATACTTTGCTTTTAAGATCCTGAACAACTTTTTTCTGAGCATCAAGAATATTTTCAAGCTCAACAAGGCGTGCATTTCGTTTATCAAGCTCGAATGTAAGTTCATCGAGGGATGTTTTCTTCAAATCGAGGTTCTGTTCAAGCTGCCTGAGCAGATCTTCCTTTTTCTGAAGATTTTCCTGGGCTGCCTGCAATTCTGTAAGAAGCTTCTGAGTTTCTTTTACATTTCCGCGTATCAGAGCTTCCTGCGCGGATTGCAACTCATCATATTTAGCCGACATTTTATTGAATTCATCAACAGCTTTATCCCGCTCATTCTGAGCAGCAGCTATTTCCTCTCTTACAGAAGATATCTCCTGCCCTGTTGATGCAATTTTTGCTTCCAGCTCCCTGTTCGACATTTCAAGAGCAATATTATCAGTCTTGAAAGCATCTCTCTCATTCATAAAATGCCTGCTGGTATCCTGCAGAGCCTTATGTTTTTTCCCTGAAACACATGATACTGAGCTGATAGTCACAGCAATAACTGAAAGAATAATAAAAACTGATTTATTCATGATCACCGGATATTTAATGTAATAAACACTTTTGGCAGATGAATATTGCTTCATACTGTATTAATACCTCGTAAAAATAAGAAAATCCGGGAAAAAGATTGGGAAACACACGGGAATAATAATTGCTATATTTGCAGGTCAAATAATTATTCTTTTTTTCCCGATGAGTACGGAGGAAAACTTGCTTTTTAGAATTTCAAATCCTGAGGATCTCAGGAAACTAGATCCGGCTGATCTGATAAAGGTTAGTTCGGAATTGCGCAATTTCATAATCGATGTTGTGTGCAACAATCCCGGCCACTTTGGTGCCAGCCTTGGTGTTGTTGAACTTACGGTTGCACTTCATTATGTATTCAAAACACCATACGACAAAATAATCTGGGACGTCGGCCATCAGGCCTACGGACATAAGATACTTACCGGTCGCAGGGACAATTTTTTCACAAACAGGAAACATAAAGGGATAAGCGGTTTCCCAAAGATTGTAGAGAGCGAGTATGATGCTTTTGGAACAGGTCACTCATCTACATCTATCTCTGCAGCACTGGGAATGGCAGTTGCCGCACACCGGAAGGGAGAAAGAAGGCAGGTTGTTGCTGTAATCGGTGACGGTGCAATGACTGCGGGTGAAGCATTCGAGGGACTTAACAATGCAGGAACAACCAAATCTGACATTCTTGTTATATTAAACGATAATAACATCGCCATTGATCCTAATGTAGGAGCTCTGAAAGAATATCTACTTGATATTACCACCAGTAAAACCTATAATAAGTTCAAGGATAAAATGTGGCACATGCTCGGCAACGTTGGCAAATTTGGGCCAAAGGCGCGTACTCTGGCTTCACAACTTGAGGCGGGTTTTAAAAGCACTATTCTCGACAGAAGCAACCTCTTTGAAGGTATGAATTTCAGGTACTTCGGACCTATTGACGGCCATGACATGCTGCATCTTGTCAGAGTACTTGAGGATCTTAAAAGAATACCCGGACCAAAGCTGCTACATTGTCTTACAGTAAAAGGCAAAGGATTTAAACAGGCTGAAGAGAACCAGACTACATTCCATGCTCCGGGAAAATTTGACAAGAATACCGGAATAATATTTAAATCACCTGCCGGCGATGCTCCGGCAACATACCAGGAAGTATTCGGAAGAACTTTGCTTGAACTCGCAGAGCAGAACGAAAAGATAATGGCTATTACACCTGCAATGACCTCGGGTAGTTCGATGAACTACATTATGAAGGAAATGCCTGAAAGAACCTTTGATGTTGGTATTGCAGAACAGCATGCTGTAACATTTTCGGCCGGACTGGCAACACAGGGAATGGTGCCTTTTTGCAACATATACTCATCATTTATGCAAAGGGCTTACGACCAGGTTATTCATGATGTTGCACTCCAGAACCTGCATGTGGTTTTTTGTCTCGACCGCGGAGGACTTGTCGGGCCCGATGGGGCTACCCACCATGGCTTTTTTGATATGGCATTTATGCGTGCCATTCCCAATATGGTCGTAAGTGCACCAATGGATGCGGTGGAACTGAGGAATCTGATGTATACGGCTCAGCTTGAAAAGAATAAAGGACCATTCTCAATACGTTATCCCAGAGGTTGCAGCATGATCTCAAACTGGAAAAAACCCTTCGAGGAGATAATTCCGGGTAAAGCAAGGAAGTTAAGCGAAGGTAATGATATTGCAATTTTAAGTATTGGTCACCCCGGACATGATGTTTCAGCTGTGGTCAAAAAGCTTGAAAAGGAAAATATTGGCATCACTCATTGGGATATGAGATTTGTTGAACCACTTGACAAAGAAGCTCTTTCATCTATTTTCAACAAATTTGAGCGAGTCATTACCGTTGAGGACGGGATATTAAAAGGCGGATTCGGCAGTGCAGTCATTGAATTCAAAAGTGACAACTGCTATAATGCCGAAGTCAGAAGGCTGGGTATTCCTGATTACTTTGTTGAGCATGGGACACAGGATGAGCTGATAAATGAGTGCGGCTATGGCCAGGAGGGAATTGAGAAGACCATCCGGGAGATGCTGGAGAAGTGACTAAGAGACTCAGGGACTGAGAGACCAAACTGTTAAACAGAGCCTTTGGAGCCAAGGTTCCCCTCCTCGGAGGGGCTAGGGGTGGGTTTTTGGAACCTGAGTGACTAAGAGACAAGATACTAATAGACCAAATAACTGTTAAACAGAGAATTTGGAGCCCAGGTTCCCCTCCTCGGAGGGGCTAGGGGTGGGTTTTTGGAGCCTCAGGGACTATGAATCAGAGGGTTGATACCTAGAGAAATAAACTTCAATAAATATATTATTATGAATAAACTATTGATTTTCCTGATGTTATATGTTCTGGCAGCATGCCAAAATAGCCCCCTTACCGCAGAAAAAGAAGAATGGATACAACTCTTCAACGGGAAAGATCTTTCTGATTGGGATATCAAGATCAAAGGATCGGAGTTGAATGATAATTATAAGAATACCTTCAGGGTCGAAGACGGCATATTAAAGGTTTCTTATGATCAATACGAAAAATTCGATGGAGAGTTCGGGCACATTTACTACAACAAACCATTTTCCCATTACAAGATCCGGATTGAATATCGTTTTACCGGTGAACAGACCCCGGGAGGAGCGTCCTGGGCTTACCGTAACAGCGGTGTGATGCTTCACTCTCAATCTGCAGCCACAATAGGCCTTAACCAGGACTTTCCGGTATCTATTGAAGCTCAATTCCTTGGTGGTGACGGTGTATCAGATCGTCCCACCGCAAATGTTTGCACCCCCGGAACAAATATTGTGATGGATAATCAGCTGATAACTCAGCACTGCACAAATTCTTCATCAAAAACCTATAATGGTGATGTCTGGGTACATGTTGAGTTTGTTGTACTAGGGGATAGTATAATACATCACATTGTCGAGGGAGATACAGTACTTACCTATATGAAGCCGCAGATTGGTGGTGACAAGCCGGAGGGATTTCCTGTTGCTGACGGAACACCGCTAAAGGAAGGCTATATCTCTTTACAGGCGGAGAGTCATAATGTCGAATTCAGAAAAGTAGAATTACATGATCTTTCAAAAGATAAAAGATAAAAGAAAAAAGACAAAAGTAAAGGAGTGATTACGAAAAAATTTCTAATTTCGCAGTCCTTCCAAGTTTTGCCCGGATGGCGGAATTGGTAGACGCGCTGGTCTCAAACACCAGTGGCAGCAATGCTGTGCCGGTTCGATCCCGGCTCCGGGTACAGAAAGCCTCGATTTATCGGGGCTTTCCTCATTTAGCAGATGCTAATCAGGTGCTAATAATCATTTTGTAAAAACTCTAAATTGACTTATTTTTAATAATGAAAGTCAAAATGAGTAAAACGAAATTTAAAGAGCTGCTTGAAGAGTATATTTCAAACCTCTAAAAAGACTATGATTCTAATCAAACTGGAAACAGTAATCATCCTACTTACTCTCTGATTAAGAATACGTACCAAAAGATTGAAGACAAATATTATTATAGGAAATTAGGGTTTACCCTCATATATTTCTTATTCTGCGTTCTTTTTTTCTTTGGTCCGGGCGAGGATCACGCGGCGAGGAACTATATAGACCATAAATTCAACTTGACTAAAGTTATACTTCAGTGATTTATCAAGTGAATCGAGTAATTTTCAGTTTGTTTGTTATATATTTAACAGTTCTGTCAAAACTGTTGTAAATGCGCAGCTTGTTTTTTGTCACTCTTTTAATACTCTTAACACAGTGTTCCTGCAGAGAGATTGTAACTGATGAATTCCCGGGATTTACTCCCGTTCCAACGGTTAATAGTATCCTTATTGCCGGAAAACCTATGAAAGTTCATGTATCGTTGGCTGAAAAGCTTGATACAAACCAGCTGACTCTGGTCAATGATGCAGAAATCTCACTTTATATCGACGGGAATTATATGGAAAGCCTTTTACCTGATGAGAATGGTATATACTTTTCTTCATCGATTGTTGAGCCACTGAGATTCTACAAACTAGAAATAAAGGTACCAGGGTACGAGACAATCACGTGTACTGAAATTCTTCCGGCCCCTTCACCTATCTTCAATATAATTCATACAAGCTGTGCCGGGAAGGATGAAGAGGGTGTAATCTATCCATCCTTAACTTTTTCATTAAGAACAAATACATCCGAGAGACAGTATTTCGAAGTAATAATCAGGCTACATCCAGACGAATATGAGATGCTCGCCACATTGAAGAAGATAACCGATCCTGTCTTATTGAATGAAGGGCTTCCACTGACTATCTTTAGTAATGAGATCATAAGAGATTCTGTTTACACAATGACTATTAATTATTTTACTGGAGGATACGGTTCCAGCGGAGGTGGCCCAAGCTATACCGATTTGTATCCATTGATAATAGAACTGCGTTCCTGTAGTGGTAGTTATAATCAATTTGTCAAACAGAAGTACTTATATGAAAAGGGCAGATTTCCTGAATTTCCTGCGGCTTCAATAAACGCTTTCCCTTTGTACTCAAATATACCCGGCGGTTATGGAATATTTGCTGGATATTCAGTGGTTGTTTCAGATACATTATATCCTAAGTACTGAATAGATGCCGAAGATAATTCAAAATAGCGCCATCCTCCTTTTATTACTGAGCACCTCACTGAATGCACAGCAAAAGATGAATGTTTCAGGATTTATAAAAAGCAGGGACAATGGAGAACGATTGATCGGAGCAAACATAACTGAGGCAGGAACTATAAATGGCACAATATCAGATTACAACGGTTATTTTAACATGGTGGTTCACAATAATCCTTCATTGGAAATCTCATTTATCGGCTTTGAAAGCCAGGTCCTGAATCTGAACACCGTCAATGATACAATTATTGAAATTTCGTTGTCTGAGAATATTGAACAACTATCTGAGGTAACTATAAATGCAGAAAGAAAACGCAACACCAATATCTCAACTCTGAATTATGTCCAGATGACGCAGACACCTTCAATTGGAGGGAAACCTGATATCATTAAAACCCTATCGCTTCTTCCTGGAATAAGTTCTTCGCAGGAAGGATCCAGTCGCATGATTGTAAGAGGCGGTGATCCGGGGCAGAACCTGTACCTGTTCGATAATGTTCCAATCATATATGTCAATCACCTTGGTGGTTTCATGTCTGTTTTCAATCCCGAGATGATAAACAATATTGATGTCTATAAAGGTGGATTTCCTTCAAGGTATGGAGGGAAACTCTCTTCGGTTGTGGACATAACCCAGAGGGAAGGTGACTACTCCATCTATAATGGTTCTATTAGTGCGGGTATAACAGACCTATCCTTCAATTTTGAAGGACCTGCCGGATTTAAAAATTCAAGCTTTATAATTGGTGCGCGAAAGACCCTTTTTGATCCTCTGATGGCAACGATCCAGATTTTACAAAATGAAAATGATTATATCACTGCATACGGTTTTCATGATTTCAATGGCAAGTTTTCCTGGAAGCCTGATAAAAAGAATAGTTTGAGCTTAAATTTTTATCAGGGAGATGATTACCTTAATTTCTGGTCTGTGAAGAAAGAAAAGTACAGAATGGGCAATATTTGGGGAAACTGGCTGATTTCCGCAAAGTATAATAGAATTTTATCTCCACGGTTGTTTTCATCAAGCAACATCTCTTTCACCCGATACAGGTTAAAGGAGTTCATGAAGTACACTTTACAGGAACAGGATACGTCGACAACTTATAAGGAAAGTTATAAATCTTCAGTCAAAGATCTGTCTTTCAGGTCAGGTATGAAATATACTGTGTCTGAAAGCTGGTTCGCTGAGTTTGGAGTTCAAAGTTCCTTTCTGTCTATGATTCCCAATGAAACATACATTTCAACCCAGGCAGTTCAGCAGCAGATTAATCCTGTTAATTCACTCGAATCAGCCATTTATGCCGACAACAAATTCATTCTTAAAGATAAATGGTCACTTACCCCTGGTTTCAGGATCAGTAATCATCTGACCAGAGGATTTTCAGATCTTTCTTTTGAGCCAAGGCTGAATGCGGATCGGCAATTATCTGAAAATCATTCCATCTCCTTCAGCTACATGAAGGTTTCACAATATTCACATCTTGTATTCACTGCAGGGAGCATAATGAATAATGAAGTCTGGATCCCATCTGGTAAAAAGATACCTCCTGCAAAATCTGATCAGGTGACTGTAGGATGGAATGGCTCATTCATAAATGGGAAATTCAATACTGAACTTAGCCTCTATTACAAAGACATGTACAATCTCTCCACCTACAGAGATGGATATTCAAGCCTGATGGGTGATGAGAACTGGATTTCAAAGGTCGAAACAGGAGGTAAGGGGAGATCAATGGGAGTAGAGTTCCTGCTCACGAAGAATACCGGAAACTGGACAGGATTCATCAGTTATGTTCATTCAAAAACAACACGGCAATACCCGGAAATAAACTCCGGAAAGGAATATTTATTTGATTATAACCGTCCCAATAACCTTTCTGTTAACCTGAATCGAAAGATTACAGATAAACTCAACTTTAACCTTGTCTGGGTTTACCAGACAGGTTTGCCATACACCGAAGCAATAGGAAGGCAGTATATCCCATCAATAATTAATGATTTTGAAGGGAACGATTTCTTCTATGAGGGGTTGATATATGGTGAACGAAACAGCGGCAGGATGAGAGATTATCACAGGCTGGATATCGGGTTGACCTGGTCGCGTTACAACAGGAGAAACAATAAGGTTGACTGGAATTTTTCCATATACAACCTTTATAACAGGCATAACCCTGTTTTCTACTATTACAATTCAAATAAATCCATGAACTTTAGCAATCCACAGTGGAATCATGATTTCAGACCTTTGTCACTATACCAGTTGAGCTTTTTTCCTATAATACCTTCCATATCATGTAAAGTTTATTTTGATCGCATAGCCAGGAATGCCCGGGTGGAATCCCTGAAAGTGATCGCCCTTCAAAAATCAAAAGAAGTATTTGAAAGATCAACTTCCGCTTTAAAGGGTTCAAACATTAAGGACCGCTGGAACATCAAGGCGGGTTATTCACTTCCATTAGGTCCCTTAGCGAAATATGATTACGACAAGATCAAAAAATACAATCTTGAGTTGAACTATGGATTTCTTGATAATGTGGAAGGGGGAATTTATGGAGGTTACTCTACCATCCACCTGTTTGAACAAGTTTCACCAAATGGAACCCGGGGATACACCAGGAGCGGCTTCTTTTATGGTGTCAACTGCAATTTTCACCTGCTCCCATACGTAATGAAAAAGGATGATTTGAGATTTGATTTGTATGTTACAGGGAAGCTTGGAGGCGTAACAATCAAATCAACAAAAAGTTATGAAGAACATTGTCTTGGAGGAGGCGCAGCGATCTATTTATTTGAACATCTGGGTTTTTTTGGTGAATACACTTACGGCAAGTTCTACAATAATCCTCCAAGGCATATCTTTGAAAGACCTGTTCATAACAAAGTAAACTTTGGTCTGGCGATAAAATTTAAGTGACAATCCTGAAATACTGTCTATGATATTCAGTGAAAGAAAAACGAAGGGCCAGACTAAGTTCTTATTTATTGGGGCTTTCCTCATTTAGCAGATGCTAATCAGATAAAGAAAAGAGGTTGACTCTTAATACATTGAGACAACCTCTTTATTTATGGAAAGCAAATTGATTTAACTCGCAGGTACCAGTTCTTTTGTCTTGATTTTTGAAGGAGTGAATATTCCTATAACTCCTTTTAACCCGACACTCATTACAATATTA
>JBBRVC010000012.1:0-42018 GCA_038247205.1 Bacteroidales bacterium
AGTTCCTTTTTGTCACTGGGCATGCCCTGTAGACAATCTAATTCCCGAATGGAATGACCTGTTGTATAAGGGCGATTGGAAAGCTGCATACGAGAGACTTGCTGCAACAAATAACTTTCCTGAATTTACAGGAAGAATTTGCCCGGCAGGTTGCGAACACTCATGCGTCCTGAATATTGATCAGCAGCCCGTTACGATTCGGGAAAATGAAGTGGCAATCGTCGAAAAGGCTTTTACCGAAGGATATATTAAACCTTCACCACCAAAAACAAGGACCGGTAAGAAAGTTGCCGTAATTGGTAGTGGTCCTTCAGGCATGGCAGCAGCAGACCTTCTTAATAAAGCCGGTCATCTTGTTACCCTTTTTGAAAAAGATGAGAAAGCAGGAGGATTGCTTAGATACGGAATCCCCGATTTTAAATTAAGCAAGGCTACTATTGACAGACGCCTGGCCCTGATGATCAAGGAAGGGCTTATTGTAAAAGCAGGAACAGAGATTGGAAAAGATGTATCGTCAAATGATCTTGTAAATCAGTTTGATGCAATTTGTATTGCTATAGGCTCCCAACAGCCAAGAAATCTTAACGTTGAAGGAAGAGAACTCAGAGGGATTCACTTTGCAATGGATTTTCTTGCCTGCCAGAACAGGATAAATGCCGGACAAAGTTCATGGGGTGATCCTATTCTGAATGCCGAGAATAAAAACGTTGTAGTCATTGGTGGAGGAGACACCGGCTCAGATTGTGTTGGGACCTCAATTCGTCAAAAAGCGCTCAGTGTTACCCAGATCGAGATACTCCCAAAACCTCCTGAGACAAGAGCCGGAAATAACCCCTGGCCCTATTTCGCCAAAGTTCTTAAAACAACAACTTCCCATGAAGAAGGATGCGAAAGACTCTGGTGCGTTTCAACTGTAAGATTTACAGGTGCAGATGGACAACTAAAAGGTATTGAGACAGAGGAGGTTGAATGGGAAAATAAAAACGGAACCTATTCTATAAATATCATTCCCGGCACCCGGAAAGTAATAGAAGCTGATCTCGTTTTGCTTGCAATGGGATTTGTACATCCGGTTGCGGATGGTTTACTTTCTGACCTGAATCTGGAACTCGATAACAGGAAAAACATTAAGGTAAATAATGATCAGTCGACCAACCGTCAAAAAGTATTTGCTGCAGGCGATTCTGTAACAGGAGCAAGCCTGGTGGTAAATGCTATAGCATCGGGCAGAAAGGCAGCAAAAGAGATTGACATTTTTTTACAGAATTCATAAAGAATAATATTCATTCACCTCTGGATCTCACAGATTTAATTATCTGTGCTGATCCCGGGTATACCGGGAAATCGTTTCTTAAATTCCAGTTCAAAAATGGTACCTTCCTCCTGATTGCTTACAAAACTTACATTACCCTTAAGATAGTTCTCGGAAAGCAACCTGATGCTATAAGTTCCTATGCCCCTCCCTGCTCCTTTTGTTGAAAAAGAACGCTGAAAAATCTGCAGTTGAATCTCCCTCGATATTACTAAATCATTTTTTACCCAGAGCTTTACTTCATCTGTTTTATCAAGAGTACCTACAGTAACTATCCCTCCATTCTGCGTCGCCTCAAGAGCATTTTTCAGAAGATTAATAAGAATCCTCTGCAACAACACCTTATCGGTTTCCAGCGTGCAATCGACTGATTCTTTGTGTATTATGATAGTTTTTCCATTGGCAACTTCATGGAATCGTATTTTGTCAATAGCAGTTTTCAGCGCAGCTATTGTCCCGGTCGGTACAATATTTACTTTCAGATCTCCATCCTCTGCAGCTTTCATCTGTCTGTGCAGCATAATCTCTTCTATAAGCCCTTTACTTGCTTCTTCAGAAATTTTAATAAGTTCCTGGGCTTCTTCAGGATCGGGGGCTTCTTTTAACAATTGAAGCAATTGATTTAATCCGGCAGCTGTATTTAATATGTCATGAAAGAAAATCCGTTCAAGAGTAATCCGTCTCTTCTCATCACTCTTATCCTCCAGTGTAAGAATATAAAAATAGTGATCCTTTATCTTAACAGGACTAGAAGTGACCAGCAGATCCCAACTCTTCAACTGACCATCAACCATAGAGGTTATCCTTGCTTCCCGCTGTGACTTCCTGCCTGTATTCTGGCTTACAACTATGACATTCATTGCACCACAAAATGAGCAAGCTTCCGAGGTTCCGCAACCTGAAGTTTCAACGGCAGAATTAACGCACATAATTGCTTCACCGGGCCTCAGTCCAAGAATAGAATAAATAGATCCGATACCTAAAGCCTTTAGAAAATCGTCATTCGAAGCAACAATCTGCCTGTTTGAATCTAAAATGGCAGCAATACCTGCAATAGCACCAAATAACTCCTGCAGAAACTCCTGCGAGGTAATGAAGTTTCTTTCTGTGATAATTTTTTCTATAGTTGATCTTTGCTCATTGATTGGGGTATTTTCTTCCATACTAATTATAATGTCAATCTGGTTTTATAAACATTAACAGTAAAGATAAATTCTTTTGGATACGGCATTCAATTTAGTTGCAATTATATCAGCCAAATCAACTCAATAATGAGCAGAAGGGTGAAATTTATTGAACGGGGTGTGATAATAATTGCCGATAAAAGAATCCCTGTAAGTAATACCTATAAAGAAGGATTCCTTAAACTTATTACAAAATCAGAAGGATAAAGACGATCGATAAATCTATTCCCTTTACTCTATCCTTAAAGCATTTGCCGGATTGTAATTAGCTGCTTTAATTGTTTTATAACTTATTGACAACCAGCCAATGGCAAGAGTTATCACTGTTGCAGCAATAAAAATTGCAGGATTTATGCTGACCTTGCTTGAAAACCCCTCGAGCCAGTATCTTGCCCCATAATAGGCAATTGGATATGCAATCAATGAGGAAATAAGGATAAGATAAACCACCTCTTTGGATAATAGTTTTAAAACCACTCCGACCGATGCGCCGTAGGTTTTTCTGATGCCAATCTCCCTTGTCCTTTTGTTTGTTATAAAAGTCACTAGCCCAAGCAAACCAAGACAGGCGATAAAAATTGCCAATACAGAAAAGAGAATGAATATTTTTCCTATCTTCATTTCTGATTTGTAAAGTTCATTCCAGGTATCGGTGAAAAAATCATATTGAAAAGGCTGCATGTCGGTGAATTCATACCACTTCTGTTCAATAGATCTTACTGTTGCATTAACATCCCTGCCGCTAATGCGAACTGTAGCATACTGATCGCCACCACCGCCACCCATAACAGTAAAACATACCGGATCAATAGCCTTGTGCATAGACGTTATATTGAAGTCTTTCATAACACCTATAATTTTAAGCTTTTGGAATTGTTGTGGACCTCTTGGCTGTAGTATATACTTTCCAACCACAGGATCTGATAATCCCAACGATTTTACTGCAGCTTCGTTTAATAGTACTGCTGCTGAATCAGTATTGAATTCTCTGGAAAAAAATCTCCCCTCAACAAGATGAACACCAAGAGCTTCAGGATAATCAAAACTCACCTGGGCTTGCTGAAGAAGATAAGTTTTCTTTTCAGGATCTTCATCATTAAAAAAAGCATTATTGCTGAAATTGGTTCCCGGAACTTCCCTTGAATACCCTACCTTTTCAACACCCTGGATCTGTAATACCTGATCTCTGAATGATTCAAGCTGTCTGAAAAAAGCATCCGGACGACGAATAACTATCATGTTCTCCTTTTCAAATCCGATATCTTTTTTAGTCATGAAATTAAGCTGATTATAAACAATTATTGATCCGATAATTATAACTATGGAAACAGTAAATTGAAATACAACCAGAATTGCTCTTAATCTCCTTGACATGGAACCAGGACTTAAAGTCCCCTTGAGTACTTCAACCGGATTAAATGAAGCCAGTACGAAAGCAGGATAAAAGCCTGCAGCGACACCGACAATAATGATAAGGGCTGCCAGGGAAATCACACCTATTATACTATCAAACAGTCCGACAGAGAGCTCCTTCCCAATAAGCTGGTTAAATGATGAAGTAAATGCAAACACTAACAGCACAGCCAGTATTGTTGCAAACGCCGCTATCAGAAGAGATTCTCCAAGGAACTGAGAAATAAGACCTGCCTTATTGGCGCCCGAAACTTTCCTCACTCCCACTTCTTTAGCCCTGCCTGCTGATTTTGCAGTAGCAAGATTGACATAATTAATTATAGCTATCACAAGAATCAACAATGCGATAACAGAAAAAATATAGACAGTGCTTAATGATCCCAAAGGTTCAAGATTGTATTGCGTTGCCCCTTTCAGATGAATATCCTTAAGTGGAATTGCAGCGTAACTGAAGTCATTGCCGGCTTTCCTGAAATCCTCTATTGAAAAACCAAGAATCTGCTGAAGCTGTGGTCCAACATATTTGTTCACCATTTCCTGAAATTTAACCTCCATTATAGTCATATCAACACCTTCATTAACAACTATGTAGGTGTAGAAGTTATGATTTACCCATCCTGTATTGTTGGCTCTTCCAGGATATGAGCTCATAGAAGCAAGCATATCAAATTGTACATGAGAATTTTCCGGGATATTCTGAACTATACCGGTCACTGTATAAAGAATAGTATCTGATTCCACTATTAGTTTTTGTCCCATAGGATCCTGATCTCCAAAGAATTTTCTGGCATACTCTTCGGTCAGAATCATAGAGCGTGGTCGTACGAGTGCAGTATGGGGATCGCCTTCAAGTAGCTTAAAATCAAATACATCAAAGAACGTTGAATCGGCAAAGATTACCCCATCCTCATTGAATTTCTTATCTCCGAAACGCATAAGCCAGGCACCCATCTGCGTTAGTCTTGTTGCATGCATAACTTCAGGATAATCGCTTAACAAAGCCTGAGCCATAGGAGCGGCAGTAACAGCCTGATCAAGGTTTCCTCCGGCCATCCGTCCCACAACTTTAAGATTATAAATATTTTCATAATTATCATGAAATCTGTCGTAACTCAACTCGTGAATTACATATAATGCGATAAAAAGAAAACTGGTCAGACCAATTGCCAACCCTCCGACATTTAAAAGAATATATCCGCGCTGTTTTCTCATATTGCGGACGGCGTTAATAAAAAAGTTATTCAGCATTGACCGTAGAGTGTAAGTGTAATTTGTAATAAAATGTTTCTCTAAAGACATGTAATTTACAAAATTGTTGCATAAACCCCGGTGACTCTTCTGAGTCTGTACCTGAATGAAAATAATCCAGGGTATTGGTTTTTTCCAAAAATACTTATTTGAAGAGGTGCAATTGCTGAAACGACCCGAAAAGTAATTATTTTTGTCAACTCTTAATTGTAAATGTTCTTCAGTAGATTTAAACTTCGAATGCATAAACTCAAATTATACTTTTCAACACTTTTGCTGGCTTTATCAATTTGCCATGTTACTGTTAGTCAAAATGTTGACTCGACTTCTTTTAAAATTTTTACCAGACAGAGCTTTTATTCCTTTGAGAATGAGGCAGAAATGCTTCTTCATATCCCGGCTTCATTTGACGGAAGAAATATAAGCATCATCCTTAATATTAATAATGACACCGTATATGTATGGAAAGGAGTACCCGGTAAAAGGATTTTCAGCCTGAAGTTCCCGATTATTTTGCATCCTTCTGCTTATGATACTAAAGCTGAGATTATTACGACTGGCAGCACAGCCACAAAATACCTTGCCGGCACAAAATTGTACATCCTGAATTACAAACCAAATGAAGTAAAAACCGATAATCTGAATGGTGGTTTAATTGTGAATAAAAGGCAATTCTTTCCTTTCGGGTTCTATACCTATTCTCCAGTGCATTCCACACTTGCGGAAGAAGAGGTTATCCGTGGGTTTAATATGATCTCACCTTATCAGAAAGTTATACCTGAAACACTGCACGAAAGAAAAGCTTATATGGATCGTTGTGCAGAGCTTGGAATGAAAGTACATTACAATTTATTGTCAGTCTCAGGAGGTGGTGGAGTTGGTTCAAAAATTGAAGGAATTTCAGATGAAGAAAAAGAAACCCGTTTGATTGAAGAGATAAAAATTTTCATGGATCATCCGGCTCTTCTTGCATGGTACATCTCCGATGAACCAAACGGATACAAAATACCACCTGCTCACCTCGAAGTAATCTACAAAAAGATTAAAGAGATCGATCCATGGCATCCTGTTTCTATTGTATTTATGGCGCCGTTCCTCTCTGCAAGGAATTATGCAGGGGCACTTGATATTGTTATGGCTGATCCCTATCCGGTACCGGTTTCCCCGGTATCTATGGTTGGAAATGTTGCAAGCTCTCTATCAACGGAATTTAAAGGCAAAAAACCTGTCTGGATTGTTCCTCAGGCTTTTGGCGGAGGCGAATGGTGGAGCCGTGAGCCTACTCCACAGGAGATAAGGTCGATGACATATCAGTCTGTGATCAACGGAGCAACGGGCATTCAATACTTTGTAAGACAAGGACCTAACTATTTTCCAAAATCAGTTGCAACCTGGGCAGAATGTGGCAGAATGGCAACAGAAATAGCTGAACTTACACCCTGGTTGCTTTCAGATGAAGCATCACCGTCCGTAAGATCATTATCCCCGAACATAATAGCGTCATCTAAATTGCACGACGGCCAGATGATAGTACTTACCGTAAACCGGAAGAATGAACCGGCCAGGGCTGAGTTACACATTGATGGCGGAATCACAGCAAGAGCAAGGGTATTGTTTGAGAACAGGTTTATAACTATAAACAGTGGTGTTATAAGTGATCCATTACCTGCATTTGGCTCGCAGGTATATCTGATTGATTTAAAGTCAGCCAGAAAAGAGACAAGCACTTCTGAAAAAAATATGATGACCGATCCTGGATTTGAAGATCTCTCTATTCCGGGGCAACCTGTATCAGTTTATGCCCGCCCCGGTGGCGACAGAGGAGCAACATATTTTACCGATACAAGGGAACATTATCAGGGTAGTCATTCATTAAGAATGGTAACCCCTCAGAACGATAAAAGTGCTGTTATGCGATTCTTTCCAATTGCCGTCAGTGCCGGCAAGTCTTATATGGTATCTTTATGGGCAAAAGCAGATGCGGAACAAAGACCTCCGGAAAAAGAAAATTTAAATGCAAAAAGAAATACACATGAAAAACAGATCCCTCAGTGGGTTGAAGTGTCTGTTGGAGAATTCTCAAAGGCAAGATTTGTTCCGGATGATAAATGGAGAAAATATGTAACATTTGTTACAATTCCATCTGATACTGTACCCAAATTAAGAACAAATGTACTTCTGAGAATGCCGGGTGCAGGAGTTGCATGGTTTGATGAGATAGAAGTTATTGAAGATGTCATTCAGAATGGGAAAGACTAAGAGACGGAGAGACTTAGTGAATTAGGGACTCGGGGACATTTAGTCAGGTTCTCCTCCTGCGGAGCGGCTAGGGGTGGGTTTCGGGAGTAGAGTTATAGAAATATGCATGGACAGGGTTAAATAATTTTAATTAGAAAGTACAAATAACGATCACATGAATAAAGCCATTACAATATCATTTTTTTTGTTCCTGATAATTTTTTCAGGCTGTAAGAAAAAGGAAGGAAATCAACATTACAAAGGAAATCCTGAACCACTTTTGAAGAATGCCTATATTAAACTCCCCCTTGGAGCAATTAAACCGGAAGGCTGGCTTAAGACTCAGCTTGAGATCCAGGCTGCTGGGCTGACAGGGAACATCGAGGATTTCTGGCCCGATCTGATGAACTCTGCCTGGCATGGCGGTGATGGAGAAGCCTGGGAACGAGGCCCTTACTACCTCGATGGGTTGATTCCTCTTGCCTATCTGCTGGATGATAAAAGCCTGATCAGCAAATCGGAAAGATGGATTCAACGCATAATAACTAGCAGCAGTGACACAGGATGGTATGGTCCTGCCAAAAACAAAGACAGATGGCCTCTTGCAGTTGCAAATAAAGCGCTGATGCAGTATTACGAAGCGTCAGGCGACACAAACGCCCTGAATGTACTCGTTAAATATTTCCGGTATCTTCATGACTCCCCTCCCGACTGGCCAAACAAAGAGTGGAGAGGTGTAAGAGCAATGGAGAATGCTGTAACAGGTTATTGGCTTTACAGGCAGATTAACGAACCCTGGATACTGGAAACAATCGAATCGATACAGAAGAACAGTTCGGACTGGACTACATATTACGAAAATTTCCCATGGGATTCGGCAGCTTCAGCAGAGAAGAAAATTCCACTTAACTGGGATGCTGATGGTTTAACAGCTCATGTTGTGAATAATGCCATGGCAATTAAATATCCCGGACTTTGGTACCAGCAATCAAAAGATGAAAGGTTTAAAAATGCAGTATTTTCAGGAATAAGTAAATACGATCTTAATCACGGACAAGTCGGAGGCCGTTTCTCCGGTGATGAACACCTTTCAGGAAAAAGTCCGGACCGTGGGACTGAATTATGTTCTGTTGTCGAATATATGTTTTCCCTTGAGGAACTCTACGCAATATTTGGTGACAATCAATTGGCCGATCGTCTTGAATTACTTACATTCAATGCATTACCAGGTACTTTCACTGCCGACATGTGGGCCCACCAGTATGATCAGCAATCAAATCAGGTAATTGTGAACAGCGAAAAAAGAGACTGGAGCACTAATGGAGATTATTCAAATATCTACGGATTAATGCCAAATTTCGCCTGCTGTCTGGCAAATATGCATCAGGGTTGGCCAAAGTTCACTGAAAGCCTGTGGATGGCAACAAACGATAACGGACTCATAGCCGCAGCTTATAGTCCTTCAAATGTAACAGCTATGGTGGGAAAAGGTACTCAGGTCACTATACATGAAGAAACTGACTATCCTTTCAAAGGGAAAATAAAATTCAGGATCAATACACAAAAAGCTGTCAGGTTCCCTCTATACCTTAGAATTCCAGGCTGGGCAGATACTGTTTCTATCAGTTTAAATGATAAAACAGTTACAGGCATACCAGGCTCAACAGTAAAGCTTGTTGAGACATGGAAAGACGGAGACATAGTTTCAATGGATATTCCAATGAGTGTGAGAACAGAAAAAAGGTATAATAATTCACTGTCACTTCTTCGGGGGCCACTGTATTTCTCATTAAGACTGGAAAAGGAATACAATAGTGTAAAGATCAACTACGACAATTTTGGTTATAAAGGAAGTGTCGACTGGGAAATAAATACAGAAAGTAACTGGAATTTCGGACTTATGATTGATCGCGGAAACGTTACAAGAGGAGTCTATGTGACCGAGAATAGTATTGGAGAATATCCGTTTGCTGACAAGGGAGATATGATATGGTCTGAGGATTCTTCAGCCTATTATACCTGGGAAAAAGATCCACCGGTTGTTATTAAAACCAGAGGAATCAAAATTCCGGATTGGACTATAAAGAACAATTCAGCTGATATTCCTCCTGTGAGTCCCGTGACTCCGGCCGGCGATCCTCTTTTGTTGGAACTTGTGCCCTATGGCAGTGCAAAATTAAGAATCACCGAATTTCCATGGATTGATGTTGTCTTTATGGAGGATGTTATGAAACCGTCAGGTAATTAAATATTTTTAAATTGGTTTTTTAACGCTCGCCCTCTTAAACAATAAGTGTGACATCATGCTCTTTTACAAGATTTTAGCCCCAGCGGAGCGAACCCCGAAGGGCTCGACGAAGTCAAATATGATTCAAAGTACTGTACGCATTGAGGTCTATCGCTTTTTTAAAAATTTTAACCGGACACCAGTGTTATATAATAAAGTATTAACCAAGACCATAAGGTACTTTCATTAAATCATTGGGTTTGAATTTGTAAAGGCATTCATTAAGATTGGTTCCCAGGACCTGTATTTTGTCAAGATCACCCTGACCCATACCTGCCTCATACATAGAATTAAGGTACATTATCTCTTTGGCATTGAATCCCATAATCTTTGTCGCAAGAGTATCAAGTGCAAGTGGATCAAGACTTGCCATTGCCAGACGGGAATCAAACGGAGTACCATCCTGCGGACCATTGCCTTCCATCCCTTCGAATCCGTCTATCACACCCAGATCCGGAAATGTCTGCTGGGCAAGATGAAACATATTAAAGTGCAACAGATCATCCTTGGTTCTTTCAACCGCGCTTCTTTCAGTTCTGGTATGCATAAACTTCTTGTCATTCTGGCCTCCCTTGTAATCATTTAACAGAGAGCCCATTAATATGTTCTTGATTGATGCGGTAACCAACACCGAGTTGTGTGTTTTTAATTTCGCTGCTGAAATAATATACTGATCATTATCTAAGAAAGTAGAGATCATACGTACGGGAGTAGGAATATTTCCCTGGCCGAAAATATAAAGGCATTTAGATGCCTGGTCGTTGAGATCTGACAGTTTGACACCGTATTCCTTTTCAAGTGGAAGGTAACCATAGTTTTTAAAACCTTCAAAAGTACCGTTTGTAGTTGCAGGGGATTCCCCTATTTCTATCGGACCTTTAAATCTGGGTTTCAGAAAATCAAGGATAGCCCTGACTGCGTCAACGCGGGTAGCGCACAGAGGTTTAAAAGTTGAAACAAAATTGGGTTTAATAAGGATGCGTTTTTTTCCTTCGAGTGATGCCATGATTTCATCTTCGATATTCATAAGGGCGTTGAAGGTGTTGTCACGGCAATCATTTCCTTTTACAAGACTAACGTTGGAGGTTGTCATTACTTTCTGCCAGGTTGCTGTCTTCCCCCGACCCTTAGAAATTTGTCCCGCGGTCTTTTTAGTGTCAAACGAAAATCCTGTCACTCCCACTGCCATCGCTCCAAAACCTAAGGTCTTGAGTAATTGGCGACGATTCATTTGAAATTCTTTTTCCTCCATTTTGTAATGTCTTTAGTTCATATTTATACAATTACCGGATTATCCTTTTAAGTCCAATAAATGTATAAACTTTTATTAAACTTTCAAATAAAAAAAAGTGCTGCCGAAGCAGCACTTTCTGAACGGGTAAAACAAAATATGATTTAAACGTTACGAGTATTTATTATTGTTTTTTAATAAGTTACCTGGGGCGTGCAGGAGCAGCCTCACGTCTTTTTGCATAATCCAGAATAAATGCAGTTGATGGAGCAGCTTTTGGATCATCAAAATATTTGCTCATTGTATTTGCATTATCCCTCAGCCACTGATTGAACTCTTTGTTCATAGCTTCAGTGTACCCGCCATCAGCCTGAGCTGCAGTGAAACGACCTTCTTTTACTCCGGCATGAGCAAATACATCACGCATGCGTGATTCTTCAGACGAAACTACAACCTGTTCTGCAAGATGAGCAGGGATAAAAATAACACCTTCGAATTTTGCAAGAACAACATCACCAGGCATAACAGCAACGTAGCCAATCTGAATCGGACCATTGATCCCAATTACCATATTGGAGGCGTTGCTTTCCGGTCTGAAATCACGAACAAACATATTAAATCCTTCCATCGACATATTGCCTTCTGTGTCACGAACGGTACCGCGAATAATAGCTCCGTTACCTGATCTTGTCCAGATTGTTGTTCCCATGTTGTCGCCAACGTGTGATGCATCAAGAAAGCCTTCGCATACATTAGCTACATAAACATCACCTTTATTTAACTGGTCAATTCCCCATGTAAACTGTGCTGCTGTTTTACCGTTTAACTTACCCTGCTCATTGATAACCTGATTCACGTCAGGACGGAATGGCATGAACTGAATAGTAGCTGCTCTTCCGCAAATTGTTACATCATTGAACATCTGTTTAAATCCACCATAGTACTGGTTGGTATAGGTAGCTCTGCGAAATCCCGTGCCACCACCTGCAGCTGCTTCAGTATCAGTCATTCCCTGAAGAGATCCCCAGGCTTCTGTAATAGTGACATATTTCATTCTTGCAATGATATCGTCAGATACTTTTGGCCGACCATCTGGAAAACGCTCACCTTTCCATAAAGGAGTATACATTACCATTTCCTCTTTTGTCAGTGAAAGTGGCTGTGCACTAACAGAAGAGTTAATTGATAATCCTGCTAAAACTAGGACTAGACAGGTTACAAAACTTAAATTTCTGATTTTCATAATTAGGTTGATTGGTTGTTTAATTGATTTTTTAATAAATATCTGCTTTTATATACAATTTAAGTTGTCAATATAATAACATTTCTTCAATCATAATTGGGGCCAAATAATTATTATAATTATTTAACAATAGCTGCAAAAGATTATAAATGTTAAGCCGGGCTAAAATAACCCCGGCTTAGTATGTTTTGAATCAGTAATATTCTTAATATCAGCTATTTGATAGAAATTCAATTACCGACGCACAGATCTGATCTGCCTGAAGCCCATGCTGAGCAAGCAATTCTTCATAGGGGCCATTACTTGCATAATGGTCATTAATCCCTATCATTTTTATTTTTACCGGATGCTCCTGACTGCACAATTCGGCAATAGCACTTCCCATTCCCCCAAAGGTATAATGTTCTTCTACCGTAACAATACGGCCTATTTCCCTTGCTGCAGACAAAATTAGTTCCTTATCCAAAGGTTTGATTGTATGCAGGTCTATAAGCCTTACACTTATACCCGCTGCCTCAAGAAGCCTGGCTGCTTCGACAGCTTTTGACAGAACTGTTCCTGTGCCTATCAATGCTACATCTTTCCCTTCCTGCATAACAATACCTTTACCCAGCTTGAATTCAATATCCTCAGGGTATAATACAGGCATCTTTGGTGCTCCGATTTTCAGATAGCAGGGACCAACATGGTTAATCATTGCATGAACAGCTTTTTTAATCGTAACAGGATCGCCCGGATTAATAATCGTAACACCCGGTATTGTCCGGATAATAGCTACATCATCTACCGAGTGGTGGGTTGAACCAAGCTGATCGTAAGTTAGTCCTACACAACGGCCCACAACTTTCACATTCTGATTCATATAACCCAGATCATTCCTGAACATCTCAAAAGGACGTGCAGTTACAAATGGAGCAATAGCAGCAAATACAGGTATTTTACCTGTTGTTGCCAGACCTGAAGCAAATCCGATAACACCCTGTTCCATTATACCAAACTCAAAATGCCTTTCAGGAAATTTCTCATAAAACGGAGTCATCCCTGAGCCTGAGCTGCTATCGGCAGAAAGTGCTACTACGTTTATATTCTTTTCGCCTGCTTCAACAAGTGCTTCGCCAAAGGTTTTACGTGGATCTTTAAGTTCATTCATGATTTAAACACTCCTTCCATTTTTTCAATCAGATGTTTTTCAATCGCATCAAGGTCTTTATCAGCTTGTTGCATTTCTTCCTTGCTGGCTTTCCAGTAATGATAGCTTACTTTTCCCTCAGCAAATGAAAGACCCTTCGACTTTATGGTGTTTGCAATTATCATTGATGGTTTACCTTTTTCAAATGGTGCCTCACCAACATTTTTGACAATTGCTTCCAGATCATTACCATCAATGGTCCTGACACTCCAACCAAAAGATATCCATCTCGCATCTAACGGCTCATAACTCATAACTTCGGTAGTGGGCCCTCCAATCTGAAGTCCATTCCTGTCGACAAAAACAACCAGATTATCAAGCTTATGCATAGAAGCTGCTGCTGCCGCCTCCCAGTTTGATCCTTCAGCCAGCTCGCCGTCGCCCATCAAAACATAGACTTTTGAATTTGAGTTATCCATACGCAACCCCATAGCCATTCCTCCGGCAATTGACAAACCATGCCCCAAAGCACCGGTATTTGTTTCAACTCCTGGAAGCTTGTGCATATTAGGATGTCCGGGAAGTCTTGAATCAAGAGCTCCATAAGTGTCTAGCAGCGATTTATCGAAAAATCCTCTTTCTGCCAGTGCAGAATAAAGCACAAGGCATTTATGCCCTGCTGAAAGCACAAAACGGTCACGCTGTGCCCATTTCGGATTTTCAGGATCAGTTTTCATCAATTTGAAATACAGGGCAGTAACAATTTCAACCGCAGAAAGTGCTCCACCAACATGTCCGGCCTCTCCCGCTTTTATCAATCGTAAAATATTACGCCTTATTTCAAGAGCATACTTTTCTAATTGTAATAGTTCTTTGTTGTCCATTTAGAATATTAAAGTAAAAGATTACTGCAACTATTTAATGCTATGTTTTCTATCATAGTCCACATAACAAGCAACTTTAGGCTCAGATGATGTACCTGCCTCCCACTTTGCTTCCATCCAGGTCTTTACAATCTGTTTTGCTATCTCTCTGCCTGTAGTAAATGCACCGATAGCTAATAGATTTGCATTATTACTCTTGATTGCTCTTTCAGCAGAATAGGTATCGGAACAAAGTGCTGCAAATACTCCTGGTACTTTATTTGCTGCTATGCTCATACCTATACCTGTTCCGCAAAGAAGAATTCCACGATTAAATGCTCCTGATGCTACTGCCTCGCCAACATCAAAGGCTACTCTTGCATAAATAGGATCATCACTGCCAAAATCTTTCACAGTATGTCCCATTTCGGTCAACTGTGACTTTATCAATTCTTTCAGGGCAGTTGCATTCGGATCACATCCGATAGCAACTGACAATTTGGTTTCATTTTGGTTCATTGTTACGTATCTTTTAAGAATAATTTTAAATTTTTACGATTATAGCCATTTCAATTAATAAAAATCAGAAATAAACAATCTTTAACACTTTTTAGTGGATCGGGATAATTAAAAGCTCTTTAGAAGCAGATTGAGATGGTTTTGAATCGTATTTCGCACAAATTTATAAAAAAGAATCATCTTCTAATTTGGCGAAGGCAAAATTAATGTTGTAAAGCAGATGTCTTCTTCTTAAGCCACTCATTTTCAGCTTCAGAAAGAAATGGGCCTACTTTGTCAAATATTTCCATATGATAAGAATCAAGCCATTTGATTTCCTTTTCATTAAGCATAGTAAGATTGATGAGTGATTTGTCAATATAACACAATGAAACAGTGTCAAATCCAAGAAATTGACCAAATTCTGTTTCTTCATACTCATAACATACAATCAGATTTTCAGTTCGTATTCCGTATTCTCCCTCTCTGTATATTGCAGGTTCATTGGAAATCAGCATACCCGGTTCAATAGGTGTCTTGCTGCCATTGTTTGTCATGGGACTTATACTCTGCGGTCCTTCATGCACATTAAGACAAAATCCTACTCCATGACCTGTTCCATGGCCATAATTAAGACCATTTTCCCATAAGAACTTCCGCGCTAGTATATCTAACTGATATCCCTTTGTGCCGGATGGAAATCTGGCAGTGGCAAGTCCTATCATTCCCTTGAGAACCAGGGTAAAGTCCTTCTTCTGCTTTGCAGTTGCTTTTCCAGTTGAAATAGTCCTTGTAATGTCAGTTGTACCATCAAGGTATTGTCCCCCTGAATCGATCATAAGCAAACTTTCATTACCAATTATAGAATTCGATCCTGTTGCCGGTGAATAATGCGGAAGTGCTCCATTTTCGCCATATGCAACAATAGTTGAAAATGAGGGTCCGAGAAAAGCAGTATTCTTAGCTCTGAATTCCAGGATCTTTTCAGCAAGCTGAAGTTCTGTTAATTGATTGTCAGGGGGCTGGTTTTCAAACCAATAGAAAAACTTTGAAAGGGCAACACCATCCTTAACCATTACCCTTGAAATATTTTCAAGCTCAAC
This sequence comes from Bacteroidales bacterium, assembly GCA_038247205.1. Lineage (GTDB taxonomy): Bacteria > Bacteroidota > Bacteroidia > Bacteroidales > VadinHA17 > LD21. The sequence goes on from JBBRVC010000012.1 coordinate 15,750, forward strand.
TTTGTTCTTGACAGATTTTAGTTTTGTTGGAATGCTGATATCTTCCACAATTTTCATACCTGGGGGTATGGCATTTTGCAAAAGTACTGACGTACTTAATGGATTTAATAATATTGTGGAATCAGAAGGCAGTGTGGAAATCATTCCATCTGTCTCTTCATATGGAAGCATTATAATATTCAGGTCATCAAAAGTCCTGGCAAGTACCATCGGAATCTTATTTTCCTCAGCAAAAAATAATATCTGATCCATTCCAACTATGACAAATGAAAGAAGCAAAGAACTGTATTTAAGGTCTTTACCACGGATGTTAAGCATCCACATTACATCTTCAGGTGAGGTTAAAAGATGGTAATCAATGTTCATTATTTTCATTTGTTCCCTTATCTCTGAAATTTTACGTGCACGATCTTTTCCGCAAAATTCAATAGGATGATCAAACGCTTTCTCAGAAGACAATGGCAGACGGTCTGTCCATAATTCAGAAATTAAATCGCAATCACTTAAAATTGAAATGTTCTTTCGGGCAGTAACAGATTCAAGTTTTCTTTTCATGCTAACGGAAAAAGTTCTCCCGTCAAATGCAACTACACTTTTTTCATTAAGGTTTCCGGCAATCCATTGCGAATAATCAGGAGAGCCTGTATTGCCTGCTTTTTTTAATTCGAACCCGCTTCCGGCCAGTTGCTGTTCTGCCTGAATAAAGTACCTGGAGTCAGTCCATAAACCGGCAAATGAATCAGTTATTACCAATGTGGCAGCTGATCCTGTAAAACCGCATAACCAGGGAATTATCTGCCAGTGATCCGGGATATATTCACCCAGATGAGGATCTGCATAGGGAATTATGTATGCATCTATACTGTTTTTCTGCATTTCTGACCGTATGTGAGCCAGTTTTTCATTTGCAGATATCATAGGCTTTTTACCTCATTTACAAGATTTTGGAGAGTACTTTTTGCATCTCCGAAAAGCATTCTTGTCTTGTTATTGAAAAAGAGCATATTTTCGATTGCGGCATAGCCTTTTCCCATTCCACGTTTCATCACAATGATGTTCCTGGCATCCCGTGCCTTTATTATCGGCATCCCGTAAATAGGGCTTGTGGGATCGTCCTCAGCAGCAGGATTAACTACATCATTTGCACCTATTACAACGAGTACATCTGTTGAGGGAAGATCAGGATTAATTTCATCACTCTCAATGAGTTGTTCATAAGGAACATCAGCTTCGGCCAGAAGTACGTTCATGTGTCCCGGCATCCTTCCTGCCACCGGGTGAATTGCATATTTTACCTCTACCCCTTTCTCTTCAAGAAGCATGTCGAGTTCATGGCATATATGCTGGGCCTGAGCAACCGCGAGACCATAACCCGGTACAATAACCACTTTTTTTGAATAGCTGAGAAGAACAGCAGCGTCAGTAAGTGATATTTCTCTGACCTGACCGGCCTCGGCAAGAACATTCGACTGCCCGCCGCCACCGAAAACGCCAACTATTACGTTCAAAAGCGACCGGTTCATAGCCTTGCACATCAGGATTGTCAGTATTGTTCCGGCTGAACCTACAAGAATTCCCCCTGTAAGCATAGCCTGGTTATTGTAAAGAAAACCTCCCATAGCGGCAGCGACTCCGGTAAACGAGTTTAGCAGGGAAATAACCACAGGCATATCAGCTCCACCAATAGGCATGACAAACAGAACACCGTAGATAACTGATATTGCAAACATTATATATATTAAAGGTATAAGCTCTGCACTTGACTCCACTTGCCTTGTCATAATATAGATTATAAAACCAATAAGAACAGCTAATATGGTGAGATTCACATACTTCATTGCCTTAATCCGCATATCCCCTATCCATCCGTCGAGCTTTCCGAAAGCAATCATACTTCCTGCCCAAGAAACTGTACCAATAAGCAAACCAAGTAGAATAGCCAGTACATGACCGTTTGCCATTCCGCTTTCAGCGATAAGCTCCGGACTGACATGAGGAAATTCCATTATTGAAATCAGGGCTGCCGCCGCTCCTCCCATACCATTAAAAAATGATACCAGCTGTGGCATAGCAGTCATTTTAACTTTTCTTGCTATAAGCCAGCCTATTATTGAGCCTATGGCTATAGCTGCTAATATTAACCCGATATTGCCTATTGGCTTCCCGTCCTTCTGATGAAATATAATAGTTGCAATAATTGCCAGAACCATTCCTATTGCGGCAAGAATATTTCCTCTTCTTGCAGTTAAGGGATGGCTAAGCATTTTAAGTCCGATGATAAAAAGTACTGATGCTATTACATAGGTTATCTCAAGTATAGAAATGCCTGCTGTAAATTGGGAAATCTCGTTCATTCAGTCAGTCTTTAAAGATAAATTATTGCTTTTTTTTGAACATCTCAAGCATCCTGTCTGTCACAACAAATCCTCCTACAACATTCAGAGTTCCAAGTACGACGGCAAGAAATCCAAGAATCAGGGAAACTGTCGTACTGGCATGCCCCATAACAATTATAGCACCAATAATTACGACACCGTGAATCGCATTTGCCCCCGACATTAAGGGGGTATGCAGGATAGCAGGTACATGACTGATAACCTCGATACCCAAAAAAATTGACAGGATTACGATAAATATTGTCTCCCTGTTCTGTAAGAAATATTCCAGAATATTTTCCATAACCTACTTTATGTAATTTGAAGCATCTGTTTAACTCTCTGACTTACATACTCTCCCGCGCGGATTGCAGTAGTCCCGTTAATTATATCATCCTGCAGGTTCAGTGCAAGATTTCCATCTTTATCTAACAATATTTTAAACAGGTTAATAATGTTGTTTCCAAACATCCTGCTGGCGTCGGTTGACATATCTGACGGATAGTCACTTTTACCGATTATACTTACCCCGTTTACAGTAACTGTTTTCCCGTTTTCTGTCAGTTCACAGTTCCCTCCTGATGATGCAGCCAAGTCGATAATGATACTGCCTGCCTTCATTGCATTCACTGTTTCCTTAAGAATAAGAAGAGGCGCCTTCCTGCCCGGAATCTGTGCTGTTGATATGATCACATCGGCAGCAATGGCGCGTTGCTGGATCAGTTCCTGTTGTTTTGCTTTATATTCTTCAGATTGCTCAACGGCATAACCTCCTGCATTTTTATCCTCCTTTGCGCCTGCTACCTCTATGAATTTACCTCCAAGGCTCTTTACCTCTTCTTTTACAGCAGCCCGTACATCAAACACTTCAACTATTGCACCAAGTTTTCTTGCGATAGCCAGTGCCTGTAAACCGGCCACTCCGGCACCGAGGATAAGTACACGTGACGGTTTAATCGTTCCTGCAGCTGACATGAACATCGGGAAGAAACGTGGCAGTTGAGAGGCAGCGTCCAACACTGCCTTATAGCCGGTTACAGTACCCATCGAAGATAGAATATCCATAGATTGTGCACGTGAAGTTCTTGGTATAACATCCAGTGCTAATATAGTAATCCCGTGTAATCGTGCCTTTTCGAGCCAGATGCGATTTTCAACAGGATTTACCACACAACAAAGCACCTGACCTTCCCTGAAAATATTAAGATCATCATCAAGCGGCGGATTTATTGAAAGGAGCATTGCTGATTTGGAAATCAGATCTTTTCTGTCAGTAACAGTGGCTCCTGCATTCTGATAATCTTTGTCTTCAACAAATGCCCGTTTACCTGCATTGATTTCAATAATTACCTGCACCCCAAGTTTAATTAATCCTGCAACTTCGCCGGGCAGCATCGCTACCCTGTTTTCATTCCCGGTTTCTTTTAAAATGCCAGTGATCATGTGTATTATAAGTTAAATTTTCTTTTGGCAATATAATAAACAAAATACATATTGCAGTCAGTGAGTGATTTAAATCAGGTCAATCCTTTCCAAAGAAGCTTTCCATCCAGAAGTTTGTCAGCTCTTTTCTGTAGTGAATTGCTTTAACTCCCTGAATTCCATGACGATTACCGGGATATAACATGAACTGAAATGTTTTCCCTTCATCCTGCAATCTGGATATCAGATAAATTGAGTTCTGCATATGAACGTTGTCATCCATATCCCCGTGGGTCAGATATAGTTTTCCTTTCAGCTTATCTGCAAAAGTAAGAGATGACCCCAGCTTGTATCCTTCCGGATTATCCTGGGGTGTATCCATAAACCGCTCAGTATAAATATTGTCGTATAATCTGTAGTCAGTAACTGATGAACCTGCAAAACCATGTGTCCAGTAATCAGCACCTTTGGTCAATGCCAGACATGTCATATAACCGCCATAGGAGCTACCGGTAATACCCATCCGTGAAGCATCAACAAATGATTTTGTTCTTAGCCATTTAACAGCATCCTGATAATCAAGCACTTCCCATGTACCAAGACTACGATGAAGATAATCAAGGCCTCTCTTTCCAAACTGACCAGAACCTCTGTGGTCAACAGTAAATGTAATTATTCCGTTTTGTGAATACCATGTGGGATTGCCTGCCCATTTATTGCTGACATTTTTTGAATCAGGTCCTCCATATATCGTAAACACGACAGGATAAAGCTTCGAACTGTCAAAATTAAGTGGATAGGTAATAATAGCTGGCATGTTGAATAATCCGTCTGAGGTTAGGATCTTTACCAGTTCGGCTTTTGCAGAGTTTGGATTTTGTACTTCATACTTATAAATCTCTCTGATTTCTTTACCATTCCTGTCAAGAGCAAGAATTGATCCCGGATTTGTTACACTGCTCCATGTATCAATTACATAATTACCTTTTGGTGAGATATTTACATTATGGGTTCCCTCCCCTTTTGTTATTTGAATGAGGTTTTTTCCATCAAGACCAACCCGGAAAAAGTGACTATCAGTCGATTCGGTTCCGGTTGCTGAAAAATAAATTGTTTTCAGATCTTCATCCACCCTGTCAATTGATGTAACACGGAAGTCAAGATTGGTAAGCTGTGATATCATTTTCCCGTCCCAGCCATAGTAATAAAGGTTTTCCCAGTCACTTTTATAGCTTTTTACAATGAAGCCGGATCCATTTTTCATTACATACACGGTTTCGTAAAAATCCACCCATGTCTTCCTTGACTCATTGTAAATCTGCGTGAATTCGCCATTTACTGCATCAGCCAGAATAATTTTAAGATCATTCTGATCACGGTTAAGTACCTGAATAGCAAGCTTTTTACTATCAGTAGTCCAGAATGGCCAGGCTATATACTGATCGACATTATAATCTGTGTTTACCCATGTTGTTTTTGCTGTTGCAATGTCAGCAACGCCCATTTTGACTTTTGGGTTCGGATCGCCTGCCTTAGGATAAGGAACTATCTCAAGTGTCCCATGAAGGCCGTCTTCTTCGTCAAGCCTGTTGAGTGTAAATAGAGGGACATCAACCTCATCCGTTCTAAGGTAAGCAATTTTATTACCATCCGGAGCCCACCAGAATGCAGCATACCTGCTTTGTCTTCCAAGTATCTCTTCCATATAAACCCACGAAGCATAGCCATTATATACTTTTTCGGATGCGTCAGAGGTAAGGCGGATCTCCTTATTGTTTACAAGATCAAAAACATAAAGATCTTTATTTTTTGTGTAAGCAATTTTCTTTCCATCGGGAGAAAACCTTGTATTTACTTCAGATATGTCATCATTCGTTAATCTTTTTAAGCCGGTATAACCGGTTGTGTAATAGAATAGATCATTATTATTTTCGAAAATCACACTGCTGTAATCCTGACTTACAATATTTTCGGTTCCCAGTGAAATACCACCGGGTAAAGATTCTCTGAGAAGCTCAAGTTCGGTTTTTTCTGGAGAAACAATTATACTCCTGCCATTTTTTACATCAACTTTTTGTATCACAATCTTCTTGTCCGCGTCATAATTCTGCAATAGATAGTGAGTATCATCTGCCCAGCCAACCACACGGGGTAAGTTAAGGGAGCGTAGTGGCATCTGTCCGGAAGCACTATTATATATAAGTATTGAAAAAAGAAGAAGGTAAAACGATTTCAACAAACTCATTCTCTTCATATAACTGGTTTTAATATGTATGTGTGACAAAAATAAACAATTAACGGAGATTTCGGATTTCGGATTGTAGATTTCGGATTTTATAAAGATTTCGGATTTTGGAATGGCGTTCGGATATTGTTTTTTTCATCCGCAATCACTTTCTTATCCATAAACCCATCCCTAGCCCCTCCGAGGAGGGGAACTTTAGACACGTCTCTTCGTCGCTATGTCTCTTCGTCATTACTTCTCTTAGTCCCTTAGTCCCTAAGTCTCTTAGTCTTTTCAACTTGCACCGTACTTAAAAAATATATTATATTTACCATACCTAACAAACTTTTAATAATGAGAAAAACCCTTCTGGCTATCACTGTATTAGCTATTTTCAATCCTGTACTGAACTCACAGACAATAAAATCTCCAGATGAATTTCTTGGTTATGAACTTGGAACCAGGTTTACATTTCATTACATGGCAGTTGAGTATTTTAAATACATATCGGAAGCATCAGCAAAGGTACAGTATACCGAATATGGTAAGAGTTACGAAGGTCGCACATTGGGTGTTTGCTTTATTTCAAGCGAAGAGAATTTATCCTCTCTTGAAGAATTAAGAAAAAATAACCTTTATAAAACCGGTCTCTTAAAGGGTGAATCAACCGGTAAGCAGATCCCTTTTATCTGGCTTGGTTATAATGTTCACGGTAATGAATCGGTTGGAATGGAAACCGCAATGAAAACACTTTATACACTGGCTACAGGTTCATATAATGGTATAAATGACTGGCTTAGTTCTTGTGTAATAGTGATTGATCCATGTCAGAATCCGGATGGACGAGACCTATACGCAAACAGATACAGGACTGCTGTTAACAGCATAATAAATCCAAACGGAGATTCCTGGGAGCATAATCAGGAATGGCCGGGAGCCCGTTCAAACCACTATCTGTTCGATCTTAACCGCGATTGGGCATGGCAAACTCAGATAGAAACACAGCAACGACTTGCACTGTACAATAAATATATGCCCCAGGTACATGCCGATTTTCATGAGATGAGTGCTGAATCAACATTTTTCTTTGCCCCCGGAGCAGATCCGTGGCATGAAGTTATAACACCATGGCAGAGAGAGTTCCATGTGCTCATGGGAAAGGGAAATGCAGCGCTGTTTGATGAGAAATTCAAGATGTACTTTTCAAAAGAAAATTTTGATCTTTTCTGCCCGAGTTACGGTGACACGTGGCCTTTGTTTAATGGTGCCATGGGATTTACCTTTGAGCAATCAGGAGGGGGAATGTCAGGTCTTGCATTTAAAAGGGAATCAGGCGACACCCTTACATTAAAAGACAGAATTGATGGACACTTCACTGCATCCATGGCTACCATAAAGGTATCTTATGAAAACAGGGAGAAGCTTCTGTCTGAGTTTAATAAGTTCTTTGATGATGGCAGAAAGATATCAACATTTAAATATAATTCATTCATTATCAAGGCATCAAATGAAAAATCGAGTCTTCAGGATTTGCTCAGTCTTCTTGAGCGCAACCAGATCAACTATTCATATGCAGGGAGTGTAGGGAAAAAATTCAAAGCTTTCGATTATTCTGCCAATAAGGAAACAGATGCTGCAATTGAAAAAGGCGATATTCTCATTAGCACACTCCAGCCTCAATCCCGATTTGTCCAGGTGCTTTTCGAACCTGACAGTCGGGCTACTGACTCAATCAGTTATGATCTTACTGCCTGGGCTCTTCCATATGCATATAACCTTAAGGCTTTTGCCATTGCTGATCAGATTAAGCCTCATGAAGGTTCAATTACTCCGGAAAAGATTGTTAATGAAAAAAGCACCGGAAAGCCATATAGTTACATAGTCAACTTCGGTGGATTCAATGAAATCAAGTTTATTGCAGGACTTCACAACAAGAGTATAAAATTCAGGTATTCACTGAAAGCTTTTGTTATGAACGGACAAAATTTTAATCGTGGCAGTTTAATCATTTCACGTGGTGACAATAAACTGCTCGAATCGAAATTCGATGATCTGGTTAAGGATGTTGCAAATGATAATCAGGTAAAGCTGAATGAGGTTACAACCGGTATGGTAGAAAGTGGAAAAGATCTGGGTTCTGATTATTCTATGCTGATGAAGAAACCAACAGTTGCGATTCTGTGCGGTGAAGGCACAAGTTCATCTGCTGTCGGAGAGTTGTGGTATTATTTTGAAAAAGAGCTTGTGTATCCTGTCACACTTATAAATACAAGCTACGCGGAAAGAGTTGATTTCAGCAAATATGATATATTGATTCTCACATCGGGAAGCTATCAGAAGCTAAGGGATACAATCTTTACCTACGTTAAAAATGGAGGACGAATAATTGCTTTTGAAAGTGCAATATCTCTTTTCGCTGCTGATAAAACAACATCACTTTTCAAAGCTATTGAGACCCGGACTGCTGAGCTGAAGTTGACAGAAAAGAAAGTAAAAAGCAGCGATACAACACTCCTCCGTAAGTTTGAAAATGAACGCAGATATCAGTTAACAGACCGATCTGCCGGTAGTATTTATAAAGTAAAGCTGGATGTAACTAATCCGTATGCATTCGGTCTGGGTAACGATTGGTTTATTCTGAAGCGTACTACTGGGTATCCTTTTCTTACTACAGGAAGAAACATAGGCTATATACTTGATAAAGAACCTGTTTCAGGTTTTGCGGGATATAAGTGGAAGGAAAAAATTAAAAATACACTGGTAATAGGAACAGAAAGAATTGGTACAGGAGAAGTTGTTTATATTACTGATAATCCTTACTTCAGAGCCTTCTGGAAAAGCGGAAGAGTGCTTATCGGAAATACTATATTCAGATGATGATAAGGCAGACAAAAGAAAAAAGAAAAAAGAAAAAAGACAAAAGTAACCAGTAAAAAGACAAAAGGCAAAAGGCAAACATATAAACAAAACTGAAGAACTTAAACATAGAAACACAGAGAAAGAACAGAGGTTCACAGAGTTAGCAATGTATAAATCCCCTCCTCGGAGAGCCTGCCCCGCTTTGCGGGGTGGGTTTTCGGAGATTTACGAGTTGTGCTTTGCGTCCTTTGCGAAAGGACTTTGTACCCTCTGCGGTTAATGAATTTCGACTTAAAAAACTAAGCAAGAACCTGATAATAAATCAACATAAATGAAACATATACTGACAATTTTATTCATTGCATTATCCGCAACAAGTTGTATTTCAAAAAATACGGATTACAATGATGCAGTTGCTACCATCAACATTTCAGATCTTCAAACTTATGTATCAGTTCTTGGTGCTGATAGTTTCCTTGGGAGAAAACCTTTTACAGCGGGAGAAACAATAACAGTAAATTATCTTGCAGATCAGCTGAAAAGAATCGGCTATGAACCAGCATTTAACGGAAGATATTTTCAGGAGGTGCCAATGGTGGAAATCAGTTCTGTTTCAGGAGAAGTTACAATTTCCGGATCTGGGAAAAAACTTTTCACTCTTAACACACCTGATGAAGCCGCAATAATTTCACCACAGGTTACAAAACGAATCGATATTGAAAATTCGGAATTGATATTTGCAGGATTTGGAATTATAGCCCCTGAGTACAACTGGAACGATTATGAAGGATTAGATGTAAAAGGCAAAACGGTCGTTGTTCTGATTAATGATCCTGGCTTATATTCAGGCGACAGTACCCTTTTCAAGGGAAGGGAAATGACATATTATGGCCGCTGGACGTACAAGTATGAAGAAGCAGCACGTCAGGGAGCAACAGGAATTATTATAATTCACGAAACAGAAGGTGCAGGTTATCAATACACTATACCGCGAAAAAGTGCCCTCTCCCCCAGATTATACATGCAACAGGCTGACAGTAATTCATCGATGTGCGCATTTACCGGATGGTTTTCCGCCTCATCAGCCGAAAATATTTTTGCAGGTCTGAACTTAAAAGTTCATGAACTCAGACTCCAAGCATGTAAAAAAGACTTCAGTGGCTTCCCAATGAATATGGAAATATGCTTATCACTTAATAATGAAATAAAATATAACAAATCAATTAATGTCGCCGGTATTCTCCGCGGCAGTAAGAGGCCGGATGAATGTATTGTATATACAGCCCACTGGGACCATTTTGGCATAGGTGAAAAGGAGAACGGGGATTCAATTTATAACGGTGCTGTTGATAATGGAACTTCCATGGCATGGGAACTTGAAATAGGTGAAGCATTTTCAGAATTAAAAACCAGACCTGAAAGAAGTGTAATGCTTCTTTTTCCGACATCTGAAGAACAGGGACTTAACGGATCTTTATTTTATACTGATAATCCGGCCTTTTTAATGGAAAAAACAGTAGCATGCATAAATAATGACCTCATGCTACCGATAGGCAGAATGAAGGATGTTATGATTACAGGATTTGGTCAGTCGGAGCTGGATGATCTGGTGGTGAAAGCTGCTTCTGCTCAGGATCGCTATGTGGTGAAAGATCCCAACTCACACACAGGGATGTATTTCAGGTCCGATCACTTTGCGTTTGCACGCAAGGGTGTTCCGTCGCTCTTTGCTCGTGGGAACATTGAGAGCAGAGAGTTTGGAAAAGTGTGGACTGCACAGAAGGAGAAAGACTACATTGATAATAAATACCACCGCCCATCTGATAATTACAATGCACCAGAGTGGGATCTTGAAGGGATCGCTGAAGATGCAAAACTTTCATTTATGATCGGGTTTGAACTGGCAAATATGAAAGAGTTTCCTGCCTGGAATCCCGGATCGGAATTCAGAAACATTAGAAAATAAGAAACTTCATTTCTTATTTAGAAATATTTTAAATACTGTTATATTATTAACATTGTTATTATTTTCACACTAAATAGTTATCTTTGTTCCGTTAATATAGACCCCAGACTTTAGTCTGGTAATGTGGGGGAATGAATGGAAGCGAGTAAACAAATGAATATCAAAGAAATAAGCGAACGTATTGATGGAAAGGTTAAATGCTGTGAAGACAGACTTTCAACCTCTATTGAATATGCTTTTGCATCAGACCTGATGAGTGATGTACTTACAGTTGAAAAAGAAAACATGGTATTAATTACCGGACTGGCAAATCTTCAGGCAGTAAGAACCTCGGAGATGTCAGATATCAATTGTATAATATTTGCGAGAGATAAAAAAGTTAGCAACGACATTATTTCCCTGGCCAGAGAAAATAACATGGTAATAATAGAGAGTCCCTATTCGGTTTTCCGCATATCAGGAGAACTTTATAAAGCGGGGATCAAACCGATCTTTTAAATAATGCAATTCAGGCATAAAATAGCCGGGGGCGATTTCGCCAATGCAGGAAATGTAGCAAGTTCAGTAAAGAAAATACTGCGTCAACTGAATATCGGTCACATTGTTACAAAACGCATCGTCATATCACTTTATGAAGGCGAGGTTAATGTTGTGGCACACGCTTACTCAGCAATAGTGGATATTATAATTGATGAAGAGAAAATTAAAGTTACAATAACTGATAACGGACCCGGGATAGCGGATATTGAAAAAGCAATGGTGGAGGGATATTCAACAGCTTCTCCCCAGGTAAGGGAGATGGGATTTGGCGCCGGAATGGGTCTTTCAAACATGAAAAGGAACAGCGATCTGATGACTATAACCAGTGAACCGGGAAAAGGAACAAATGTGGAACTTATCACATATCTAAAACAGAGTGCAAAGTAAAAATCAAAATATCGATTTCCATCATGCATTGGTGATCCGGGAGGATATTTGCACCGGTTGTACCCATTGTGTAACTATCTGTCCTACAAAAGCAATCAGGATCAGAGAGGGTAAAGCCAGAATCATAGCCAACAAATGCGTTGATTGCGGTGAATGTTATAAAGCCTGTCCTGTATCAGCTATTGGCGTCGAGCAGGACGACCTGGAAATGATCTTCAGGTTTTCTGTCAGGGTGATACTCATCCCAAGTGTACTGATTGGCCAGTTTGCTCCGAAAATAACCTCATCAAGTATCTACAAAGCTTTAAAAGATATCGGATTTACTCATGTCTACCAGGTCGAAAACACTGTCGACATGGTTCTTGATGCATATAAGCATTGCAGCAGGGAGCAGAAGGTCCGCCCGCTTATCTCTTCATTCTGCCCGGCTATTGTTCGCCTTATTCAGGTTAAATACCCATCGCTGGTAGGGAATATAATGAAGGTCAACCCTCCTATCGACATGTCAGCTCTCTATTATAAAGAAAAACTTAAGGCAGAAGGTATTCCTGAAGAAGAGATCGGATTATTTTATGCTACACCATGCGCCGCAAAAATAGCCGCAATAAAAAGCCCGGTGGGTGAAACTTATTCAGTGGTTACCGGTGTAATAAATATTAATTTTCTCTACAATAAAATTCAGAAATACCTGCAGAGAAAATATACTGAAATTGAAGGCCCGTACACCGATGATCTTTTAAGCTCAAGGGGCATTTTATGGAGCCTCACGGGTGGGGAATCAGCACATTCACACGACAGGGCACTCGCAATTGATGGTATCAGCAATGTAAATGAAATTCTGGAAAGTGTTGAAAATGACAAACTTGACGGCATTGATTTTCTTGAACTCAGAGCTTGCGATGAAGGGTGTGCAGGTGGCATACTTATTACCGGAAACAGATTTTTAACTGTTGAGAGACTTAAAAATCTGGCAGCCTCTTATGAGGCCAGGGAGACTGATCATGTTGTAAAGCTCACTGATAGATTTTTAAATTTAAAAGAGCACAGCTTCCTGGGGAATATCGAGGCACGACCTATTGAAAAACTCGATGAAGACACTTCGGTGGCCTTAAAGAAAATGGAACGTAAACGCAGAATGATGTGTTTTCTTCCGGGCTTCGATTGTGCAGGCTGTGGCGCACCCGACTGCCAGGCACTGGCCGAGGATATTGTGCAGGGTAATGCACAGGTGACGCATTGTGTTTTCATACAACAGCAGATGATTAAACAGAACCTTTTAAGCCAGGATCATGCCTTCAGAATAACTGAAAGCATCTGGGGACATGAAAGGCTTGAAAAAAATTGCAATAAAATAGGAGCAGAAGATGAAAATAACTGATCTGGTTTCAACCCTGAACCTTAAAGTCATTTCAGGACATAATGGATTAAATAATGAAATAACGGGAGGATATGTCTCTGACCTCCTCAGCGATGTAATGGGAAATGCAAACGAAGGCATGGTCTGGATAACCGTTCAGACTCACCCTAATATTGTTGCAGTGGCCTCTCTGAAAGATCTGGCAGGAATAATTATAGTAAAAGATCTTATTCCTGAAAATGAAACAATTAATAAAAGTAATATTGAAAATATCCCGATATTGTCATGTGATTCAGATACTTTTAAAATTACAGGTCGTTTATATGATTTAATCAAACAATAATGAATATCTACCGGGCTGATATTCACATTCATACGGTCCTCTCACCATGCGGGGATCTTGAAATGAGCCCGCGTAATATAGTAGCCGAAGCTTTAGTGAAAGGACTTGATATTATTGGAATTACCGATCACAACACAACAAGGCACTGCAAAATTGTAAGCCAACTTGCTGAAAAAGAAGGAATATACGTCTTGCTGGGCGCGGAAGTTACAACAAAAGAAGAGGTACATTGCCTTGTGTTCTTTGAAAATACTGATACACTAAACATTCTTCAGGAATTTCTTGATGAAAACCTTCCGGATATAAAAAATAATCCTTTGTTCTTTGGAGATCAGGTTCAGATTGATGAAGAGGAAAATATTGTTTATACGGAAGAGAGACTTCTGACTAATGCAATAAACGTCTCAATAGGCGAACTGGAAATTTTTGTCCGCAATCATGATGGATTATTTATTCCGGCACATATCGACAGAATGAAGAACAGCATTTACAGCCAGCTGGGGTTTTTACCGGCCGGACTTAAGGCCGATGCGCTTGAAATATCGCGCAGAAGTACACCAAAAATATTTTCAGCTGCACATCCTGAAATCAATGCTTTTCCTCTTGTAACTAATTCTGATTCACATGTTCCTGAACATATTGGAACTGCATTTAGTAATTTTTTCCTTGACAGCCCCTGCTTTTCAGAAATTAAGATGGCATTTAAAGGAGATAACAACAGAAGGGTGATAACACGATGAAGACTTTATCACTAAATATACTCGATATTGTTCAAAACTCAATCAGAGCTAAGGCTACAGAGATTTCAATAGTGATAAATGAATCAAAATCTGAGGATCTTTTCATTATAAAAATTCAGGATAATGGCCTGGGAATCAAAGCAGAGATGCTTGGTAAAATAACTGATCCTTTCGTTACAACTCGTACAACAAGAAATATCGGGATGGGGTTGTCACTTCTTAAATACCATGCAAATCTGACCGGCGGAGATCTGAATATATCTTCGGAAGTAAACAAGGGAACAACAGTTGTTGCTTCTTTTTCCCTCTCCCATTTCGACAGGCAGCCTCTGGGCGATATTTCAGGTGTTCTTACAATTTTGATAGCTGCCAATCCGGGAATCGAATTTAATTACATCCACAAAACTGACACCGGAGAATATAGCTTTTCAACAAAGGAAACAAAAGAATTCCTGGAAATAGGAATATTGAATGGTTACGAGTTGCTAAATATGATTGGAACAATGATAAGCAGTAACCTTAAAGAAATTTGTGTATCAGGTATTAACAGGTAAATAACAGACATCGGTAATGGTGTCATAATATAATAATCACAATAAGATCAATTGAATTAAATTAACAGAGTATGTCGAAAATCATGTCGCTTGCGGATCTCAAAAAGAAACGCGAAGAATTAAAGACCGGGATGGACATCCGAATTAAAGCTATTGATCCTGAGAATCATGTCCAGATAAAGGTTGCTATGGCAACATGTGGCATTGCATCAGGGGCAAAAGAAGTAATGGAGTTCTTTCTGGAACAGCTTCAAAGAAGAAATATTGAAGCAGTGGTCACCCAAACAGGGTGCATGGGATATTGCTACGCGGAACCTACAATTGAAGTTAAGCTTCCGGGGCAGGATCCGGTTGTTTTCGGATTTGTCGATCTTAAAAGAGCCGACCAGGTAATTGAGAAATATATCAAAACAGGTGAACTGATAGATGGTATCATCCCTGTTAATTATGAAACAATTGATTTAAACGAATAAGGAGGAGTAATATGTCAAAATACAGTATGCATCTTCTGGTTTGTGGTGGCACAGGCTGTCACGCATCTGAAAGTGATGCTATTGTCTGCAATTTAAGAGATGAACTGGAAGCAAAAGGTCTGCAGGATACCGTTCAGGTAATACTTACCGGGTGTTTTGGATTTTGTGAAAAAGGACCTATTGTAAAGGTTATGCCCGACAATACATTTTATGTCCAGGTTAAACCTGAAGACGCCCAGGAAATTGTTGATGAGCACATCATAAAAGGAAGAAAAATAACAAGGCTGCTCTATCATGATCCGATAAATAAAATGCCTGTAGCTGATTCCAAACACATGGGATTCTATAAAAAACAACTCAGGATTGCACTTCGCAACTGCGGATTTATCAATCCTGAAAACATTGATGAGTATATTGCCCGTGATGGATATCAGGCTCTGGGTAAAGTACTTACTGAAATGACACCACAGGATGTGATCAGGGAAGTGAAGGAATCGGGCCAGCGCGGACGCGGTGGAGGCGGTTTCTCAACCGGTCTGAAATGGGAGATTGCAAGCAAGAATATTTCCGATGAAAAATATGTTGTTTGTAATGCTGACGAAGGCGACCCCGGAGCTTTTATGGACCGTTCGGTTCTTGAAGGCGACCCTCATTCGGTACTTGAAGCTATGGCAATTTGCGGTTACAGTATAGGAGCGAGTAATGGTCTCATATACATTCGTGCCGAATATCCTCTGGCAATTGAACGTTTGAAAATAGCGATCAGGCAGGCAAATGAATCAGGTTTGCTTGGTAATGATATACTTGGTACAGGTTTTAATTTTGATATAACATTGCGTTACGGCGCCGGGGCTTTTGTATGTGGTGAAGAGACTGCTCTTATTCATTCCATGGAAGGTCTTCGTGGCGAGCCTACTGTTAAACCGCCATTCCCTGCGGAATCTGGTTACAGGAATAAGCCAACTAACGTTAATAATGTTGAAACATATGCTTCTATACCCGCTATTATATTAAAAGGCGCAAAATGGTTCAGCAGTATAGGAACTGCAAAATCAAAAGGAACAAAAGTTTTTGCACTGGCAGGAAAGATTAATAATGTTGGACTGGTTGAAGTACCAATGGGAACAACACTGCGCGAAGTAATATTTGAAATTGGCGGCGGTATCAGGAACGGCAAAAAGTTCAAAGGCGTTCAGACCGGCGGGCCATCAGGCGGCTGCCTTACTGAAAAACATCTTGACACGCCTATAGATTTCGATAACCTTATCGCAGCCGGCTCTATGATGGGCTCCGGAGCTATGATCGTTCTTGATGAAGATGATTGTATGGTTTCAATGGCAAAATACTTTCTCGAATTCACAGTTGAAGAATCATGCGGAAAATGTGCTCCCTGCCGCATCGGAAATAAACGACTTCATGAGTTGCTTGGCCAGATATGCGATGGTAAGGGAACTCTTGCTGACCTTGACCGGCTGAAGAATATGAGCCTCGTTATTAAAGATACTTCTCTGTGTGGTCTGGGCCAGACATCCCCGAACCCGATTCTTTCAATGATGGATAATTTTCATGATGAGTATGTGAAACATGTCACAGACAAAAAATGTCCTGCCGGCCAGTGCCGCAACCTCATGGAATATGTCATTAATGCTGAAAACTGTGTCGGATGTACGGCATGTGCAAGGGTTTGCCCTGTAAATGCCATTTCAGGCGAAAGGAAAGAGGTACATCTCATTGATGCAGGGATCTGTATTAAATGTGGGGCATGTATGGAAAAATGCAAGTTTGATGCAGTATTTATCAGATAATCAAGAACAATGGAAAAAATTAAGCTCACTATAGATAATAAAGAAATTGAAGTGCCAAGAGGCACTACAATACTCAAAGCGGCAAAAGAACTGGGAATAGATATTCCGACTTTATGCTACATGCACTTACACGACCTTAATATTGAAAACAAACCGGGTGGTTGCAGGGTGTGTGTTGCTGAGGTTCAGGGCCGCCGGAATCTTGCTCCTTCCTGCTCGACAAACTGCGAAGCAGGCATGGTTGTAAAAACTCATACTCCGAGGGTTCTTAATGCCCGTCGCACAGTTATGGAATTCATCTTGTCAGACCATCCAAAGGATTGTCTGATATGTTCTAAATCAGGTAATTGTGAGCTTCAGGCAATGGCTCATAAGCTTGGCATAAGAGAAATACCCGGTGCTGAATTCGCTGAAGTTTCAACCTACAGAAAAGATACTTCACCTTCAATAATCAGGGATCTTGATAAATGTATCATGTGCCGCAGGTGCGAAACAATGTGCAATGATGTACAGACCGTCGGAGCTTTATCAGCTGTTAACCGCGGATTTATGGCCACCGTTGCTCCCGCTTTCGAACAAAACCTTGAGCATTCCACATGTACTTACTGCGGTCAGTGCGTTGCTGTATGTCCTACAGGTGCACTTACTGAAGTGAATCATGTTCCAAATGTTCTGAGAGCGTTGGTCGATCCTACGAAAACGGTGGTTGTTCAGACAGCCCCGGCAGTAAGGGTTGCTCTGGGTGAAGAATTCGGTATGGAACCAGGCACTTCTGTTACAGGAAAAATGGTAGCTGCTCTAAGAGCTCTGGGTTTTGATTATGTATTCGACACTGATTTCGCAGCTGACCTTACGATCATGGAAGAGGGCACGGAACTGCTAAGCAGACTAAAGCGCCATCTGGAAGGAGATAAAACTGTAAGGATCCCAATGCTTACATCATGCTGCCCCGGATGGGTAAACTTCTTTGAACATGCATTCCCTGATCTTAAGGATGTTCCTTCTACAGCAAAATCACCACAACAGATGTTTGGCGCAATTGCCAAATCCTACTTTGCCGACAAAATCGGGATCAACAGGAAAGATATGGTTGTTGTTTCCATAATGCCTTGTCTTGCAAAGAAATACGAATGCCAGAGAGATGAGTTTGCAGTTGATAACAACCCTGATGTTGACTTTTCAATATCGACCAGGGAACTTGCATCATTTATAAAGCAGGCAAATATCGACATTAAAACACTCCACGATGAAGATTTTGATTCCCCACTTGGAGAATCGACCGGAGCATCGGTGATTTTTGGCGCAACGGGCGGTGTAATAGAAGCAGCATCACGTACGGCTTACGAAATATTCACAGGCAAGAAGCTTGAACGGATCGATTTCACTGAGCTTCGTGGTATGGAAGGTGTGCGGGAGGCAACTCTTGATTTTAACGGAACTCCAATCAGGATCGGTATTGCACATGGTCTTGGGAATGCACGGAAACTTCTGAACGATGTGAGATCAGGAAAATCTCTATATCATGCTATTGAGGTTATGGCCTGCCCCGGCGGTTGTATCGGAGGTGGCGGACAACCACTTCATCATGGTAACTCAGAAATTATTAAAGCCAGAGCAAAGGCAATTTATGCTGAAGACAAAGCGAAACCATTAAGGAAATCTCATGAGAACCCATTCATCATAAAACTTTATGAAGAGTTCCTTGGGGCGCCAAACAGTGAAAAAGCTCACCATCTGCTTCATACAAGCTATTTTGATAAAAAGAAAAAAATCATAATTAAACACTAGAGTTGTACTCAAACAACCATAAATTTTAAGTTTATGTCAAGTATAAAAATTGAACTAAGGAAAGAGGATGTAGAGTATATCAAAAAGGTATGTACTACATTTAATAATGATCCTCAGGAGCTTATAAACGTTCTTCACAGTTGTCAGGAGCATTTTGGCTATCTCCCTGCCGAAGTACAGGAGGTTATCTCTGATAATCTGAATGTGCCTGTTGCCAAAATTTACGGAGTGGTAACATTCTACTCATTCTTCTCAATGACACCCAAAGGGCAGCACCCTATAAGCATCTGTATGGGGACGGCCTGTTATGTAAGAGGCGGTGAAAAAGTGCTTGATGAATTCAAGAAAGAACTGGGTATTCAGGTAGGTCAGGTAACTAAAGACAACAAGTTCTCTCTTTCGAGTCTTCGATGTGTGGGTGCCTGCGGACTTGCCCCTGTGGTTCTGGTGGGCGACAAAACCTATGGCAGGGTTGCTCCCGACGATGTTAAGAATATCTTAAAGGAATACGAATGAAAATGATGGTTAATTGGTTAATTGGTTAATGGTTAATTTGAAGTACCGGGGCTGTTTACAGTCCCGGTTTTTAATTAAAACCTCTTTCTGATCTGAAAATAAATCCTGTCATAACGGTAGTCTTTCTCAAACGTACCCTCATAACTTATTGAAAATGACAATTTATCCAGGATCTGCCATGACAGACTTGCTTCACCGATATTCTGCATAAGATTCCCTGAATTTTCGGGAAGAGTATAATCAACATATCTGTAACCCACCCCAGTTTGAACTTTTCCCTTTAAAAAATCCCTCAAAATGTTTAAACTGTAAATATTGCCATTTATATATCCCGATTCAAGTAACGTGGCCGAAATGGTTGCTGAAACACCTATAGCCGGAACCTGATTATAAGTTAGAAAACCATACAGGTTCCTTGAAGGACGAGGATCAGATTTTAAAAATCGATAGCCTGCCTGTAAACCGAACAAAAGGTCTCTGAAAATGCGATAATTCGATTGCAACCGGAAGCCCTGTCTGAGTTCATTTTCAAGGATCCTATCAACAAAGGTCTTGTATGTCTCATAATATATCACATTCTTCCTTGCATCATATGAGCCGGATAATGAAAGAGCCCTGACAGGCCGGAAACTAAGTGATGCGTAAAGCCCGGTAAGATTAAAACTGGTGCGGGAAACCGCGGTATTCAATGTAGCTGTACTTCCTTGAAAAAGATCGGCTTCGAGGGTGCCAAAAAAGTAAAGGTTCTTTACAAGAGTGTTAGAATGTTGCAGATATAGAAATCTCCTGTCGGTCCTGGAATTATTCATCTGCTGCATGAAAGCAAGAGAGGTTTCGGAAAAACCTGAAACTGTTTTGTTATTATATGATGCGAAAGCACCGAATTGAAACAATTTCGGATTGAATCCATAGTTTGTAAAATCAGGTCTCGATCCTGCAACAGCACCAAAAGTAAAGTTGTTTATAGTTTTCTCAAACTGCAATCCATCTATTGCACCAACACTTGATATCCGACGGTTAATACTTCTTCCCAGACGTATTTGCGTAGTTTTATTCAGATCGTATCTCATTGCAAGACTGAATATCTTCAAAGCATTAAAAACATTATCTTTTACAGACTGCCAGTCGCCGGTTTTGTGTTTGAACGACAAATATGTTTCAAATGAAAACTTTGAGTCAGAAATATTGGACGCATCGAAAGATAAGGTGTAACGAAATCGTTGGGAATTAGTTGAGCCTGTATTCGAATTATCAGTATATGAATTCAAAGAAATGCTTCCCCTGATTTTTTGTTTAAAATCCGTTGTTTCCAATTTGGTGGAGGATGAATCAGCAACAATAACAGGTATTGTTATTTCCTTAACAGAAGGTTCATTCCCCTTTTTTTCCTCATTTTTACTGACGGGGTCTACTCTTGCAATTAGAAGCTGAGCTATAGTAAAACTTTTTCCTGAAATAGCTAAACATACACATGATGTTGAGGACAGACTTTTGACAGTAAGGGCAGGTTCCATCTGGCCATTGTCTTGAGCAAAAAGAGTATCTCCGGGAGTTATTCCAACAGTTGATTTAAATTTGACATAGATATTCTGTGTACTTATGAACGATACCTGTCCGGAAATATTCACTCTTCCGGACTGGGCAGTCAGCTTGAGACAAATCAGCAACAACAGTATTACTCCAATACTTTTTTTCATGATAATATCAATCTGAGTTTCCTCTGGGATGGCATCCTAAACATGCTGCACTTACATAAGAGTAACCGGACTCACCTCTGTGTTCACTATCCATGCGCGCTTTATTATGTTCATGACAATTGAGGCAGGTAAACTGAGAATAATCGGACGTATTTGAATGACAATCAGTGCAGGAATCCCATTCCCCTTTGTGCTTTCCCGAGTAAATTGAAAATTGAGTATCATGCTGTTGGTATAAGGCAGGCTTCCAGCCAGGAGCTAAAGTATGACATTGATTGCAGTCCATAGAAAAACTTAAGGTCCGGTGGTTTGGATTAGTGGTATTATTATACTCCGTCTGGTGACACGAATTACATTCCGGACTCGCATCTGAATATCGACTGGTAAAATGGCAATCAGTACATTTTGAGCCGGCATGGCCCTGGACAAGAGCAAAAAAGTTGTGATTAAAACCGGCACCAGCCCATTGAAATGCAGTAACAGAATGGCAAACTGAACAATCCTCTGAAAATCCTGCTTCGACATGGCCAGGATTAGTTGTAGCCATATATTCCTCTCGGTGGCAGTCTATACAATTAATCCCAACTACGTCGAACCGTGCCAGATTTTCTGATTTATGACAATCATAACAATCAGCAGTTCTATGTACCCCCAACAACGGGAAACGGCTGCGTTGATGAATTTCCGTAATATTATTTACCAGCCATGAAGCAGTTGAATGACATCGGGAACAATCCAGGCCTACAGTATACTGATGTATATCATTATGACATTGGTTGCATTCAGTTTTAGCTTCAGAAAAAATAAGGGTAGAATGACACAATTTGCAGCTAAGCTCAGCATGCTGGCCTGTCAAAGGGAGTTTGGTTGAATTGTGATCAAAAGAATAGATTTCTCTATCCAGTTGCCAGCCTTTCGGGCTGTGACATTTTTCACAACTGATCTTGAATTCCGGACCGTGCGGTGAGCTGATCTTTTGTTTGGCAAAGATAAGAATTGCGAAAAGTATTAAAAATGACAGGATTCGCATCTGAATTCTTTTAGTTTATACTTAACAAATATTATTGAACCTTCTTTCACCGGCTTATGGCAACCGGCACAGACAACATTTATGTGCTTTCCGTCGAGCTTAAATGCTGTTTTGTTATGATCAAAACCCGATGCTTTCCAATTTTCTGTTCTATGGCAAGCAGCGCAATCAGTAACTCCGTTCTTTTCGAACTGTTTAAAATGGTTGTCAGAATGACATGAAGAACAATCTTTTGACAATCCGGTAAACCGCTGTTTATCAATACCATTCAAGTCAGTCTTATAATGACAGCTTCTGCAATCGGTCAGGGCATGGGCTCCTGACAATTTAAAATCAGTTTTTGAGTGATCAAAGCTTACTTCATTCCAACGATTTTCAGTATGGCAAATTTTACAGTTTGCATCAGGATAATACTTTGTATGAATAAATGATTTATGATTATCTGGATGACAATCATTGCAGTTAAACCCAATTTCTCTGAAACTCCATTTTTCCTGTTTCTTATGACACTCATAGCAAGGAGTAGCCGAATGCGCACCATGTAGCGGAAAACGGCTTGAATTATGTTTTTCAACTGTATATGAAAATAATGTGAATCCTTTAACAGAATGACATTCAGAACAATCAGGAGTAACGTTGTTCTTTACAAACTGCCTGTTATGATAATCGGTATGGCAATCTATGCAACGATCATGTTTTAAGGGGTCGGTGAACTTTGTTTTATGACAAGCTTTACAGTTCACGATCAAATGTTTCTCCTCAAGTTTGAAATCTGTTTTATTATGATCGAAATTTTTCAGTCCGCTCACAACCTGAAAAGACTCCTCACTATGGCATTGCCGGCAATTTTGTCCGAATTGGTTCTTGTGAGGATCTGTATGGCAACTGGTACAATTACTATATTTTATACCACGAAATTGCTGAAACTTTTTACCCTCAATAATTTCAATCTTATGGCATTTTATACAATCGACACTTTTATGTTTACCTGCCAGCTGGAATTTTGCAGAAACATGATTAAACTTTGAGGCGGGAACAAAATTTTGCTCAGTATGACAATTAAGGCATGATGATGATAGAGTTCTGAGATGGTAATCAGCATGGCAGGTCAGACATTCCCGGCTAATTCCCAAGAATGTGTTTTCCCTGGCTTTAATCTTCTGATCACTGATATATTGGGAGTTATGACAAGCTTTACACACCTGTTTTGCATGAGGGACGGAAAGATTGAAGCCTGTTAGATTATGATCAAATTTTGCTGTATCGAATCTTATAATCTGAAAGTTCTTCCCATTATGTTCACTATGGCAGAGAGAGCACTGTTTTCCATTAACTGCAGAGGATGAATGATATCCTTTATGAAGAGTGATTCTTGATTGAATTTCAGTATGACAAGTAAGACATTTTTCGTTAGTCACTTTGCTACCAAGCACATGGCATTGAGTACAATTGGAGATTCCTTCAAGGTTTGAATGAGCATTTGACAAGATCCCCGGAGACAATTGAGCATTTAGTTCAGAAGCCGAAAAAAGAATGGTTAATATGATTAAACTGAACTTCAAGATAATATTGAGATAAATTTCAATTTTACTAAGTTAATGCTTCATAACTGTCTCTCCAAATTTCTTAGTAATCTTTATTCCTGCTTTCTCAAGGAATTGGGTTGGTAACTCTCCTCCGGCAAATATATAAACCAGATCATTCGGTAACTCAAGATGTTCACCATTTGCTCCCGAGAGAGATATCACCTCCTCTCCGATCGAGATAAGATTTGATTTAAGTCTTACCTCAACTTTCCCGGTTGCCATAGCTTTATTCAAGGCGATACTGTTAAGTGGTTTAATTCTGTTGAATACTTCATTCCTGTATGAAAGAATTACATGGTTCTGATCTGCCAGAAGTAGTGCCGATTCTACTGCTGAGTCTCCCCCGCCAACTACAATAATATGCTTTCCTGAAATTGCTTCAGGTTCAAGAAGTCTGTAAGCGACCTTTTCTTTCAACTCACCTGGAACGTTTAGTTTCCTCGGGGTTCCTCTCCGGCCTATGGCGATAAGAATTCTGGCAGATGAATAATGATCACCTTTAATTGTGGTTACCTTAAATATTCCCTCTTCAGATATAATTGATTCTACTTTTGAATTTTCTGAAACGGTAATGTTATTATTACGTAGGACAGTCTGCCACAGATCCAATAATTCAGCCTTAGATGTTTCAAACAGTTTGACTTTTCCATAAAGAGGCAAATCCATCGGAGAGGTCATTATTATTTTTTTTCTTGGAAAAGTAAAAACCGTACCTCCAAGAGTATCCTGCTCCAGTAACAAAAATTTTAGCCCATGCTTTTTTGCGGTTAGCGATCCGGATATTCCTGCAGGACCGGCACCTACAATAATAATATCATAAGTAGCTGGATGGTTTTTATCAAATGACTTACAAATATTTTCGACAGCCTGTCGGCCCTGCTCAACTGCATTTTTAATCAGGCCCATGCCACCTAATTCTCCGGCGATAAATATTCCGGGAACATTCGTTTCGAAATTCTGGTTAACATGAGGAAGTTCAACTCCGCGTTTCTCTGTGCCAATCCTAAGGCTTATGGCTTCTGTCGGACATGCATGAAAACAGGCACCATGCCCGATGCACTGAGACGCATTAATAATTGTTGCCTTGCCGTTTCTGATCCCGAGAATATCATGTTCAGGGCATGCTGCAATACAAGCTCCTGTCTGGATACAAGCATTAACATCCACAACAGGGTGCAACGAAACGGGTTCATGGAGACCTTCATCCTTTGCCTTCCTGATTTTTTCCTCAACTATCTTTGATTCCCTCCTCTTTTTATTGAGATAAATTGATACCACAACTACGCAAAGTAGAATTGCTACAAAATAGATTACTATACTTTCAGCCTGTTGTTCCATATATTAAAAGATCCACCTGTATCCAAACAAAAGAGTCACCCCAACATGAATAAACATAATAATAAGCATCACAAGTGCAAATGGTAAATGAGCCACATGCCAGTATTTGAATAAATTCTGCATTCTTTCCAGTCGTTCAATTCTGCTGTTCAACCTGATATCATTTTTTACCAGGCTAATAAATTTTTTAATTTCACTTAAAGAAAGATGGTTTCCCTTCAATGCATCCTTCACCGATCTTATGGTAAACCTGCTATCCAGTCTTCTTCTGAAATAATTTCCAAAAGTATTTTTTTTATATATTCCAACCTTGTTTGCTAATGAATCAACTAAGATTCCATAACTTTTTTCATCCAGATTATAGGTACTTCTTAAAATGCCGGCAAAATCGCTCTTTAGCCCTTTAACCTCATTTAAACTAAGTTCCCTGCCCTCAATCGAATGTGGAATCTGAATATAAATGAACCTCCCTATTATTCCGCTAATAAATACTGCCACCATGCTCCAGAAACTTATTGCAACCAGACCACCTATCTTGTATGAGGTGTGAAAGAGAATCAGAATGGTGCCAAGTGTGCAAAGGAAGATATGAAACTCAAGCCAGTGTTTTAATAATCCAACCCTAGACAGAATGCGATATCTTTTTCTTGCCATGTACGAACCCATACCAACAATCAAACATAACGATCCGGCAATACCAATGCCATGTCCTATTGTTCCGCTTGGTTTGAGACTGGTATGATCTTCATGAAAAACCCTTTCTTCCATACTGATTCCGTAATATGGTAACCCCTTAAAAATGAGTGCAAGTGTTATTAAAATAACAATTGCAACAAGGAGGCTTAAATAGAAAATATGTCCGGCTTTTGACATCAAATAGGCTAGTTTTTCTGAAAAAATAACTGAATTGCTTCGTATATATCAAAGGTAATTTATTTCAGATTTAAAACGAACTATTAAGAGGAGAACCTGATATGATACCTTAAAGTTTATGACTCATTTAAATCTGGTATTACCAGAGGATTTTTTTGAAACAGGTCCTTTTTTATACCAGAAAAAATACTCCTTCTGCCGATTCTTCTCAACACTACTCTTTGCAACGAAAACCTTCCTGCCACTGTATGGATCAACTCCTGTATAGTACATAAGTGTTGAAAGCGTCATAGGTGTTGGGGTAAAGTCCTGAACCTGCTCCGGCCTCAGACCTAATGATTTAACCTCTGTAACCAATTCACTCATATTTGCTTCGGTACATCCGGGGTGTGATGA